>DATEPF010000095.1:0-7697 GCA_035273325.1 Pyrinomonadaceae bacterium | reverse complement strand
GCAGATATTGCGGGCGCAGGCGCTGCCGAAGGTACGTATGCACGCGGCTCAGCTTCCAGCGCCAGTTTGACAGCCGCGCCGGCGCCAGACGTCGTTACGGCCGCCGAAGCTTTAACGTCACTGCTGCTAGCTCCTGACGATGCAGCGTTGCTTTTCGTTTGGGCCAAGGGTTTTCCTGTGCGGACTGATTCTTCCAACGCGCCCAGCCGCTCAATCAAATTTCCTAACGGCTCCAGCCGCCGCATCTCCATCAGTTTTACCAGTCCAACTTCCAACTGGTAACGAGGATGGGCCGCGGTCTTCAACAACGTCTCGGTCTCCGCCAGCGAGTGAAAGAAACGCACCAGGTCTGATTCCGAAAATAACTGCGCCTGGCGTTTCAACTCATCGCGATCGCAGACGGCCGACTCCAATAGTTCTTCACTCGCTGACACTTTGGTCACCAGCAGATCGCGGAAGTGGGCCAACAGGTCGCGGCAAAAATTTCGCAAATCGTGTCCGCGCATGACAACGTCTTCAACTACGGCGAGCGCTTCGGACGGCTGGTGCTCGGCAATGCCGTTGATTACGCGGATGAGGGTGTCAGCACCGGCAACACCCAGCGCCATCTCGACGTCTTCTTTCTTTATTTTGGCGCCGGCAAAACTAATGACCTGATCAAATCCCGACTGCGCATCGCGCATCGATCCTTCACCGGAGCGCGCAATCTCGCGCAACCCCTCGTCCGCAACTTCGATCCTTTCGGCTTTGGCAATTTGGCGTAAGCGTTCAAGAATTTTTGAAGTCGCGATGGTGCGAAACTCAAACTGCTGGCAGCGCGACAGAATCGTCTCGGGAACTTTGTGACGTTCCGTGGTTGCCATAATGAATACGACGCGCGACGGCGGCTCCTCCAACGTTTTCAGCAGGGCGTTGAAAGCCGGTTTCGACAACATGTGGACTTCGTCAATGATGAAGACTTTATAGCGATCCCGCGCCGGCGCGAATCCAACCGTTTCGATGATCGAGTCGCGCACGTTGTCTACACCCGTATTTGAGGCAGCGTCGATCTCGAGCACGTCAATTGAACGGCCGTCAGTGATTTCTCTGCAGGAAGCGCAAGCGTCCGGATCGTCCGTGCGACACGGAGTCCCAGTTGGTCCATCGGCCTTATGACAGTTCAAAGCTTTGGCGAGCAGCCGGGCAGTGGTTGTTTTGCCTACGCCTCGCGCACCAGAGAACAAGTAAGCGTGGTGCAGACGCTGATGTTCAATTGCGTTGCGCAGGGTGCGGGTAATTGCTTCCTGGCCAGTAACTTCGTCGAAGCTCTGCGGCCGCCATTTGCGTGCAATTACCTGGTAGGTCATGAAACCAGTGATGAGCTAAAAGTGATGAGTGATGAGTGGCAAGTAAAACGTGAGAGCGAGAAACTTACTCATCACCTATTACTCATCACTCATCACCTGAGTGTGGCCAGACTCCGGGCTTACCCGCAACACACGGGAACTTCGCTACCGTTGCTCCGTTCCCGGCCTGGCGGGGTTCACGAAGTTCTCCGTTGTGCGGAGCCCGAAGCCTGATAACTTGTCAAAGTAGGACAGACATTCCTGTCTGTCTCATTAATCTCAGATAGTGCGGCAACTAAATCGCGGTCTTGCGATGCGCCAGCATTCGCAGCAATCCATTAATCGCGAGGTGCAACAGGACGTACGCAATTATCGCAACAACGATGGGCAGTAACAAAGTGTGCCCCTGGTCGGTTCGCGGGCTGTCGACAATTCCTCTGAACGGCGCGTAGAACGGATTTGTAACGGTAACGATAAACTGCACGAATCCGGCACTACTGCGAGCCGCCAGCAATGCCAACAGGAACCGCATTCCCAGCAACGCGTAAATCACATAGAAGATGTAATCGACGATCTGGGAAACACGCGCGGCCCCGCGGCCGCGTTCGACTTCCCTTTCGGTGTCAACAACTTCATCAACAGCCTTGGAGCGAAAGTCCCTGGCGACCTGTCTCACTCGTTGAGGCTCGTCAGCTGTTACCGGCTGGCTGGCCTCAGCCGCGATCTCCGACTGTACTTCCCCTTCGACGTGCGCCTTCACGGATTCATGTTGTACCGAGCGTCGCGCTTCGTCGGCTGCTAATTTGTCATCCATATTTACCCCCGACCGATATTGCTACCAGTCGTTCCTTTCGCGAATGACTGTAACCGCAGTTTAAGTCTCACCGTGTCCGCTTTGTATCACGACCAGGCACCAGTCGCGCCTCAGGTACCGTTAAATCCCGTGCGCATGCGACGCAAATAAGCGCCGGGGAATTTACCTGTACTTTTTACTGACGCCAAAACGCGGTTCGCTTCCGCCAAACTTGAGCCTGCGTAGACCGCCATGATTCGGAATTTGGGATCGACGTTAGTGTAGAACAGGTTCTCAATGTCGTAACAACGATTTGAGAAAACTTTTCGGTCAGGAAACAAAGCCTGGGCCTCTAGTCGTTCATTTTCGGGAACGAACACATCACAGTTGTCTTCCGTCGACTTAACGCTCTTAAGAATAACTGCGTAAAAAAGTTCGGTATCCCAGATCACCGAATTCTCAGGCACACGAAACGGCAAATCATTAGCTTGAAACGTAGCTGAGGTGCGGCAGGGCAGTTTGGGATTACCGCAAACTGACCCGCGTGGGCGCTGGAGCGGGTTGGTTCGCGACTGCGCCAAAGTATCGATGGCTGCGAAGAGGAAAACAAAACCCGCGGCCAGGGCGATGGAAAACTTTAGGGACTTCATTGGGCTTCTCCTGAGGGTTTCCGCATGCATAATGCGGAATTGAGGATGATCGAGCAGTGCCGATATCCGCGATCCGCGATCCGCGATCCGCAATCTGAAATCCGCAATCTGATGGCGGAGAGGGTGGGATTCGAACCCACGGAACGGTTTCCCGCTCACAGCATTTCCAGTGCTGCCAATTCAACCACTCTTGCACCTCTCCTGACGATTGCGGAATGCGGATTTCGGATTGCGGATTGGCGAGATTCCAAGCCTCAACCCCAACCGCAAGCCAACTTGTTCGAGATCAGGAGTCAAATTCTCTGAGAACGAACAGTGCCAACAGCAACTTCACCAATCCGCAGTCCGCAATCTGAAATCCGCAATCGAATGGCGGAGAGGGTGGGATTCGAACCCACGGTGGGCGTTAACCCACTCCGGTTTTCGAGACCGGTGCACTAATCCACTATGCGACCTCTCCTAACAAGGGATGAGGGAGGAGGGATGAACAAGTCGGTCCATCCTTCTTTTTTCATCCGTCATCCCTCATCCTTTTTGCGTTCCCGCCGTTTGCGAAAAAAATCCTGCATGAGTTGGCGGCATTCGTGCTCTAACACGCCTGCCGTAACTTCGATGCGGTGATTCAAAAAATCTGTATCGCAAACTCGAAAGCGCGACTCCACCGCGCCCGCGCGCTCATCGAGCGCACCATAAACCAGTCGTGCAACCCTGGCCTGGATCAGAGCGCCGGCGCACATCACACACGGTTCGATGGTCGAGTAAACCACCGTGTCCGTTAGTCTATAGTTTCCTGCTTTCAGCGCCGCGGCGCGCAACGCGACGATCTCGGCGTGCGCCGTCGGATCGCGATCGGTACGCGTCCGGTTTCCGGCAACTGCAAGAACCGTTTCGCCTGACACAATGCAGGTGCCAATCGGTACTTCGTCACGCCCGCGCGCTTCCTCAGCTGCCGCGAGCGCCTGACGCATCCACTGTGCATCCGTCTCTCTTTGATCGGCAGTCATGATGGAAACACTCACGTCAAACAGCGGAATTTGAACTATAGGTATGCGCTTAAACACTGTCAAGCGAGTGGTCCGAGAGGCAATTGTTGATTTGTTTTGTTGTGGAGAAGGAAGACTTAGCGATCTAATTTAGTCGTTGAACAGATCAAAGATCGTGCTCAAAAATTCATCGCGGTAACGTGTTATGTCAGTAATCGCCTTCAGCTACGAGCATCGTTAACTGCGTGATATATTATTGACCGGAGTCGGGATGCTTGCTCCGCTCTACCCCGCAGGCTCGCCATTCGACGCACTTTAAATGACCACTGAAGCCCATCAAAAAGGTAGCGGCCAAACCTCAAGCGACCGCGTTACACCCCGTTTGCGCCCCGCGCCGCCCGCGGAAGTACCGGTGAGTGAACGCGCGCCCAGCGCAGCCGCGGCGCAGATGCGACGCATGGGGCATTCGGATTTCAACACCGCGATGATCCACTTCTATCGCGGCGAAGTGCAACGCTCCAATACCTGGCGCAACCGGCTGGACACGACTACAAACTGGGCCGTGCTGACTGCCGGCGCAACTCTTTCATTTGTGTTTGGTTCGGCGACAAACGCTCACTTTGTAATTCCCATCAATTCGATTCTCGTCGCTATCTTTTTGATCATGGAAGCGCGACGTTATCGTTATTACGAGATCTGGTCCAGCCGGGTCCGCGTTCTGGAGACCGGGTACTTCGCGCAGATGATGGCACCAGAAGGTGTGCCTCCTGATGAAGCGTGGGCCGAACATTTGGCAGCAGACTTGATTACTCCGCACTTCACTATTACCGAATGGGAAGCGATCGGTCGCCGGCTGCGACGAAACTATTTATGGATATTTGCACTGTTGGCGCTGGCATGGAACCTTAAGGTTTATTTGCATCCACTGCCGGCACGGGACTTCGATGCTTTCATCGATCGCGCGCAAGTTGGACTGGTGCCGGGCTGGTTGGTGTTTGTGGTCGGCGTGATTTTTAACGCTGCCATCGCCATCTTCGCCATTGGCACGGTGCGTTTGCGGGAAGCGACCGGCGAAGTGCTGCCGCAGCACCAATTTTCATTGCGCCCATTGAAAAGAATGACCAGTTGGACGCGCGCAGCGACAGGATCGCGCCGCACAACATCACGTGCGAAGCGTGCCCGGCAGCGCGTCCGTAGCGGCGCGAGCACTGGTGAATTTCGCAAGATCGATATCAGCGAAACACCAGACAGAGATTCAAGACGAATAGACATTTCAGAAACCCCGGACAGGACGCAGGCGTGAAGGCCTAAAGGCCAGAGGTCAGAGGTCAGAAGTCAAAGGTCGGGGATCAGAGGTCTGCAGTCACAACTCAGACCTCCGACTTCTGACTTCCGACTTCTGACTTCCGACCTCTGACTTCTGTTCTCCGACTTCCGACTTCTGTGCTTCCAATGATTCAAATAGACGGGCAAAGGCTTACACTCGAACAAATTGCCGACGTTGCATATGGCCGGGCCCAGGTGAGGCTTTCGGACGCGGCACGCGTGAGAATTGAAGATGCCCGTCGTGTAGTTGAGCAGATTGTAGAAGAAAACCGGACGGTTTACGGCGTCAACACTGGTTTTGGCAGGCTCTCGGACGTGCTTATTGAAAGGGCCGAACTACAACAGCTCCAACTTAACCTCGTTCGCAGTCACGCGTGTGGCGTCGGCAACCCGTTGTCGGAAGCTGAGTCTCGCGCCATGTTGTTGTTACGAACAAACGTGTTGGCATGCGGACTTAGTGGCGCACGCGTTGAAGTTGTCAATGCGTTGATTCAGATGCTCGAGCGCGGCGTCGTTCCGGTTATCCCGGAAAAAGGGTCCGTGGGAGCGAGTGGCGACTTGGCACCGCTGGCCCATCTCGCCTTGGTGACTATTGGTGAAGGCGAAGCTTTTTACCAGGGCGAACGTTTGAACGGTGACCAGGCCTTACAACGTGCAGGCTTGAAACCAATCCAATTGGAAGTCAAGGAAGGATTGGCGTTGCTGAATGGAACGCAGGCGATGGGCGCCGTCGGTGCGTTGGCGCTGAAACGCGCAGAACGCGTAAACCGGCTGGCGGATGTTGCGGGTGCAATGTCGCTCGAAGCATTGAAAGGCACACCCGTTCCGTTTGATCAGCGCATACACGACGCTCGTCCGCATCGCGGACAATCAGACGTTGCTGCGCATTTACGTGAACTCCTCGCAGATAGTGAGATTAGAGATTCTCACATTGAAAACGATCCGCGCGTACAAGACGCTTACAGTTTGCGTTGCATGCCGCAGGTCCATGGGGCAGTTCGCGGTGCGTTAAGTCACGTGCGGGAAGTAGTGGAGATTGAGACTGGAAGCGGCACTGACAATCCGCTGGTGTTTGCGGAAACCGGCGATGTGTTGTCTGGCGGAAACTTTCACGGTGCTCCGCTCGCATTGGCTTTTGATTACGCGGCGCTGGCCATGACCGACTTGATTAGTATTATCGAACGTCGCATAGATCGGCTGGTAAATCCAGATTCAAATGAAGATCTACCGCCATTTTTAACGGAACACGCGGGCACCGCCTCGGGCTTCATGATGTTGCAGGTGACGGCAGTTGCACTCCTGAGTGAAGCAAAGATACTTGCGCATCCGGCGAGCATTGATAACGTTCCGACTGACGGCGGTAAAGAAGATCACGTTTCCATGGGAATGACCGCAGCCACCAAACTGCGTTCTATTGTCAGGCTCGCTGAAGACGTCCTGGCAATCGAACTAATAACTGCCGCGCAGGGTCTTGAATTCCGGAAGCCGTTGTCGCCGGGACGAGGAGCGAAAGCCGGCTACGATGTCGTTCGTGCACACGTGCCGCGATTGACAACCGATCGGTCGATGTCAGGAGATATTGCCTCAATTAGTGAAGCGATTCGGCGGCGGGAGTTTGACACGTTGCTTTAGTCTTTACGTGTTGTTTTTTGTAATTCGTAGCGTTTTCCCCATTAAAGATCGACCTACGAATTACACGAACTAACACGGAGAGTAGCTCTTAAACACTGGAGGGATCTATGTCAGACTCATTTGATAAACGAAGACGCGGTCTTGAAGAAGAATACTTTGCGCGTCAGAACAAGGAAGCGATTGAGAAGCTGCGCGAAAAAATGAAAATTGCGGCTGCGGCAAAAGAGGCGGGAACCTCTTCCATGCGTTGTCCGCGCTGCGACGGAACACTCAAAGAGATCATGGTTGAAGATGTGCCGGTGGACATGTGTGATAAGTGTGCGGGCGTCTGGTTGGATTCCGGCGAGTTGGAACAAATAGTTAAAAAAGAAGGTGGCTTCTTCAGTCGTCTCTTAGGGCGTTCAATCAAAATTGCGGATAGTGAAGGAAGTTGAGACAACGATTTTTGCGACCGGCACTCTCTCTCTTTCCAATTCAACAGTAAACAAGACTCGCTCAGGATATGTCTCAGCGAACAGTCCGCGCGCCGCGCGGTCCCAAACTTAATTGCAAGAGTTGGCATCAGGAAGCGGCACTGCGCTGCCTGATGAACAATCTCGATCCGGATGTCGCCGAGCGGCCCGAAGACTTAGTTGTCTACGGTGGCGCCGGAAAAGCTGCGCGTAACTGGGCATCGTTTGACGCTATCGTGCGCGAACTACAAGCCATCGAGAACGATGAAACGCTGTTGGTCCAATCTGGCAAGCCCGTGGCAGTGTTTCGCACACACGACTATGCGCCGCGAGTTTTGATTGCCAATTCAAATCTGGTCGGCGCGTGGGCCAATTGGGAACATTTCCACGAGTTGGAACGCAAGGGCCTGATGATGTACGGCCAAATGACTGCCGGAAGCTGGATCTACATCGGCACGCAAGGGATCGTGCAGGGTACCTTCGAAACGTTTGCCGCGATGGCGGACAAACATTTCGGAGGAGACCTGACGGGTAAA
>DATEPF010000094.1:0-4280 GCA_035273325.1 Pyrinomonadaceae bacterium | reverse complement strand
CTTTCTGTGCCCCAACTGAGATCGCTTCCCACGCGACACGGCCACTCGCCTGAATGCCACCCACGTGACCGTTTCCCCACTGCGGAAACAGCCCGACGACGGTTCGACTTTGATTACTCAGGGGCATACCGCCATTTGGGCAAACGCATACGAGGCATGCGCCGTCGCAAACTCATCGCCGGAAGCATGATGATTAAGGTGAAGATGACCTGCTGAACAATGCCCCCTAAGTACGCGGCTAATTGTGACTCGATGGTTAGAAACTGCGGCAACAGGACGACGCCCAACGAGATCAACAACTGACCGGAATTCTTTGACAGAAAAGTGCTCTGAAAAAAGTCGAAGAAAATACCCAGCAGAAACATTATTCCCAGCGCGCCGATCCACCCGAAGCTGATGAACCCCTCGGTCAACACACCTACTGCAATGGAGACGCCTTCGAGGTTTTCCTCGCGTGTCAGTCCATACGCAACCTGGTAAAACTGGTTTGCGTCGTTAACAGACGGTTTGTCCGGCCAAACAAACCGCGGTATTAAAGTAATGAACATGTACGAGTAAAGCTCGCCATACTGATAGGGGACAACCTCCGGCGTTTGGTCGATAACATTCGCGGTCTGCGTCAGCAGCGATAGTCGATTGACGCTGGGACTCAATGCCTCTCTGAAAGTTTCTCCGGACGGGTCGTCAATCGCTTCGTTCCACTTCGCCAGCGACGTATCAGTCCAAAATTGCAAACGCTCGAGCCGGCCCGTGGGCTGTTGACCGGTGGTCCAATAGGTTTTGCGAAACTCCTCCTTGCCCACTTGAAAAAACAACGTAAACAGAACGACTAAGACTATGGCAAGTCGCGGAATTCTCTTCTTTTCAGCGATATAAAGTGCGGCACAGATAATTATTAACGAGGTGAATACGCCCAGCCAGCCAGAAGACATCCCTGCGACAAAGCGTGACGCCAGGAACGCTACTATTAGTATCTTATCGACTCGCGTAGCTTCGCCCTTCAGATACATACGGAAGAGGATTGCAAACGCTAAAAGAGGAACCAGAGTGATTAAGAGATTAATGGCCTGACGGCCGCCTGCTCCCAGAATAAAGGTGGAGGGATCGGAGAACCCCAGCAAACTACCGGCAACTAAAACGAATCGCACATAGCTCATCCGCCCGCGCTTGAGGGCCACGAACTCCAGATTGCGTGGTGTCAAGCGACGACCCAATCCCATCTTGGTGCCCAGTCCCAGACACGCTACGCCGGCAAAAGCAAGAGCCAACGCTTCGGTGACGCCTTCCCCTGAAACTTCCTGACCACGCGGCGCGAAATCGGTGGTGATCATGAGATCACCCCAGAACAGTGGGATCCCGTAGTAAAGGAAATACATAAACGAGATCATCGCGAACATTGGAAGTTCGGGCCGCCCGCGTTCTCGCCAGTCCAAATACGCCCACCATGTCAAAAACATCAGACCGAACGCCAGCACCCATTGAACTGCGGTGACCTCATTCGCGCGTGCGAGCCAAAGAAAACTCATTACAGCTACAGGGAGACTTATCAGCAGAGCCAAACGCGGAAATGCGCGAACAGAACGGTTTCTATTCATGTTTATTTTGCCGCTCTTTCAAAACTATCTTTACCGCTTCCAGCGTTCCGGCCACAGCCGTCTTCATAGAGCGACTGGCGGCGGTAGCTCCAGCTTGTTTCGCCATTTCAGTGCGCATGGATTCGTCCTGCGCGAACTCCAGTAGCCAATTGGCTAATTCGTCAGTATTACCGAGAGAAAAAATCCGGCCAGCCCCCGGGCCCGCAATCATGTCTGGACCACAGCCGACTCGATCACTCACAAAACAAGGAATGCCACACGCCATGGCTTCGTTGACAACTAACCCCCACGTCTCACCGCCGTCAGAAGGAAGGACCAGAGCGTCAGACGCTACGTAGGCCTCGGCAATTCTGGATTGATTCAGGAACCCCGCCATGTGGACCGGCAAATTCTCACGTTGAATAAACTGCTCGCATTCAGCGCGCAATGGTCCGTCGCCGACGAGCAAGCCGGCTACATTCACGCCACTGCCAGCAAGAACTTTCATGGCCCGAAGAAAATCCATCGGTCGTTTCTTTTCAATCAGCTTACCGACAAAGACAAACACGATCGCCTTCTCATCCAGGCCCCAAACTTTTCTTAGTTCACTGCGGCGTGGCCGCAGGCGCGCTGCTTCACGGGAAAAATAGGTATCGTCCACCGTGTGCGGGACCACAAACACCTTATTTGGATCGGCGCCGTAATGGAGGAAATAGTCGCGGGACCACTGTCCAACTGGTAAACAGGCGTCAAGCTTCGGTATGAACCATCGATAGAGCGGCCACTTGGCAATCTGTTTCGCACTGCTGCGCTCGGTGCGCAAATGCGAGTCGCTTCTCATCATCACCGGGGTCTGCGTTTTCCAACACGCTCTCATCGTTTGCCATGCACTCTTGTAGTGCCATCCGTTCACTATCACTGCATCAAACTTTTCTTCAGCAATAATTTTCCTAACGCCGGGGGTATCCATGCCTTGAAAATTGTGCACGGTTGGATTCGGAGCGGTATTTTCGAGAAAGCGATACTGGTAGTCGCTCAACAATGAGACATCCCAATTAAATTCAACCCCGAATCCCGCGCCGGCCTGCTCTCCGGGAGTGGCGTTGTGACAATACAAGACATCGAGATCAACTTGCGGATGAGCTGCCAATTCTCGAAACCAGGGCGCGTGATACTGGATGGGATGTGTTGTCAAAATTGCCAAACGAGTGCTCATGGGACTTTGCAGAAAAATCAACCAGGACCCAGGTCAGCTCAGCGGCGCACCACGGCATTCAACGCGACCAGGTCGCTGCGCTCGCCGTTCTGCTGTGAGTCGCGGCGCTCCAGGTTCTGCGTTGGTTCGGTTAATTCGTATTTCGGCTTCAATTTGAAAAGCCGGCGATCGACAGTTACCAGCCAAAGCCAAAACAACAGTAACGGGTTAAAGCGTTGCCGGATCTCTCTAAACGTCTCTGAGGCCGTACGCCAGTCGCGCCACAAGAAGCAGTGCATCACATGATGAACATAGCTAAGCTGACGGTGCCTGCGGTCGTATTTGATCGCGTAGTTACACAGGCTCGGCGGTAATCGGGCCGTTAACTTTTCCAGGATCAAAGCATCCTCTCGCATGAATGTCGGAAAAAGTCCTTTGCGCCGGCTGAACTGACCCTCGTGGGAACGCAAATATACCAGTGGCTCTTTCAAGAAACCGATGGGCCAACGTTCGCTTAGCCTTACCCACATTTCGAAATCACCGGACACGATTAGGTCTTCTCGAAACAGTCCAGCCTCATGCAAGGCAGATTTTTTTAACGTCACGTTCGCAATGTTTCCAGTAATCGACCCGTGGTAAAACATGATCTGAGCAGCCAACTGAGGTTCAATTACTGCCGGCGTCCCCTCATCGGAAACTTCTCCTACCACTTGCCCATTTTGGTCGATCGTAATGCACTGCGAATAGAACATCGCGACTGACGGGTTGCGCTGAACAAATTCATACTCCCTCTCCAGGCATTCGGGTTTCATGATGTCGTCCTGGGCCCAGAGCCTAATCAGCGGACCATTGGATTTCTCAATCGCCTTGTTAAGCGACGTGAATAAACCGAGGTTGCGTTCATTGCTGAACACTTGGATGCGCGGATCGGAATAGTTTGCCAGGATAGTGGAAGTGTTGTCCGTAGATCCGTCATCCCAAATGATGAATTCAAAATCGGTAAACGACTGCCCCAACACCGAATCGATTGATAACTTTAAATACCGTTCGCCGTTATAAACGGGAAGTACTACCGATATTTTTGGACCTGTACTTTTCATTTACTATCCAACAGCGTTCGCGATACTTATCTTCCGCGCTTCTAAAAGAATCTGATCTCCGAACAAATTCGGGAACAAACTACATCCCTGTTTGTCCAACCAAGCTTTCGCCCGTGCCGGCAAAAAATGATGTCGCAGGAACCAGAGCGGCACACTTCCCTCAACTTCTTTTCTTATCAGGCGCAATTCGGGACTCGCAATAAGGGATCGGGCAGCCGAATCGTATGTATAGAAGCGCAGATGTGTGGAATCCATGATTCCATCTTCTTCGTAATCGAAATGTCCCATCAGGAACTTAATTCGTTGTTTAAGTACCAGGACATTGGGAACGGCGATAATGACTCGACCTCCCGATCGAAGAAACGGGAGAAACCGACCAACTGCGGCCCCCGGATTTATTAAATGCTCAAG
>DATEPF010000093.1:0-5378 GCA_035273325.1 Pyrinomonadaceae bacterium | reverse complement strand
TTCACCACTCTCCAGATACTCTTTGCAGTTTTGTTGTACCTACCGGGTTTAATGGTATTCCTGAGTGTCTTTGCTGTAGCAGACGTGAGCTTGTTTATCACCGCGAGCCTTCCTGAATTCATGGCTGCCAGCTTCGTGGTGTATCTGCTGGTGCTGACGGTGCCTTTCGCAAATCTGTTGTGGGTCATGACGATTAAGCTCTTCATGGGTGGGCACGTTTATCAAAACAAGGTGACACCGGGTGAATACCCCAAGTGGAGCAGGATGCATCTACGAATCTGGTGTATTGGGAGGATGGAAGAATTCGTGCTCCGCCCGTTATCTTCGATCTATCGCAGTGCGCCACTGAGAGCGTTTGTGCTGGGACAGCTCGGGGCGAAAGTGGGCCGGAACCTGCAGTGCGCCCAGGATGCTTACCTCCATGGGCCACTCGATTTGATCTCTTTCGGGAACGATGTCGCGATCCAGACGGGAGCCTGCGTTCAAACAACTAGTTGGTCTGGTCAGCATCTGCGGGTCGGTCCGGTCCATCTTGAAAGCGGTTGCAAGATTGGAATGCGTGCCGCAGTGTTCGACGGTGTGACCGTGGGCCACGGCTCCTGGATTACCCCGTTCACTCCGATCCTCGGCAACGTGGGTTCGCAGGAGATTTGGGAAGGAGCTCCCGCTCGCCTCACCGGGCGTTGCATAGAGTTGAAGCGCACGGCAAACACGTGCAAGTACGCCTATCCGATTTGGTTACTCGAGACTGTCAACATCGTGATGCAGCAGTTTGTTTTCTTCTGCCTCAGCGCTGTGCCCATTGCAGTTATCGTCTGGTTCGCCAGCGGCTTCATTTTTACCGAGGAAACTCTGACTTCCGGTTCGGCTTTCAATGTGACGTCGTGGTTTGAGAGCCTTTGGCTTTTGATGCTCGATGCTTTCGTCATCACGTGGGTCACCTTAGTAGTGACCTCTGTACTCGACTGTCTCTTTATCCGCTTCACCGCCTCATCGCCGGGGTTATGCCCTGCGCGCGGCCTGCGTGGAGCTCTTCTCATGTACCGCGTGAACAGAATGAATGCCATGCAGCGGCAATGGACCTGGACCATCACAGGACAGTATCTGCGGGCCCTCGCCGGCGTGCGCTTTCCGCACGTAGGGGCATCAGAGTGCGACGTAATGTTCAACCTGGTCCCCGAACTGGCTACGGCTGATTCGCAAGTGTTCTGGTCCAACGGATCATTTACCAACATGCTTGATTGCGGGGCCGAACATTTCAAACTGCGCCGGCTGGACATGCCTCGGAATTTCTTCAGCGGCAACAACTCCGTAGCGGAGTATGGGCAATTCCCGTCCAATTTTCTCCTGGGAGTCTCCTCACCTGGCAGTGAGATTCAGTTTCGGCGCCAGATGCGATCGCGGCTGGCCGAGCCAATCACTGTGGCCGGAAACCCGCCGGTAAAATTCTCCAGTGCGTCGTTTGAAGAGGAAAGTAAGAGTCAGGCACGGCCGGGTTTTCCGCTTTTTCTGACTCGGGTTTTTCTAAACGATCTATTCAGTATCGGAATGCTGCCCGTCGCTGAAGGGCTCGCTTTCATGATGCTCTACCTCTCTTTATTGCGATATGGGCTCGACTCGATCGGCAGCGCATTCATAGCGGTGATCGTCACGGAAATCACGCTGGTTTTATTTTGTGGCGTGATCAAGAAAATCCTTATCGGTGGTAAGTGGGGAACCGATCACGCGACGCCTTTTTGGTCGGGGAAACATTTCGCTTACTTCTTCGCACAGGACTGCTTTTTCGTTTGGTGCCGGACACCTCTGGCATTCTGCGCCGGGACCATCCTCGCAAATCCCATTCTCCGGTGGATGGGATGCCGTATCGGCAAGCGAACCATTGTGGCCCAACCGATGCAGTGCTTTGACTGGAACGCTGTGAGCTTCGGCAACGACTGTTACATCGACGGTTTCCAGCAGCTTCATACTCTCGAAAACATGATGTTGAAGGTGAAACGAACTCACATTTCGGATGGCTGCGCGGTAAACACCGGCGCGACGCTGATGGGGGGCGCGGTCATTGAGCGGGAAACCACACTTCACCCTTTATCGCTCGTACTCAAGGAGATGAACCTGGTAACGGGAACATACGAAGGAAGTCCAGCTCAGCCTGCTCTCCTACGACCCCGACAAACGTTACCGGAAGACGACGCCCTTTTGGCTCAACGTACACCTATCGTCGACAGAACTGACTGGTTGAAGACGGTCGCGATAGTTCTGGTCCTGGTGGACCACATTGGCTATTACTTCATTGAAGACGACCAGTGGTGGAGCGTCTTCGGACGTCTGGCAGCTCCCACGTTCTTTTTCCTTTTGGGCTATGCACAAACGCGAGGGGTGCCTTTGACGTGGATCTGGTTCGGTCTGGTGCTTACCCTGCTCGACAGCTGGCACAACGACTGGAATTGGGTGGCCCCCAACATTCTTTTGAGCTTCGCACTTATCCGGGTTGTGCGTCCTTCTGCGCAAATCCTTTTGCAACGTCACGGATGGGCCGGCTTCGCCATACTCGCTACCACGCTTTTCGCGTTGCTTCCATTGACGGCGCAAGTTGTTGATTACGGCGCCGAGGGATGGTTGTGGGCCCTGTTCGGTTTGTCCCAACGCAGGTACGTGGAAGCGAAATCAGTTCCCAACTCGCTCAACACCAGCAAAAAAAACCTGGGCATAATGCGAACACTCGCGTGTCTTATCGCAGCGGCCGTCTATGTCTGGCGGGAACAAATAGAATTCTCATTTTCTCAGCTACAGTTCGCCGTCTTCATTCTCATCCTGGGCAGTTTGTCTGTCGGACTATGTCTTTTCCTGCGTGGTCCGACACGCATCCAACCGCCAAAATTAGTCGCTAATGTATTGAGTTTTATCGGCCGGCACACTTTGGAAATTTACGCTATCGAGCTGGCCGGCTTCCAACTCATCGCAACGTTGCTTGAAGATGAATTCTGACGATAGCTGTTTCAAAGCCACGGCACATATGACGCAAAACGACAGTGCATGGGTCAATGAGATGTTCTCTCAGCGAGTTCGCGATATAACGCCGGCTGCTGCCCGAAGCTCAGCCCGTGTACTGTATGCCCCCGTCTCCGCCGAACCGCAGGCGGCAAAACGCTGTGCATCACTTCTGTCGGCTGGTGAGCGGCAGAGGTCTCAACGGTTTCTGACGAAGCAGCTTCAGACGCACTTCGAACAGCGCCGTGCGTTTCGCCGTTACTGTGGAGCACTCGCGCTCAAATCGACATTGTCTTTATCGAAGATCATGTTCTCAGAAACTGAGACGGGACGGCCGTATCTTCCCGAACGGCCGGACCTGTGGTTTAGCTTTTCATCGTGCCGCTTAGGGTTCATTGGGGCGTGGTCTTCAACACACGGACTCGGGGTCGATCTCGAAGATCAACCGATCGAACGGGAAGTGGCAGAACTTGCTCAAACGTACTTCACAAGAACTGAGGCCCGAATAGTCACAGAACGGGGCCCGGGTGGACTGCGCACGTTCCTGCAACTTTGGAATTTGAAGGAAGCCGCGCTGAAATCGATCGGTCGGGGATTACCGTTTGGCCTTCACGTTTTTGAGTTTGAGGTCGATGGGCCTGTGCAAATCGTTAATGCTCCGCGAGATCACGGTGGTCCGGAGCGGTTTAGTGCGCATCTGATCGATCAACCGGACGTTTCCGCGGCTCTGGTCGTGCGGATTCGGTAACGGTTTCATCGTGAGCGGTGTTGCACTTGGGTATTTGTCTTAGCCCGCGGAGCGGGGCGATAGCGTAAAGCCTGGGGTGGAGCGGAGCGAAACCCCAGGATCTGAAAGAATCCCAAGTGGCAGCCCGCGCAGTGGGCGACAGTCGGTTCATCATCAGTGACTGGCGAAACTGCACTGTCGCACGCTTCGCGCGCTCTATATTCAATACTGGCCGGCAACCTGGGGTTCCGCTCCGCTCCACCCCAGGCTTTATGCGATCGCCGCGCTCCGCGGGCTAAGACAAATCAAACTCGCGATCACTTGATCAGACCTTTCTTCGGCTTGTCGTGTCCCAGCTAACCATGAGCGGCTTCTCATGGCGACAAGCTGAAGCATGTCGGACATTCAAGCCCATCCTGTAACTTTTGACAGCTATCGTGGCTTTTGGCCTGTGGTCACATCGTGTGAAGTGATCACGAAGACCGGGGAGGACCATGCAATGCTGTGGCGCAGGAAAAGTCTGTATCTCACGCACGTTCTTCTCGTCCTCGTCATCTTTTCTGTACGCGTCCCGGCCCAGGACCAAAACATCTGGAACGAATACCGGCCCAGCCTCGTCTTTGCAATGCCCGTTAATGAAAAGTGGATCGCGTGGCAATATAACGTTCTGGTCTACGCGCCGGAAAAGAAGCTAACTACTCTCGGGGTCACCATGCCAGGCATTACGTACAGACCGAAAGCCACCAAGGGTGACGGCGGCTGGATAGAGTTATGGGCCGGCCTGCTCTTCACAAGTACCGACAACTACCACACGTCGAACGCCGCTGAGATTCGCCCGGTTGTCGGCGCCCGGGCGTTCGTCCCGAATTTAAAGAAGGTAAACATATTCAACTTTGGGCGGTATGAGTACAGGGCTTTCTTCCAGGACAATAAGACGACGTCTCAGCCCCGATTTCGCGACAGAACTTCAATTGAGATTCCGCTGGCTAAGGGTGAAAAGAGGTGGTCACCTAAAACCTTCTATACGGTCGCCGATGTAGAACCGTTCTGGCGGCTCGATGACGGTTTTCTAGAAAAGGTCAGGGTGCGCGGCACGGTGGGTTACATAGTCAAAAAAAGAATTGCTGTTGAGATGATTTATCACGCCGAGTTTGCGGGCGCAAAAGGCGAGCCCAAAAAATATGTCGGCAACATCTGGCGTTTGAATCTCAAGTTTCTGTTCGCCAGAGGAAAAGGGATTTTCCCCAGGATCGATATTGACGAGTAGGTAAGCGGGGCAGGCGACATCGAACAAAGGTGTGAGGAAAACTTCTTTGGTCTTAGCCCGCGTAGCGGGGCGATAGCATAAAGCCTGGGTGAAGCGAGGTTTCCGAGCGAACTCCAGGAGCAATGGAATACAAGGTTGCAGCCCGCGAGTGGGCGACAGCTTGTTCATCATCAGTGACTTTGCGCGGTTTGCGCTATCGCACGCTTCGGGCGCTCTAATCTTCATACTGGTCGGCAACCCTGGGGTTTCGCTTCGGCTGTCAATCATCAAGACATACTTGACGGTTTGTTATCAGGACATCCTTTACAGTTTCAGCGCTACCGGAATACTCCTTGAGGTGCGGAGATCGATCTCCCTGATGGTCAGGTGGCGAAAGGTGACCACCAATTTGTCGTC
>DATEPF010000092.1:0-17313 GCA_035273325.1 Pyrinomonadaceae bacterium | reverse complement strand
AAACCGTTAAAACAGTTACCGGATGGTTCCTGTTCACCAGGCTGAAGCCACGGTTTTAATAAGATTTCTTCACCAGGCTGAAGCCACGGTTTTAATAAGATTTCCTCAAAGAAGTCACTCTTAAGGTGTTGGGCGACTTTTGGGCAAAGCCGAAATATTGAGCTGCCGTTCATCCATCTCGTTTGGCGTTCCACGGCGGCAGATGCCGTTAGCTGTGGACCTGCTCAAGAAGAATTCGGAAGCGCAGGCTCTCGGTACCACCAAACTCAAGAGATTTTTGGAACCGTTCGATCAACTGGCCGCCGTTGCTCTCGATTACCCGTCGCGATGCAATGTTGTCGGCATCACTAACTACCTCGACGTACGCCAGCCCCTCCTTTTTTGCTTGCGGCAGCAGTAACTGTAAAGCGCGGGTCGCATAACCGCGTCGTCGTTTCCACGGTACAACGGCGTATCCGATGTGCCCTAAACAATAGGGCGGCAGATCAGTTGAGCCGGGTTGCCAGCGAAAGCCAATCACCCCACAGAAGTCTCCATCCCACAACCATCGCACATAACCCGGGAGAGGCGGTACCAAGCGACCGTCTGGCAAAATGACGCGTGGCCCTTTAGCCTCTCGATCTGTCTGCTCAGCAAGAAAGCGTGTTTGGTCTTCGGCAATGCGAGCGAGTTCTTCGGAGGCGGCCTGAGGCCGCAGGTTATCGGGCGACCAACCTTGTTCGAGCGCGTGAACATAACCGGATAAGTATTGCGGCGATGGCGAAACTAGTTCCATAGAATCGTCACTCAGTGCGCTGAGCTAGCTTTGGAGGCTCATTACCATATTTTCGATGGTATTCGTCAAAGACAGAACAGAGCTCCGCGAAGTTTGTCTTCAGAGTTGTAGCTGAAATTGTGATCGGACTACCAACCATATTGTAGTTGGCCTTGTTGAGTTTTTGTTTGATGGCGCTTCCGCGCTGGACGTACTTTTCGGGATCTGAAACCATAATCACCAACATCTTTTGCTTCTGCATCTCAAAAACTTCAGAACCTAAAACCTCAGACCACGGAATGAACCCCGCCGACGCGGCACTGGCGTTGTCCACAATTCCTGACTTATTGAGTATTAAGCCAGGCTCTTTGTTGAAGAGCTTTCGGAATAAGAACAGTGCGAGGATGCCGAAAACGACGATCGCAGCAAATCCCAACCCGTAAGCGACCGCCGGATTATTAAAAAACAATCGAAAGTTATCGCTCGTTTCGATTAGGTCCGCATCGAGTGTCAACAGCCACACCCCCGCGACTGCGAACACCAGCGATCCGAGTATGCCGAGCAAGATCTTGGTTTTGCTTAATTCGATAATTTTTTGGTCAGTTGAACTCATCGTGATTTTTCTCTAACGATTCATAATGATTTTGAGGTCGGCGTCAGTGAGTCATTTTCAACCCGCCACAAATTTGGATAGTGGGTCACAAAGCCGCCGTCACCGATTTGGAGGTCAGCGACAAAGCTCCCTCCCGCGCTCTCGTACCGGTACGTCGAAGATTCGACCCGGCGATAAGTTTGTTCAAGTGGTTCCAACCTAAAGCTGGGAAACCGTAGCCAGGCGGCCCTTACGTTTGCCACTTGGCCCACAGCAAGATCCAGACGTCGAATCGGCAGCAGGTTAGCCGATGGACTGAAGTTGAGATCAATATCGATACAACCTGTTACTTCAGACGACTCTTCTCCGTTAAGCAACCAGCGGCGGTCGGAGTCAACGGATATCTCAACTTCGATTATCTGGTCTCCGACCCAACCCGCAACTTTGCCGGACATGGTCTCCCAGCGTGAATTACTTTGGACAAGGTAATTGAGACGACACGCTTGCTGGTTATGTAAGAAGACTGCTGTCCCGGTTAGATGCCAGACAGAATCGAGCCGAAACAGTTGCGCAGATTCGTGACCCGGCTTGTCGAGTCGGCGCCAGATAATGCTTCGTTCGTGGTCCATCGATGATAACGGTCCGGTGCGACGTCGCGGAAAAGGCGCGCCTGTTGCAAGCGCGCCTTTTATTGTTCTCACTCCCTGAAGTAATGGTGCCGGAGCGAACCATCGTATCTTCCCTCAGGCAAGCAACAGTTCTTAAAATCTGCGTGCGGAACCACATGGGCAAAGATCATTTCTGCCAAGCTTCTCCATTAGTTCCTTATCGCCGTGGACTATTCTCACGCCGCGTTTGACGCGAGTTTCCGACGGGAAACCGCGGCGACGTTTGCTGCTACGTTCAAAAGCAGTAAGAACTTTCGGACATTAGTTTGTTTCGCATGATCGTGTCCTCCCAATTGAAAATGTCTGCTGGCAAAATATCACATCGGAAGGACCAACGTCACAGACCGAATACAGACGTTAGCGTTCATTTACAGGAGGCGCGTAAATTCTCAGCAATCCGTTTGGCGCCATTCTCAATGTGCCCTCTGCCGAGCCAACCGAAGGCATTCTTAGTTTTGAAATCGAATTCACCGCGCCAGTGATTCTGCCCGCTGGGGGTCTTGAGCTCCGCACCTTTGAACGTCAGATAGCTGTATTTCCGGCCGCTGCTGATTGAAAGGGTTCCACTTAGAACAGCATCGGCATCGTCGTGCCGGGTTACCGCTGTAAACTTCTTTTTCGAAAGCCACTTCTCCAAGAAAAGCCGGAAGTTGATGTGCCTCGGGTCACTGCCTAAATCCGCCACATAAATTGTACGAACAGAACACGGACTACTTTGAACGGTTGCTGCGCGAATGCTTGTGGTAGTTGTCCAAAACGTCAAAATTACCAGGACGATGAAAATCTTATTCATGCTTCCTATCAATGCCCAGACATAGTTCCAACGCAGAATTTTACGTGAGAAGTCGCGGCTAAATCATGCGGTCTCTCCCAGTGACCGCCTCACTGAGGGGATACCCAGGATCACTAAAAGCAGCGCCGGCAAGAAGACTCCGGGACCATCAATCAGCCAGTGAGTAGCCGGCAAATGTCCGGTCAGAATTTCGAAGAGATGAATTAGTGCGTGGCCCACGAAAAACAACGTTAGGGCGAAGTGTACTGTGCGGCAACTTTCGCGATTCAGCGCGCACCAGCCAAAGCCAAGCGCGGCGACCAGATAGGCCACGCCGATATCGCGAACGAAGTGGGCATTGAATGGGCCAGTGTGTGGGACACCTGCCGGGAGATACCGGTACCACGAGAGCGGGGAGAGAAGCATCCAGGCGCCGTTAAAGAAGCTTATAAAGAAGAAGATGACGTAGAAGATTTTAAGTATCAAAGGGGACCCACCTTGTCGCCCAGAAATTTACGTTTTGTGCAAAGCGTTCTTCGGTTTTAGTTTGCCAGGCAACCACGTCGCGCCGACGGCGGCGAGAACAGCAACGAGCGGTACCATCGGCAGACTGTATCTTGGTTCGATCCACATCGGCAGGTGTACAGCCGCGAGAAAAATAGGGAACAGCGTGATATGACTGAGTGAGACAAATTGCGCTCGCATTACAAAAACTCCACACACCGCGAGTCCCAGGACTAAAAGGTTAAGCGACAAAAATGTCAGCCGAATCGCCGCGACTAGAAATTGTGGCAAGCGCGTACTCGCTTCGATTGGCGTGTTGTGAGGGTAAAAGATGTACGGACCGCTGTCGATGAAAAGTTTAGGATACTGTTTTGCGCGAACTGCCACCCAGTGCAGCGGATCGGCTGCGATTATCCGCAAGGCGCGACGCGTCTGGGCGTCATTCCTCTCTTTTTCCGGAAGGTGCGCATCCATCGTTGCCAATGGATGGTCACGTTGCTGATGCGTCCATTTCGTTCCAGTCCATATTTGAGAACCCGTGACCTGGGTTTCTATAGTCCCGAAAAGCAGGTTGACGCCACCGCCGCTGGCGGCGATCGGTATGAATTCACCGAACGTGACTGCATTACGAATAATCCAGACTGACGAAACAGCTAAAGATGTAACTACGATTATTACGTAACTGCGCCAGTGGCGGCGCCACGCCGGCAGCAAGGGCAACAACAACAGAATGAAGAGAAACGGGACAATGGTTGTTCTCGTAAGCGCCGCCAGGCCGAAAGCGATTCCGGTGGCAACAGCGCGCTCACGTCCCCAAAGAAAACATCCCAGCGCTACTAAAAATGTGAATAGAGTTTCGGACAATATCAGGCTGGTGTAATAGCTACTCATTGGCGCGAGTGCCATGCCGCCAGCCGCAAGGAGCGCGACCGTCCTGCTGAATCGATCAAGGGCAATCCGATAAACCAGGGCGACCGTCACAGCGCCCAGAACAACCTGAACCAATGTGACAAGAATTAGCGGTGCAGAATCACCCCACCAAAAGACGGCAATAACTGCTGGATAAAAAGGCGGGCGATGGGCCGTAGGTGCGAGGGCCGCAAAATTTTCGCTATTGCTGAAGACGTGATGGAAAGCCAGGTTCTTCGCGACCGTCAAATAGTACTGACCATCCGGAGTTACGCCCACACCGCGGCGCGTCCACAAGGAGCGAACAGCCAGCGCGATAATCGTCAAAACGAATAGATCGCGCCGGACGATGGTTGAATTCTCCGCAGGCAAGACCTCTCGGTCTCCATTGGCGAATAGGTTCAACGCGCGCTCCGAGTTGGCAACCAATCCATGTTTTTTTTAGTTGTTGAGCAAGATGACGCGCGTCGTCGTTACCGCTGTACGCAGATGCGAACGGGCCGGATCGTTTCGCAGCTATGGTAGACCGCTTGAAGCCCTTCCGTTTACGAGGAGCCGGGAGACTTAAAACAGTTCGAACTTGACTGTTAGATACTTCCGCGGGTTCTGCCGGAAGTCGTACATCAACTTCACGCCTTCGGATGAGAGTTGATTAACGTTTGAGTAGAGCGCTTCGTCTGTTAGCAACTTGCCGAGTGTGCCTTCACCGCGTTGGGCCGCAGCGACGACGTTATCGATTCGTTCAGCGGTGGTGTTGAAGCGCGCGATGGCCGCACGGGCATCGTTGTAGATTTGTTCGTCTTTGATAAGTTTGCCGATCGTGCCGCGGCCGGCGTTGATATCAGCAATCATAACGTTGACTTGATCAACGGACCGATCGAGGCGATCGGCGGTGCGATTGATGCGGTTGTAAAGTTCGTCGTCAGTCAGCAGTTTGCCGGCAGTGCCGCGGCCGGCGCGCAAGTCTTCGGCAATGCGGCGCAGTTGCAGCGTGATCTCGTTAGCGTTGTTATAGAGTGCAGGATCGTTGACGAACCTGCCCGCGGACCCTTCACCGGAGCGAATCATGCGCATCACTTCTTCGCTTTCGCGGACGGTGGCGTTCAAGTTGTTGTAGAGAGCTTCATCACTGAACAAACGTCCAACCGTACCTTTGCCTTCCTGGACGTCTTTCACAATCACACTAATTTGATCCGACAACTTACTCAGTCGCTGAGCCAGGTCTGTGCCTGAAGTAGCAAAGTCGTTCACCGTGTTCGAGCTTGAGGAACGGAGCGTTTCATAATTGGCGACAGGTGGAGCGAGCGTGGTGCCGGGGCTGATGTTAATCAGCATTTCATTTCCGAGTAGGCTCGGTGAACCCTGTTGCGCAGTTGAGTCTTTGCGAATTCTTTCGTTTGCAGGACGGCCGTCGATCGTGCCATCGATGACCATCAGGGCCTCAATGCGGGGCGCTGCCGGATCAGACGAGGGTGGAAGCATCGTTATCTTGTCTACCTCTCCCACGCGTACGCCGGAAAGACGTACTTCCGATCCTTCGCGCAGCCCGTTGGCGTCGCCAAACTGTGCTTTCAGATATAGCTTCTTGGCGAAGGGGTTTAACCCTCCGGACGCGTTTAGAATCAGAAAGATCAGGATGATGATGGAAATCAGCACGAAGATGCCGACGCGCAGTTGGTTCAGACTTACCTGCTTAGTTGACCGTGGCATAAATCTTTAGGGATGAGGGAGGAGGGATGAAGGATGAGAGACGAAAAGATTAGCTTCCCTATTGGTCACTAATCCAGTCGGCAATCTTCGCTATTCATCCTTCATCCCTCATCCTTCATCCTTTCTTTAATGTCCCCTCAGAAACTTCTTGATGTATGGGTCTTCAGATCGGCGCACGGCCTCGTCAGTACCGCTGAAGATAATGTGACCGTTGCGCATCATCATCACCTTGCTGTTGATCAGGCAGAGCCGTTCGCCTTCCCGTTCAAACACAACCTGTCCTTCGTCATTTACGACCGCGTATTCTGAACAGAGATAGTCGAGGTTGTTCATCTCGTGCGTCACGAATATCGACGAGACATCTTCGAGATCGCGCAACTTCATCGCCAGTTCGCAGATAGCACGCGCGGTGGGAGGATCGAGGCCCGCCGTAGGCTCGTCGAAGAGCACAATCTTTGGATCCCCGACGAGCGCTCGAGCGATACCAACGCGCCGTCGCATACCACCCGAAAGTTCAGCCGGCATCTTGTCGATTGCGTCTTCCAGGTTCACGAACCGCAGCATGCGGCGCACTTCAGGTTCCACCTGATCTTCCGGCAATCCCTGCTCGTGCAATCGATAAGCGACGTTGTCGTAGACTGAGAGGGAATCGAAGAGAGCCCCTTCCTGAAACACCATGCCGATCTTTTTGCGCACCGGAAACATTTGCACTTCATCGTAATCAGTGATGTCTTCACCATCGACAAAGATGCGGCCCGCATCAGGCTTCAACAATCCCAGAACCAGTTTGATGATGGTGGATTTTCCCCCGCCCGAACCTCCGAGGATGATGCGGGTCTCGCCGCGATTAACCTTGAAGCTAAGTTTGTCCAGGATCACCTTGTCGTCAAACGCCAGTACCACATCGCGGAATTCAATTGCCGGGATGATGCGGGTGCGGTTATCGACTTCGGCAAACGTCGATTCGGCAGCGTGATGGCTGATCCGGTCGGGCGTCATCAAGTTACTGGTTTCGGTGTGCAAACTCATATCGCAACTACTAACTCATTGGCATGCCAAGTAGGTATTGCAGAGCGCGCGCGAGGAAGAAATCAGCAACGATCACAACGATCGAGGCTGTCACTACGGCGCGTGTGGTAGATCTACCGACGCCGACCGTTCCTCCTTCTGTATTTAATCCTTTGTAACACGCAATGGTCCCGATGATTAGGGCGAAGCAAAGCGGCTTGATGACGCCTCCAATAATATCATCCGAAGTAATTCCTTCACGAACGGACGTTAGAAACTCGTTTATCGAGAGTCCATAGAGCGAAGTGGCAGCAAAAGCGCCTCCACCGATGCCGACTACGTCTGCCAATACGGTCAGCAAAGGGAGCGTGATGATTAGTGCGAGCAAGCGGGGCGCTACGAGTTTCCGGACGGGGTCGGTGCCGAGTGCGCGCATCGCATCGATTTGCTGCGACACAGTCATCGAACCAAGTTCAGCCGCAATCGCCGAACCGACACGGCCAGTCACCATTAACGCGGTAAGCACAGGTCCCAATTCCCGCACCAGTGCTACTGCTACGAGGCGTCCGGTCTGTCCTTGTTGGCCCCAGAAGGCCAGCGTGGGAAAGGTCTGAACGGTCAACACGCCGCCGGTAAAGAACCCGGTGAGCAGGATAATGCTA
Organism: Pyrinomonadaceae bacterium; assembly: GCA_035273325.1. Taxonomy (GTDB): domain Bacteria; phylum Acidobacteriota; class Blastocatellia; order Pyrinomonadales; family Pyrinomonadaceae; genus PSRF01. The sequence goes on along the minus strand of DATEPF010000092.1, from coordinate 9,734 downwards.
AGCGAACCGACGCCGATGGTATCCATCTGCGCAATGGTTTCCGAAATGTATCGTGGTCTGGAGAAGAGGCTACGGAAAGCACGTGCAGCTAACAGCGTGTTTTCCTGCAGCTCGTAGATAGAGCGCGTTACGAGATTCATTAAGAGCTAAACAGGGACCAGCCGTCGAGAGTCGCAACGATTCGCGTCTGCAGGGCTGCCGTTGTAACGACGAAGAATGACAACTGCGGCCGGATGGAATCACGGGGACGCAGATTGCGCGTTTTTGGCTGCGATTGAAAGAGCGGCTTATGATGCGCAAATTGAAGCAATGCGTCAAGCTTGACGGCCTTTTTGGAAGTTAATGCAGTTGATCGAGGGAATGAATCACTTCACCCGCCCTGAGCGAAGCGAAAACGGACCCGCAAGATCTAACACTTACTGACGGCACGTTGGTTCCGCTTGGTTTCTGAAGTGTTTAGGTGTTCAGGCGCCAGTTTCGCTTCGCTCAGTGCGGGCGGGGACACCCGCGATCCCAGTAAGTGTGCGGCTCGTTTCCTGAAGAAGTTTAGGCATTCCAAAGTGGGCTTCCGATGGTATAAGACTACCACTCCTGAGGACGTTGAGGATCCCCGTTTTCTTGCGGCACTGGAACTCGGTTTCTTCGTCGCTCCAGCCTCCGTGTTCTCTGTTCCAAACGCTGTTCGCGCCGTTCGGCTCCGTCAACGCGCCTCCGTTCCCGAAGTTGATGGACGGTGCGACGCATCTCTTTCAGTTTGACGCGCTGCTCCACAGTTAGCACTTGGCGAATCTTGACCTCGGTGACTATTCGCATGCGCATCGCTTCGGCTTGCGCGGTGGAGACTTCCTGAATTTTCTGCTCGAGTACCGACTGGTCAGGATTGTCTGAATCGAGTGCTTCTTCGAGCGCGCGGTTAGTTTCTCGGACGCGCCGATTAACCACTGCCCGTTCGGCCCTACTCTGCTCGCGAATCATGCGTATCTGTTCGCGTTGTTCAGGCGTCAAATTGAGTTCACGGACGGCATCTCCTCCAAAGTTTTTTTCCTGCACGGGCGGAGCAGGTTGTTCGGCGGTTGCGGTTTGTGCGTGCAAGGGCAACGCGGCGAGTATTACTAACGAGATAACAGTCACTAAAGATTTAATGTGTAGTTTCATTGAGGCCTCACAAAGTCTCACTATTACTGATTAATTGTGTCATCGAGCAGATCGAGTTCACTGTCCTCAAGATTTGCAGTCAAACGAAGATCGGCCGCTAACTGTTCACGTTCAACACGAGTAAGCGGGCGCCGCGCGTAATCCTTGGGGCGGACAGCTGTACGATCAGTGCGACCGTTAGTCACGTCTTTAACAGATTGTTGCTGAATAGAGACAGTCGTATTTGTTTGAGCTTTGATCCTTCGTAACTCATCTTCGACGCGTTGCTTGACCAACATATCGATCTGATCGGCGGCAGGTGGAGTTTCAACCTTAACGACCAGCGGGTCGCCACCTTGTCTCACGCTGACGACAGCTAATACTGCTAATGCGCAAAACAAAAGGGACGCGAAACCAACAGTTACTTTCATCCAGACGGGCGAAAGATTGAAAAACTCACGGATCGCCATAACTGCGGATCTCTTTTGTCCCAAGCCGTTGGCTCTCGCGGGCGCTGAAAGGGAACTGAACGACTCATTTCGCCACGCTAAAACTGAGCTGCGGATGTTTCCAAATGAGCTAAGTTCCGAATTACACGAAGCGCATTGTTGCAGGTGTCCGCGAAATCCGTTTGCTTCGACCTCATTCAACTCCCCATACAGAAACCCCATCAGGTCTTCTGCACGTCCGCAAGCTCGCTCAAAATCTCGATCCATCTCCGCCCTCCGAATTAATGACCACTGAACTTATTCAATCTCATTTCTAACTGGCGCAACGCCGTGTACAACCTGCTTTTGACCGTACTCAAAGGTATCTCAAGCACTTCAGCGATTTCCTTAAAAGTCAGTTCCTCAAACTCCTTCATCACCACCACCTGCCGTAATTCGACCGGCAAGCTATTGACGGCCCGCCTGACAGCGGCTGACGCTTCGCGATTTTCAGCGACGCGTGATGGCGAATAACGAAGCGGCGCTGACAGCTGACTCGCGTGTTTTTCCTGCGCATCATCCAGAGCGCTCTCGCTTCTTACTTTTGCGCGACGCTGCCTGGTAATGCATTGATTGATAGCAATACGGTGCAGCCATGACGAAACCTTTGCATCGCCACGAAAGCCGCGGAGATTACGAAACGCCGCCAGAAATGTCTCCTGAGTGGCGTCGCGTGCGTCGTCTTCCCGGCCGAGCATGCCAAAGGCCAGCGCAAAGATCCTTCGTTCCCAACGGCGCACGATCTCACCGAAGGCGTCAGCATCTCCGCCCAAGGCGCGTTCTACGATTTGCTCGTCGCTGATGGCCGTTATCATCTATCTGTGGCGGACGCTGCGCCTGGGTGCGGCCCACCTTGGTCTTCGGCCGCGCTCAGGTCTTTAGACGTCAGGTATTGCGCTTAAGTTTAATAAACAACTCAGTTCGGCATCCAAGACCGTGTAAACATGTTGAACAAAACGCGTTGACACCCTTAAGCTTACTGGACATAATGACTTCGCGGCTATTTCGATGCCGGCTCACCTGCAGTTAACTCCCAATTCCAGCCATTTAAACAAGCAAAATACCTTGAAAAAGCCCGGACGCGTTCGCCTTCTATACATTGTGCTTGGAGTCTTGCTACTTGTCGGACTCCTGCCGCTCGCTTTCGCCGGGACCTTGCTCTCCGCCCGTACGGCTGAGGAATTAAGGTCGGTTGAGGGTCGTTACCAGGCGCAGTTGGTTCAAGACAAGGCAAGACAGATTGAGCTTTACGGGAAACGTTACCGAGATGTTGTGGCCGGCTTGGCTCGCGCGTTTGAGATTGCGGGCGGAATTCAGGCGTTGAATGACGATGGCTATGACTCCCGTTTACAAAAAGCGCTTGAAGAAGATCCGAATCTAATTGGACTTGCCATCTGGCCGGTCAGCGGTGAGCTGCACCTTGCTTTTCAGCCTGACGTAATCCAGCGTGAAGAGGTGGATCAACGCGTGAGCGACGTGCTCGCGAACATGAGCGGGCGCGGAATCGTTGTGGGCCGACCGCAAATTATTCGTTCCGGTCAGGAAATGGCGCTCACGGTAGCTGCACCCGTAATGGGTGGTGCCTCCGGGGACGACGTGGTGGCGGCCGTGGTGGCGATTATTTCTTTTCAGGAAGTATTCAAGGCCGTTCATCAACCGACGTCAAAGAGCGAACGGGAACTACTCGATGCGGGACTGCCGGTTGTTTTCGTGGTAGATCAAAACGGACGCGCGGTGGCCCATCCTGAAGAGAACGTCGCGTTTTCGGAAAAGCCAATGACTGATTTAAAGGTAGTTCAGGATTGGCAGGAGTCGGGTGCACAAGTTCAGTCAGCATTGGAACCTTTCGTTTTGATCCGCGACGGAAGAGAAACAGAAATGCTCGGTTCCTACGCAACCGCGGAACTCGACAAAAACTCGCGTCTCGGGGTGATCGCGATTCAGGACGCTTCAGCGGCGTTGGCGTCGGTCAGCGACATGAGATGGCAAATCCTTTTAATCAGCCTGGTGGCGGCGATGCTGACGCTGTTCACGGGATTTTTCTTCGCGAAGAAACTAACTCGACCCGTGCAGGAACTGGCAACCGGCGCGGATCGCATTGCGTCCGGCGACTTCTCGCAACGAATCGACGTGCGCAGCCGGACTGAACTCGGGCAGCTCGGCGAGTCGTTTAATCTAATGACGGACCAATTGGGTTCGTACATTAGGGATTTGCAACGTTCGGCCGATGAAAACCGGGAACTATTTTTAGGAACGGTGAAAAGCCTGGCGGCGGCAATCGATGGTAAAGATCCCTATACGCGTGGCCATTCCGAGCGCGTCTCGAGAATATCTGTTGCCATTGCGCAGCGATTGGGATTAAGCGACGGCGAATGCGAAAAGATTCGCATTAGCGCTTTGTTGCACGACGTCGGTAAAATCGCGATTGACGATAAGATTCTGAAAAAACCTGCGGCGCTGACGGATGACGAATACGACATCATGAAACAGCATCCGCAACGCGGTTACAAGATCATGTCGCAGATCGGCGCCATGAAGGAATTCCTGCCGGGCATGTACATGCATCACGAGATGGTGAACGGGATGGGCTACCCGCAAGGATTAAGCGGTGACGAAATCCCGCTGATGGCCAAGATCGTTGCAGTAGCAGACACTTTTGACGCGATGACGACTGATCGGCCGTATCAGCAGGCGATGAAGTTTGAACATGCGGTGGAGCGAATTCAAAGTTTTGTAGGTACAAGGTACGACAAGTTAGTAGTCGAAGCGTTTGCGCAAGCCTGTAACGAGGGTCAGATTAGACCGGGCTCAGTTAAGCTAAAGCGACGTCCGGCCGAGACTGAAGTGCGCGTTCCTGTGTCCGGCGCATCGGCTAATGACGGTCGGATTCTCGTTTCTTAGTCTAAATAATCGATTTTAAAAAGAGCAGCCGCGCCCGTTTTTGTTCGAGCGCGGCTGTTGCCGTTATAATCAACAATTCAATCCCAGGTAAGAAAAGTAGATGGTCCAATCATATGGGGCTTTTCTGGAAACGTAAGGGCGGCGATCAGTTTGTCTCACTGAAACTGAACGAGCCACTGGCAAAGCAGGAAACTGCACAACCTAAAGCGGCGCCAACGCCGCCGCCCAGTACTCCATTGCCGGAGCGCGACCTGGAGGCCGTTGCCACCGGCAGCGGACCAACGCCGGTCCCCACGGAAACTGCACTCGCAGAGAAACCCGCTCCCGTTCCGCGCCCGATGACGGAACAGCCGGCACGTATCGAGGCCCAGCAGAAGCCAGTGCCGTCGCGCTCGCCTTTTGCCACCTCGGTGCTGGGACTAAATCTGTCAATGGAGGAATTGCAAGCACAGGAAGCGGCGCTGGAGCAGGAATTTTCGGCGCGCTTTCGCCGGGCAGTTTCTGCTACCCGCGATTCGTTGTCAGGTAGGCTGGACACTGTTTTTCAAAGCTTCAAACAGATCGACGACAACCTGCTCGACGAATTGGAAGAAGCACTGATTGCGGCTGACATCGGAGTAGCTACTACGCAACACATTTTAGAGACGGTGCGGCGAGGGGTAGCACGCAAGCAGATCAACGATCTCGACGCGCTGAAGACTGCGATAAAAACTGAGCTGTTGAATATCCTGCGACAGTCGGAACGAAGGGGAGTGGCATCGGAGACCAGCGTTCCAGACAACGTCGCGCCTTACGTAATGATGGTTGTGGGTGTTAACGGCGTCGGTAAGACGACTACCATCGGTAAACTGGCGCAACGAATTAAAGCCGAAGGTAACGACGTCCTCATTTGCGCCGCGGACACGTTTCGCGCAGCAGCGTCAGATCAACTGGCTATCTGGGCTGAGCGAACCGGTGTCCCATTAATCCAACAGAAACAGGGAACGGATCCAGCGGCAGTGTTATTTGATTCTCTGAAGGCGTCGAAGGCGCGCGGCTCAGACGTTTTGATCGTCGACACCGCGGGCAGATTGCACAATAAATCGAATCTAATGGCTGAACTGGAAAAGATGAAACGTGTGGCGGCACGCGAAGTTGAAGGTGCGCCGCACGAGACGCTGCTGGTTGTCGATGCCGTGACTGGACAAAACGGGTTGGAGCAGGCCCGGCAGTTTCTGAAGGTCGCCGGAGTGACAGGTATTGTATTAACCAAACTCGACGGAACTGCGAAAGGCGGCATCGCCGTAGCAATCGCAAACGAACTGAACCTGCCGATTCGATATGCGGGTATTGGCGAAAAGGTCGATGACCTGGTTGTTTTTGATCCCGAGCAATACGTGAATGGCTTGTTTGAGTAACCGGTGTGTCCCACGTGACTTCATCAACGATTAGCGTTCCCACTGCATCTACCGAATTGGACCATCGGTTGATGACCCGCGCGCTCGCCCTGGCGTCGGAAGGACTCGGGCAGGTTAGTCCCGGGCCGTTAGTGGGATGTGTAATTGCCGATTCAACCGGCGCGATCATCGGCGAAGGATTTTACGTTTACGAGAAACTTAAACACGCGGAGACTTATGCTTTAGAACAAGCAGGGTCGAGAGCCAGGGGAGCGGCTGCTTACGTTTCACTGGAGCCGCACGCGCATTTCGGCCGCACACCTCCTTGCACCGACGCGCTCATCAACGCTGGTATCGCCCGCGTTGTTTTCCCAATCGAGGATCCAAATCCAAAAGTTAGCGGCAAGGGAATGCAGCATCTGCAGGCCGCAGGCGTCTCGGTTTCTGTTGGCCTGATGGCCGATGAAGCCGGGCGAGTGAATGAGAAATACCTGCACTTCATGAAGACGGGCCGCCCGTTTGTTCATTTGAAGATGGCGATTTCGCTGGATGGAAAGATAGCGACGCGGACAGGCGACTCGCGTTGGATTACCGGGCCGGAAGCGAGACAGCGGGTTCATGAGCTGCGACATGAATACGATGCGATATTGATCGGCGCCGGAACTGCCTGCACCGACGACCCATTACTGACAGACCGCTCGGGAAAACCGAGACGTCAACCGCTCGTTCGCGTAGTACTTGATGACAGGCTGAAAATTTCGCCGGAGTCAAAACTGGTTGCTACGGCCAACGATGACCCGGTAATTGTGTTTGCGGGCGCCGTTGACGATTCGCAAGTCAAACAACTTGAGGCCAGCGGTATTGAGATCGTGCGAGAAAGCGCGAGAGATTTACAGGTGATACTCGCAGGGCTCGGCCAACGCTCAATTCAGAGTGTGTTAGTTGAAGGGGGCGCTAACGTCGCCGGAAAATTATTCGATGCGGGTCTTGTCAACAAAGTTTCGTTCTTTATCGCACCCATCGTGATTGGAGGACGTGAAGCTCCAGCGGCGATTGGCGGTGAAGGCGCGCAAACGCTGGCTGATGCATTTGAACTTGAAGATGTAGAGTTGACCCGACTCGGTCGTGACCTGGAAGTGACCGGTTACCCGAACCGTAAGGGCCGCGACTGAAAGGCGGCAGATGACGAACGACCGCCGAAGTCCTCGTGATTCAAATGCTCATCGCCCGCTAAAACGATTCGGTCAAAACTTTCTCACCAATCAATCAGTAATCAAACGAATAATCGGAGCGCTTGACCCGAAACCGGGCCAGACGCTCATTGAAATCGGCCCTGGCGAAGGCGCACTCACGCAACCGCTCCTCGAGCTTAAAGCTCAAGTCGTCGCCATTGAATTCGACAACAACCTGGTTCCGTGGCTGCAACAAAAGTTTGGCGGTCGGGAAAATTTTCGGTTGGTACACGCCGATGCGTTGACCACCGACTTTTGCGAAATCATCAGACCGTCGGCGACAGCTGACGTCGTTGCCAATCTCCCTTACAACGTTTCAACTGCCATACTTCAGAAGCTGATTGAACAGCGGGCTTGCGTTACTGACATGGTTCTGATGCTGCAGCGCGAAGTTGTGGACCGGATCACCGCGGCTGCTGGTTCGTCTGAACGTGGTTATCTGTCCGTCCTCGTTGAGGCCTACTGTGAAACCGAAAAGCTATTTGACGTTGCACCTGGCTCCTTTCGACCGGCCCCAAAGGTGTGGAGCAGTGTCGTCAGAATTACTCCGCGCATGAAGACCGCCGCGAATGTCAGAGATGAAGGCCTCTTATGGCAGATTGTGAGCGCGGGTTTTGCTCAGCGACGAAAAACGATCCTGAATAACTTACGCAACGCGCCTCCGCCTCTGCAGGAAGCTGTGAAGAACCACGGAGGCGCCAGCATTGTGTTGTGTCGTGCGGAAGTGGAACTGCAACGTCGCGCTGAGACTTTAACGTTGGAAGAGTGGGCTAGAATTGCACGGGCTATGGAATGAAGTGACAGCGTTTTAGTGTTATTTTGTGTCACTCGTGGATTATTTTTTTGCCGGGATAAAGAGCGGCCACGAAATACACGAACAAAGCTCATCGCTTTTCTACTGTCACCGTGATGCCGTCTTTTGGTCGGAGCGACATCGCCGGCAACAACTCAACGCTCTTTTTGTGGGGCACGGAAAAACGCAACTGCTGGCCGATGGTCGCCATTAACAAGACGATTTCCATCATCGCAAAATAGTTTCCGATACAAACACGTGGGCCGCCGCCGAAAGGGAAGTACGCATATTTAGGCAGCGTGTTCATAAACTCTTCTGTCCAACGCTCCGGCTTAAACTCATCCGGATCCGAAAAGAACCGCGGGTCGCGCTGTGTCACCCACTGAAACATGAACAGTTGTGATCCGCGTGGAATTCGGAATCCCCCAATCTCACAATCCTGAACGGCCTGCCGGCCCACGCCATAAGCCGGTGGATATAAACGCATCGACTCTTTCGCGATCATCTCCGTGTATTTCAACCGCGGCATATCGGCAGCGACCGGCAGTCTGTTGCCAAGGACCTGATCCAACTCCTCGTGAAACTTTTGTTCACTTGCTGGATTACGAGCGATCAGGTACCAGACCCACGAGAGGGTAAGCGCTGTTGTCTCATGTCCCGCCAGGAAAAGTGTCATCACTTCGTCGCGAAGTTGCCGGTCGGTCATTTGGCTACCGTCCTCGTCATGCGCAGCTAACAACATAGATAACAAGTCGCCCTGATCGATGCCGCTCGTTCGTCGCTCGTCAATTATGCGATAGACGATGGCGTCTATCTCGTTAACGTCGCGGTTAAAACTGCGGTGCGTTGAGGTCGGCAGGCGGTTGTCGGCTATCCACTTCAAGGTGGCCTGCGAAGCGAACGGCTTTACGAGGCGTGTTAGAACGTTTCCAACTTTGTCTGCGTCCTTCGATACGTCCGCATCGAATAGTGTTTTCACTACGATTTCGAGTGTTAATCGCATCATGTCGCGGTGAATGTCGCGAGTTTCTCCAGCGTTCCAATTTGAAACCATGCGAGATGCGTACTCGACCATCACATCGCCGTAAGCGCTGATACGCTGGCGATGAAACGCCGGCTGGGCCAAACGTCGCTGTCGTTTCCAGACTTCGCCCTCGCTGGTGAGAAGACCCTGGCCGACCAGACGACGGAAGAAAGGCGTTCGCAACGAGCGGGACTTAATGAAATTGCGCGCGTTGGTGGAGAGGACGTACTCAATGTGCTCGGGGTCATAAAGAAAGTGCACGGTCAAATAAAAGAAACGCATTCGCACTATGTCGCCGTAGTTCTTCGCGCGCTCGATGAAGCCCAGCGTGTCGCGATTAAATTCAGGCATGACACCGAGGATCAGCCCGCCTTTCGGACCAGGTGGTATAGGAAGGCGCTCAAGCGAATGAATGTCTTTGATTCTGTTCACCAGTTAGTTGTTAGCCCGCGGAGCGGAGCGACAGCGTAGAGCCTGGGGTGAAGCGAGCTCTGCGAGCGAAACCCCAGGATCGGTGGAAAACCACGTTCCAGCCCGCGAAGCGGGCGATAGCTCATTCATCATCCGGGACTTGCGCGGTTTGCGCTATCGCACGCTTCGCGCGCTCTATTCTTCATACTGGCCGGCAACCTGGGGTTCCGCTCCGCTGTCAATCATCAAGACATACTTGACGGTTTGTTATCAGGACATCCTTTACAGTTTCAGCGCTACCGGAATACTCCTTGAGGTGCGGAGATCGATCTCCCTGATGGTCAGGTGGCGAAAGGTGACCACCAATTTGTCGTC
>DATEPF010000091.1:0-16592 GCA_035273325.1 Pyrinomonadaceae bacterium | reverse complement strand
TTGCCGCCGACGATGGCCCCGGCGATAACTTCACCGGGCGCAACCAGCCTGATCACGCCGTTGTCGTCTGCGGCCGCCGCGTCGAAAGGGCCCGCGAAATAAGTTGAGGGTGCTTCGTTAACGACTTTGCCGCTCGCGTCCTTTGCGACGACGGTGAGCTTCACCTGTTGGCCTACGTCCGCTTCTTTTTGTGAAGGTGTGACTTCAACCGTGGCGACGGCGCCCGCCGGTTGAGCATGCGCCGCCACGTGAAAAAGCAGGACGGAAATCGTGACGAGTGTTAGACGGTTGAAGAAGAGCATCCGAACCTCCGCATTCTCAAATGAAACCAGGCGCGCCATGTTATTCAATGGCCTGATAAAAAGGCAAAGACCAATCGGAATACCAGCCGCGAGAGCGACGGCGGTTGCCGCTTTTTCGAAAACGAACTAAAGTTTGACCCTGAACCAGTACTTGGAGGAGAAATGAAGCGAGCAATTGTCTCCGTTTTTGCGTTCGCGTTGCTAATGGCAGTCGGCGTCGCGGCTCAAAACAACAAACACTTTACGAAAGACGGGCTGTCGTTCGACTATCCGGATGGATGGACGATTACCGACGAAAGCAATTCCGACGCACAGCAACTGACGCTCAACCGGGGCGAAAATGACCCGCTTATCAAGTTCTTCGTCCACCGCGGCAAGGTAAACACGCCCGACAAACTGGCGCAGGCCAAGGCTAAGATCATCGAGCCGTATCTGACTTACACCGAAAAACAGTTCGTCGGAATGGGCGCAAAGCCGGAGCGCGTTGCCGCAACTACGCAGATCGCGGGCGTCGATGCGGAAGGCGTGCGCATTACTGCGATACTCGATCGCGAACCGGGTGAGGCGGGAATTTACTGGGCGACCGTGGGTGACCGTTTAGTTGTGCTCACGCTGTTTGGTCCGGACAAGGCGATTAAGAAAGCGGCGCCGACGTGGGACGCAGTGCGCAACAGTTTAAAGATCGAAGCAGCCGCGCCGAAAGCGGCGCCTTCACCAACGGCAAAACCGAAAAATTAGCTAACGCGGTCGACTATTTCCGGTTGTAGGCTTCCACTCCAGCCGCGAGAATCTTCATGGCCCGCGCCAGGTCATCGCAGTTGAGTACATAGGCTATGCGGACCTCATCCTTGCCCATGCCCGGTGTCCCGTAGAATCCTTCGGCCGGCGCGACCATTACCGTCTCATTGTCGAGCTGGAACTCTTCAAGCATGAAGATGGCGAATTCCTCGCCGTCACGAATCGGCAATTTAGGTACAACGTAGAATGCACCCCCGGGCTTGCGGCAGATCGCGCCCGGTATCTTCGCGATTGCATCGCAGACCAGGTCTCTCCGGCTCTGATACTCGCGGCGCACCTCGGCGAAGTAGCTGTCCGGCACCTTCACCGCGGCCATTGCCGCCAATTGGTCCACCGTCGGTGGGCAAAGCCGGGCCTGACCGAACTTCAATACCGCGGCCATCAATTCCGCATTCCGGCTGATGACGCAGCCGATCCGTGCGCCACAGGCGCTGTACCGCTTGGACACGCTGTCCACTAGTATCGCCCGGTCTTCGATCCCGGCCAGATTGAGGACGCTTGTGTGCTCGGTGTCATCGTCGTAGATGAACTCGCGGTAGGCCTCGTCGCCGATGAGGTAGAGTCCGCGCTCGACGCATAAGTCGGCAAGCATCTCCAGTTCGGGTCGCGTGAAAACCGCACCCGTGGGGTTCCCCGGGTTGGAGTAAATGATTGCTCGGGTTTTGCTGGTGATGACCCGTTCGAACTCGGCTTTGGGTGGCAGAGCAAAGCCCGTTTCCGCCAGACAGGTCACCGGGACGAGCTTGACGCTGGCGGTTGACGCGAATCCGGCATAGTTGGTGTAGAAGGGTTCCGGCACGATGACTTCGTCCCCGACATCAGCCACCGTGTCCAGCGCGAACATTATTGCCTCGCTGCCGCCGGTCGTCACCAGAATGTCCTGAGCGCGCACATCTATTCCTACTCGACTATAGTAGGGAACCAGCGCGTCGATATATTCCTTCAGGCCCTGAGACGGCCCGTAAGAAAGCACCTTGATATCGACGTTCCGATAGGCATCCATCATCTCGGCCGGAGTCTCGATATCCGGCTGGCCGATGTTCAAGTGATAGACCTTGATGCCGCGGGCCTTGGCCCGGTCGGCGTACGGCACCAGACGTCGAATCGGAGAAGCCGGCGTCTCGATAGCCCGACGGGAAAGTGCGACTTTGCTCAATGTGACTCCACTCACGATAGCTCTACCTCGCTTCAGATCCGCGCGTGCTGCAAGGCACGACGGCGCACCGAATATACCAGAGCTTCCCAGTCGGGCAAGCGGGCGGTGTGGAACTTACGCGGGCAAAAATAGCTTACGAAGCGGTGGCGGTTTTCAGAATCGAAAGTTCACGCCGCTGTATGAACTGCTATCACGCGTCACGTGCGGGACCCTTCACGAGTTTGCCGATGCAGTTCTTCAAGTCATCAGCCTTCACCGGCTTGTAGAGGAACGCGTCGATCGTCACATCACCAGTGGCCAAAGCTGCTTTGTTCTCCTGACCCGTTAGCAGCACGATCGGAATGCTCGAGAGCTTTGGATTTTTCCGGAGAAACGCGGCGAGCTGTTGGCCGCTCAAGTTCGGCATGATTGCGTCCGTGACCACGACGTCGATCGCCGAAGACATGGCCACCTTCATTGCTTCCAAACCGTCCTCAGCCGTCAGCACACGATAACCAGAACGCTGAAGAGTGACCTCAAGATATCGTCTTACCGATCGATCGTCTTCTACCAGCAACACGCAAGGTTGCGAGTCGGCGCCGCTGGTTGCCGCCTCGCGCACTGGCGATGATTCGTCTTCACTCATGATTTGGCGCCGCGATTTGAAAGAGGCGAGTCAACAACTTAATTCAGTAAATCCGAGATTAGGCCGCGCGTCTGGACTTGTCAACGGGTTTACCGAACTGGCATTGGTGCAGTTTGATGTGGCACGGGCGTCTCGCCCGTGTACACGCGCAAGATGCACGTGCCACCTGGGAAACGGTCGCACCTTTGCTATACTCGTCGGTTCATTTGCGCTTTGTTCCCTCTCCCTGTGGGAGAGGGTTAGGGTGAGGGTCTTACGGTCGCTAAAGCTTCGCTCCCTCACTTCCCAGCCCTCTCCCAGAAGGGAGAGGGAGAAAAACCACTGTCGTTACCAATAGTCGTCGGTTACGTTAGAACTTTTTCATGTACGAATTTGCCGTCACACCCGCAGTAACGCAACTCCGCCGTCGCGGTGTCGAGATTTTTGAAGTCTCGCCCGGAACGATCGCCGCTGAACTGGAACTGGAACGCGGTGATCGAATCATGCGCGTGAACGGGCGCGCCGTGCGCGATTATCTCGATTTCCGCTTCCACACCGCCGGCGAAACTGAACTGACAATCGACGTCCGTAAAAGCAGCGGCGAGGATTGGGAACTGAATATTGAACGGGACGAAGCTGAGGATTTTGGGATCAGTTTCGAGCAAATCGTGCCGCGCCAATGCGCCAACGAATGTCTGTTTTGCTTCTGCAAAGGAAATCCGGAAACGGCGCGGCCGTCGCTGTTCGTGCGCGACGAAGACGTCCGGCTGTCGTTTCTCTACGGCAACTACACCACGTTGACTTCGATCAGTGAAGACGAGATGAAGCGCGTAATCGAACAGCGCCTGACGCCGCAATACGTTTCAGTCCACGCAACCGATCTCGACGTGCGCGCGTATCTGTTGGGCGTCGATAAAACGCGGGCGGACATTTCGGAGAAACTGCAACGGTTGATGAGCGCGGGCATTGAGATTCATGCGCAGGTCGTGCTTTGTCCCACGATCAATGACGGTGAGATTTTGCGACGCACCGTCAACGATCTCGCCGCGCTGCACCCGAAAGTCACCAGTGTCGCGATCGTGCCGTTGGGTTTGACCAGGTACTTGAACGATCCGCGATTGACGCCGGTCACGCCTGAGTTTTGCCGCGAAACGATTCGCGAAGTGACAAAGATGCAGCGTGATTTCCGCGGGCGACTGGGAACAACGTTCGCTTTTCTTGGCGATGAGATTTATCTCAAGGCCGGCCGCGCGATTCCTTCGCGCAGGCATTATGGCGAGTACCCGCAAATCGAAGACGGTATCGGCATGGTGCGGAGTTTTGCGAACGATTTCGAATCTTTGATGAAAGGTCTGCGCGCACAACTCACTTCCGCTGCAAAGGGCGCGCGCGGGGCAGTAGCCCGACCGTCAGGGATGGCTCATCAAAATTTTAACGGGACAATTCTCACGGGAACGTTGTTCGCGCCGGTGCTCGAAGAACCGGTCGGTCGAATCAACAAAGTTTATGGTAGCGGGTTGCGCGTCGTGCCGGTGACAAACGATTATTTCGGCGGCGACGTGAGCGTTGCCGGGCTGTTAACGGGCGGTGATTTTTTAGCGGCGCGCGATCAGGTGCAGGGGGACTTCGCGATCATTCCGAACGTTGCGTTGAAGAGCGACGAGCCGGTCTTTCTCGACGGTATGCGCTTCGAAGACTTGAGCAAACAATTCGGGGTCCCGGTTCATGCTTTCGACTTTGAACAGTTCGCCTCATTTTTGAGAACCAACTTGGCACGCACGCCTCTGGCGTGTTAGCACGCGGGACGCGTGCGTACCCGCTTCTGCTGCATGGCGGCAATAACCTCAACTAAAAAAATCCTTGACGTCGGATGCGGCTGGAACAAAGTCCCGGGCGCAATCGGTATCGACTCCAATCCGCGAGCGCACGCCGATGTAGTGCACGACCTCGGCGTGTTGCCATATCCATTTCCCGACAACGAATTTGACGAAATTGTTTGCCGCCACGTGATTGAGCACGTGCCGGATGTGATGGCGCTGGTCAGTGAGCTGCATCGCATCGCGAAACCCGGCGCACGCCTCACGATCGTGACGCCGCATTACACGAATCCCGACTGGGCGACTGACCCGACACACCGTAATCACTTCAACAGCTATTCGTTCAACTGTTTTATCGACGATCGCCAACTTTTCCCGTTCTACACGGACGTTCGCCTCAAAGCAATCCGCACTTACGTGTCGCTGGCTAACCTCTGGCGCGCGATCGGACTGGAGTTCCTGGTAAACCTCGACCAGCGCTGGCCGTCGTTTCGCTTCACCAGAAAATTCTGGGAGTTTTACTTGAACGGAATAATCCGGGGAAAAGAATTGCGCTTCGATCTTGAGGCCGTTAAAGCCCCTTAGCTCATCCCCCGATGTGGTGTCTCGTCCCGCCGTTTATACGGCAATTTGTATTCGCATCCTAATTCCTGTGTCTGGTGAAAGTGACCAGTTGTTTAGTTATTCGTAGCACAATCCAAAATCATATATTTTTTTGCATGGGGAAAAACAACATCGGCACGGCAAACCCCGCAAAATCACAGCCTACTTGAGGGTTGCCCCCGGCCCGTCCGCTCGGCACAGCCATTGCAATTTGGTTACGCGCTCAACTTAGGCAAATTGAGTTTTTTCGTTCGATTGAGAATGAAAAAGGAGTTCGAATTTCGAGCTCACCGCTTACCCAAACCCAGAAGGAGTCAAAGATGAAACGTATTTTGTTAGCAGGATTTTTTATCTGCGCGTTCGCCATTGTGGCGGTTGCGCAGAGCAACTCCGGCGTGACGGGAGTCGTTACCGATCCACAGGGAGCCCGCGTCGTGGGCGCCACGGTAACGCTTACCGACACCAAAACCTCAAAGGATTTCACCACCACCACGGACGATAACGGAGTTTATCGTTTTGAAAAGGTCCCGCCTGGAGAAGGCTACAAGATTACCTTTGCCCAGTCAGGCTTTCAGACGCTGGTGCTTTCAAACATCACGCTCGGCGTACTTGTCACCGAAACGCACAATGTGCAGTTGACGGTCGGAGCTACTGACGTAATCGTAGAAGTAACCGACCAGGGCGGCGCCACCTTGAACACGACCGATGCAAGCATCGGAAACGTGATCGAAGAGCGGCGTCTAAAAGATCTGCCGATTCAGCTTCGGAACTCGCCGGCGGCACTGCTTGGCTTACAGCCCGGCGTGGTTGGTAACAACGTAGGTGCGGGAGGCGGCAATCGTGGCGGTTCGGTGACCGGCTCGCGCGCTGACCAGGGCAACATCACTATCGACGGCATCGACGCCAACGACCAGACGACCGGACAGGCGTTTGCGACCGTCGGTAACGCGCCCATCGATGCCATTCAGGAATTCCGCGGCATCACGAGCAATCCGAGTTCAGCGGAAGGCCGCAGCAGCGGCGGCCAAATCGAGTTGGTGACCAAGAGCGGTACCAACGAATTTCACGGTTCTCTCCGCGAATACAATCGCACCGCCAAGACCGCGGCAAACAGCTTTTTCAACAATCGCGCCGGACGTCTGGCTGATGGCAGCCTGGTTTCACCCCGGCCCCAGTTGACCCGCAATCAGTTCGGCGGCAGCATCGGCGGGCCGGTCTTGAAGGACAAGCTGTTCTTCTTTTTCGACTATGAAGGACGCCGCGATGCACAAGGCGTATCCTATACGCGCATCGTTCCGCTTCCGCACTTTCGTGCGGGTCAAGTAGCTTACTTGAACAACACGGCTGGCTGCCCCACGAATGCGCGGCTGGCTACCCATCCGCAGTGCGTTACAATTCTTACGCAGGCGCAAGTGGCGGCCCTCGATCCGAGAGGCACTGGCCCGAACGCAGCCCTGGTAAGCTTTATCGCTGACCGTTATCCGTTGCCAAACGACCTGACGTTAGGGAATGGCATTAACACGGCCGGTTTCCGATTTAATGCGCCTTCGCGACGACTCGACAACACGTACACCAGCCGTTATGACTGGAACGCTACCGAGAAGCAGAAGGTCTTTGTTCGTTGGAACATTGCTCGTCGCGTGCAGACGGATACAGTGAATTCGGTCGCGCAGCAATTCCCCGGCGACCCGGAAACGGCGCAGATTGTCGTTAGAGACTACGCCTGGGTAGCAGGTCATACCTGGGTACTCACTTCGAACCTGATTAATCAGGCGACGGTTGGTTTGACCCATTCCGGGCTGAACTTCCCGACTAACTTCCGGCCGGCATTCCCAAATTCATTCACGTTCGGTGCGGGCTTGACAGCGCCGTTTGCCGGCATCAGCGACCAGGATCGCAACGTTGATGTGCCGACCATCCGCGATGACGTGTCGTGGACGAAGGGCTCGCACAGCTTCTCGTTCGGTGCTCAGATCAAGCCAATTTCGCAGAAGTCGGGACTTGTTAACGACTTCAACTTTGTCACGGTTGGTCTGGGCGGCCTGACCGGCAACCTCAATAACGCTAACCCGACGGTGCGACCGGCGAACATCGGCGCCGGGGCCACCCGCCAAGCGAGTTTCGACTCGCCATTTGCGTTCATCCTCGGCCGCCTTGCTGTACATACGACGAACTTTAATTACGGTGTTGACGGTAACGCGTTTGCTCCAGGTACTGGAAAGAAGCGTGACTTCCGTTACAACGAGTACGAGTTCTACTTCCAGGACAACTGGAGACTTAGGAATGACTTAACCTTGACCTACGGAGTTAGGTATCACCTGGCCAGCCCGCCATATGAAAAGAACGGCTTCCAGGCTTGCAACGACATTGACTTCGAAAATCTGTGGAACATCCGGCAACAGAACGCCGCTCTCGGCCGCAGCGGTGAGGCGATCGAGCCTTTACTGCGCTATGACCTGTGCGGCAAAGGCAACGGCCTGCGTGCCTATCACGCAACCGACCTGAACAACTGGGCGCCGCGTTTGGCGGTCGCTTGGAATCCGTCCTTCAAGGATGGATTGTTGGGCCGGATCTTGGGCGATCGCAAGACGTCGATCCGCGCAGGCGGTTCGGTTGTTTATGATCGCGTCGGCGGCGCCGTCACGTTCATCCAGGATCAGATATCGTACCTGTTCGACAATTCAGCCAGCCGCAACTTCGGCAATGCGCTGAATGCTCGCACATCTCTGCTGAACGATCCGCGCTTCACCGGCATCAACAGTTTGCCAGTGGCAAACGCTGCGCCGGTTATCACTCGTCCGTTCACTCCGTTCACAAACGATCCGGCTTGTCCGTGGCCCGGGCCTTCCGGTTTGTGTACCGGTGAATTCAACTACGCCATCGATCAGCAGTTCAGGATTCCTTACTCGATCCAGTATAGCGCCGGTTTCCAGCGCGAAATGCCGGGTAACTTTATCCTGGAGATGTCCTACGTTGGTCGCCAGAGCCGGAAGCTATTCAGCCAGGCCGATATGTCCCAGGTCGTGAACCATCGCGACCCGGCGTCAGGTCAGTTCATGCTGTCGGCTTTCAACAATCTGCAAGCTGGCATTACGACCGCCCAACCGTGGCTCGAGAACCAGGTCAATCCGGCAGTCCAGGCAGTGTACGGAGTACCCTGCACGGGGTTTGGTTACGCTAACTGTACTGAACTGACCCTGGATCTCTTTGGCGGCCCGGGCAGCCTGATTGAAGTTGGTGGCACGGGCGATTTGGTTCAGCAAATGTTCGCGAGTGGCGTCCTTAGGCCGAATGTCGGCATGTCCGCCCAATTCGCCGACAACGTTTACATCTCAAATCAGGGTTCCTCGACTTACAACGGGATGCTGGTGAGCGTGCGCAAGCGCTTCTCGCAAGGATTCCAGTTTGACTTCAATTACACCCTGTCACATGCGATTGACAACGGTTCCAGCATCACCAACACAGTTACGGGTGGCATTGTCTGCGATCTGACAAACCTTAGGGTTTGCCGCGGACCTTCAGATTTTGACATCCGTCACTTGTATAACGTGAATGGAATTTGGGAGCTTCCTTTCGGTCGTGGCAAGTTGATCGGAGGAGACGTTCCTGGCTGGGCCAACCAGATCATCGGTGGTTGGGAGTTGACGGGTATTTTTACCGCCCGCAGCGGCCTGGCCTTCAACGTGACCTCGGGTGCGTTCCCTGTAGCCTTCACCTTTAACAGCCCCGGTGCACTTAACAGCGGGGATCTCTCGGGCCTCCAACGCAGCATTCACGATGCCACGGGTGGCACGAGTGGCGCCGCCGGAACGATTCAGTTCTTTGCGAATCCTTCGGCGGTATTCAATCCGACGACGAACACCGGTATCCTGCGATACCCACACCACGGTGAAATCGGAAACCGAAACGTTTTCCGCGGCCCGAGCTTTTGGAATGCCGACATGGCGTTGCTGAAGAATTTCAATATGCCGTGGGAAGGCCACCGAATCCAGATCCGCGCGGAGGCCTACAATGTTTTCAACCACAACAGTTTTGGTCTGCCGAACGCATCGATGGTTTCGGCGAGTTTCGGACAGATCACGACTTCGTCAAGCACACCGCGTGAATTCCAATTCGCGTTTCGCTACGAGTTCTAATTGAAGCGAAGCTGCTTGTAATTTCGGGCTCCCGGCTGAATGCCGGGAGCCCCTTTTTTTTATTACTGCGGGAGAAGGTTCGATAGCTTTTCAGGTGCAACGTGCATTGTTATAATCGCGGGGTCTCCCGTTCTTTATCTAATCACCCCTAAGGAGTTTTTTCATGCAACTTCACAAAAGTTTCTTTGCCGTAATACTTGCCGTGGTCCTCTGTTCTCCTGCCGGCGCCTCTTTATTGCCTGAGGACAAACTAAAGCCGGAAGAGCTGGTTACAAAACATCTGGCTTCGATAGGTTCCCCCGAGGTTTTGGCAAACGCGAAATCTGTCGTCGCCGTTGGAGATGCAAAGGCCATCAGTCGCAGTGCCGCCGTGAAGGACATTGTGGGCGTGAGTCAAATTGCTTCCGCCGGCGGCAAAGTTCTTCTGGCGATGGTGTTCAACTCCACCAGCTATCCTTACGAGAAGGTCGCCTTCAATGGAGATAAAATGACAATCGCCCTTTGGACTACCAGCGGCCAGCGCTCCGACCTGGGCGATTTCCTGATGTCCCAGCAAGCTATATTCAAAGAAGGACTAATTGGCGGCGTTTTGTCTTCGGCGTGGCCGTTGCGGAATCTGACCGAACGGGATCCTAAACTGAGTTATGCCGGTACAAAGAAGATCGAGAACCGCCTCGTACACGAACTGAAGTACAACCCACGAAAGGGCGGCGGCGATCTCAAGATTAGCCTCTTTTTCGATGCCGAGACGTTCCGTCACGTCCGTAGTGAATATTCCTATACAGTTTCTGCGCGCATGGGTGCGCGTCCTTCATCGGGGCCGATGGCTTCACCCAGTGGGACCGGCGTTAATGCCACTGACACGGGAAGCCAGACGCTTAATCGTTACAAACTGATCGAAGAGTTTTCTGACTTTCAGACGGTGAACAATCTGACGCTGCCGCGTACTTACCACTTGCGGTTAACGATCGATACGCAACGCCCGAAACTGTTGGAGTGGGTCATGAACTTCAAGCAGTTTGCGTTAAATGAACCGATTGAAGCGACGGCCTTCAATCTTTCCACGACCAACTGACTGGCGATCTAGTGAGCACAGTAACTTCTAGTCGATTGCGCGTGGCGTCGGGCGCGGCTTGCCTGGCGCTGGGCCTTTTGGTGTTGGTGCTCGCGGCCTCTCCCGTCCGGGCCCAGGGCGGCCAGACGTTATTTGGCGAAGTCAGAATCGACTCTGCCGGAGCCGATAACGCCGGGCCGCCCTCGAGCATTGTGGTTGTTCTGTATCGAGATGGCGATGGAGAGGTCGGGCGGCAGTCGGTTGCGAATCGAAGTCGCTATCGCTTCATTAACCTGCACAAAGGCGATTACGAACTCGCCGTCGAAGTGGACAACGTGGAGATCGCGCGGACGCGCTTGGTGATACGCGAACTCAGTTCGAGTCCGTACGGTTTCCAACAAGACCTGGTTCTCGCCTTGAAGTCTAAAACGGCCCCGGCAAAGCCGGGAGTCGTCTCTGCCGCCGACGTGTACAACCGCTCCGGAGAGAACCAAAGTCTGCTGCGCAAGGCCCAGGAAGCCGCGGAGCAGAAAAGGTATGATGATGCCATTTCGTTACTGCAACGAATTGTCGAGAAGGACAAACTCGATTTTCCGGCATGGACGCTGTTGGGAATAGTTCACTCGGTAAAGAACAGTTTCGCTGAGGCTGAGAACGCGTATTTGAGTGCGCTGAAAGCGAAACCCACATTTGTTATTGCTCTCATAAATCTCGCTAAACTATATTCCGCGCAAAAGAATTACGAAGCAGCTATTGGTCACTTATCCCGCGCGGTTCAGGCACAGCCACAATCTGCGGAAGCGAACTTTCTTCTCGGTGAAGTTTTGATTCAAAATCGTCAGGCGACCAAAGCCATTCCGTACTTGAACGAAGCTGTCAAGCTTGGTCGTTCAGAGGCGCACTTGCACTTGGGGTGGGTGTTCAACGCGGCCGGAATGAAGGACAAGGCGGCCGTTGAGTACGAAGAATTTCTGAAGAAGAAGCCCGATTACAGCGACCGAAAGAGACTAGAGGACTACATCAGCACCAACCTGAAAAGGAACTAGTTTCCTGGCCCCGGGCGTGCAAAGTCACGCTCGCCTCT
This sequence comes from Pyrinomonadaceae bacterium, assembly GCA_035273325.1. Taxonomy (GTDB): domain Bacteria; phylum Acidobacteriota; class Blastocatellia; order Pyrinomonadales; family Pyrinomonadaceae; genus PSRF01. The sequence continues at coordinate 5,038 of DATEPF010000091.1, read as the reverse complement.
CATCCTTCACGCACCGTTTTTAGAGTTCGGTTTTTGAACGTGTGGCTCAAACATCTTGCCACCCTTGTCCAGGGATTTGTCTGACCGCTGAAGCCATCGACGACGCGTTTCTTCGGACTCACCGCCCACCCCCTTTGTTCTCCAAGATTTTGGACAGAAAACCAGTTTTTTGACTAGGGGCACGCAGTTCTGCCTGGGATGACCTATTAAAGCGCCGCTAATTGGCGATTTATGGGTCAGAAAGTGAGGTTGCCTTCACCGCGACTCACCGGAACATTGTTTGCCTAAAACCTTAACAAACTTATCGCAAGAGCTGTTTGAAGGGTTCAACGGCTCGTGTGATCGATGAACAGCTGAATATCAAGCCGCGGGTTTCTGAATGAACTCGGTCTCGAAAAGCCCGCGCGGACTACACACAACTTGACCTACCTTGGAGGAGCCTACCATGAGGAGAGTCAGTGTTATCGCCCCGGCAGTCTTCGTGTCTTCAGCGGCCTCCGGCGGGGAAGAGTCAAGTCCATCCACAAGGGTTTCAATCACTTCAACCAAGGAGACTCAATGATGCACAAGAGAGTTCTGTTTATGTTTGCGGCTTTCGCATGCGCGCTGATCTTTAGCGTGTCCGCGTCGGCACAAACTGGTTCGATCTCCGGTACGGTTACCGACTCGACCGGTGCTGTTGTGGCCGGTGCGACCGTTACCGTAAAAGGTGAGGCCGGCCAGGAATATACGGCTGTTACTAATAGTGATGGCTTCTACACCATCCCCGGGGTTGCCGCAGGTACCCCAACCTACACTGTAACTATCCAGGCGCAGAATTTTAAAACGTCTGTGATTACGAAAGTTAAAGTAGACATTGCCACCCCGGCTACCGTGAATGCCGAACTCGAGGCGGGTAAAATCGAAGAATCGGTTGTGGTGGCTTCGGGCACTGAGGTTTTGCAAACCGAGACGGCCACCGTAGGAAGTACGATCGCGGGTCGGCAAATACTTGAGACGCCTATCCAGTCACGGGACGCCCTCGATCTCATCACTACCCTCCCGGGCACTACAACGACAGGCGTCGTGCGAACGTCTTCGATAAACGGTTTGCCAAAAAGTGCTCTGACGATTCAGATCGATGGCGTTGACGTGCAGGACAATTTCCTGAAATCGTCTGATGGCTTCTTTACCTTTATTCGCCCGCGTATTGACAACATCGACGAAGTGACGGTTTCGACGGCCACTCCGGGAGCTGAGAGTTCAGGTGACGGCGCGGTTGCCATAAGATTCCAGACCCGTCGCGGAACAGATGACTATAGAGGCAGCGTCTTTTGGCAGCACCGCGACGAGGGCCTGAATACGGCCAACTTCCAAAACAATTATCTCAAGGTCCCGAAAAGCAAGCTTCGCTTAAACCAGTTCGGCGGGAGCTTCGGAGGTCCGCTTCCGTTCCCGAAGTTTGGCGAGGGCGGCGACTGGTTTGACTCGGGTAAGGGCAGGGCATATTTCTTCTTTAACTATGAGAGATTTCACCTTAACGAAACGTCGCCAAACCGGCAACGACAAGTCCTGACGGCCGCAGCTCAGACCGGCGTCTTTCGCTATGGTACGAACGGCGTCAACTCGGTCAATCTATTAAGCATCGCGGCGTCGCGTGGGCTTCCGAGTACCGTCGATCCGACCGTCCAGGCAATGTTCAGTTTGATCAATGCAGCCACGGGTACCACGGGGTCGTTCGATCCGCTGGGCACCGGCGGTGTGTTTTTCAGGCAGCCCTTTAACTTTGCGAATCCGGGCCAGCAGCGACGCCGGTTCTTTGTGTTGCGAATGGATGCAAACATCACGAAGAATCACGCGATCGAAGGTATCTATAACGATCAGCCGTTTCGCTCGAATGTTGACTTCCTGAACAGCGTTGATCCGGCATTCCCGGGCCTCGCGAATGCAGGCACTCAAAATTCAGACCGCCGGTCGCTTTCGATCGGTCTCAGATCCAACTTTGGCAGTAATGTGGTCAATCAGTTCAGATACGCGCAATTGGCGGGCTGGCTCAAGGGCGATTCGCGATTTGAGCTGGTCGGCGGAGCAGAGTGGTTCAATTTCATGCAGGGGTTCAATATTGGTCTCGGCTCGGGTTTAACCAGCCCCACTATCAGAAACGCATTTAGCTCGCGTTCATCGCCGACCCGGGATTTTAGTAATTCAACCACCTGGGTGAAGGGTAACCACTCCATCACTTTTGGCGGACAGCTCAAAAAGATCCAGACGATTTCGGATTCCGTAGGGTTGGTGGCACCGACTCTCACTTTTGGCGTCGCGACGGGTGATACCGCGGTAACCAACGCATTTTGTAATACTATCAGCGCTTCGTGCCCAGCCATCACGTTGCCCGGCGCAAACGATACCGAGCGTGCTAATGCCCAAGCCCTCTACGCCACGCTAACCGCGCGCATCTCTGCCTTTGGCTCAAATGCGATACTCGGGGGGGATGGCAAGTATGCCGTTAATGGCTCGCGTCACTTCGAAATCGAGGAGAACACCAATGGCCTCTTTGTACAGGATTCATGGCGAATCCGGCAAAATCTGACCCTTAGCTTCGGTGTCAGATGGCAGCCGCAAACCGGCGCAAAGATGGTAACGACTAACTACGCCGTTCTCAGCAATCCGGACATGGTGTACGACGTCTCGGGCGCTGGTAATCTCTTCAGTCCCGGAACATTAACCGGTGCGGTACCCACTGTCCGAGGCAACACCGCGGGTGAGAAAGCCTTCCAGGACGACTTAAAGAACTTTGCCCCGAGTGTTGGTTTCGTGTGGAGTCCGGATTTCAACACCGGTCTTAAGAAGCGACTCTTCGGTGGCAACGGCACCAGCGTATTCAGAGGCGGCTTCTCTCGTGCGTTTATCCGCGAAGGTACGTTGATCGTCGAGAACAGCGTGGGACAAAACCCAGGTGGGTCGTTCTCCCTCGCTCGCAGTACTACTCTGGGCAACCTGGTGGTCGGAACTCACCTAACAACACCGGGTAATCCTAATCTCGTCCCGCCGGCGTTCAATGCAACTCCGGTCTTTCCGCGCACGCTGACCACGGCTGACGCCGCTCTTGGCTTCTCTCCGGACTTCCGCTCTGGTTATGTTGATTCATGGAGCGCCGGCTACCAACGTCAGCTCGGCAAAGACACTGTGATCGAGTTTCGTTATGTGGGAAATCGCGGTAAGGACATGCAGGTCCAGTACCTTCTCAACGAGATCAATGCGATCGAGAATGGTTTTGGTGCTGAATTTGCACTGGCCCAACAAAACCTGTTGGCGAACATTAACGCGGGTCGCGGCGTTACCTTTGCTTACTTCGGCGCCGGCACCGGAACATCTCCGTTGCCAATAATGGTGTCGTATCTGCAAGCGGGCAATCCAAATCCAAACCTGGCCGCTAGTTATGGGGCCAACTTCTCAAGTCAAACGTTCATCCCGACCCTCTCGCCGGCAAACCCGAACGTGATCGGTTTCGCTAGTACCCTGGCGAATAACGCGACGACACGGGCGAACGGTGCAGCTGCGGGCCGACCGGTAAACTTCTTCCACAATTGTCCGACGACGCTCGGCTTCTGTTTCCAGTTCGACAACAGCGAAAGAAGTTGGTTTGACGCAGGCGTGATCGAGGTCCGCCGCAGGATGTCTAATGGTCTGCGCTTCCAGGCGAGTTATCAATACGGTAAGTCGTTCACGAACGCGTTCGCATCTGCCGGGACTACATTCTTCGGTCTCGGTGCAGGCGACCAGAGTAACGCGGCGAACAACACGCTGCGCAACCGTGACGCCGATAAGTCGTTTTCGCAGGTCGACCTGCGGCACGCGTTCAAGTTCGACGCGACCTGGGATCTTCCCTTCGGCAGAGGGCGGCAGTACATGTCTACCGCGAATTGGCTGACCGATGGCCTTTTGGGGGGATGGACGCTCACGCCGACGGTTCGTTGGCAGAGTGGTTCCCCGATCCTTATGGAAAACGTCCAGCTCGTCGGTATGACCGCGAAGGAGCTGCAGGATAAGATCGGCGTTTACTACAACACAACCATCACTCAGCCGAATGGTGCGACCTCCGTTGCCAATGTGACCTACTTGCCGGCGGATATTATCGCGAACACCATTCGCGCCTTTACCACAACGGGAAATACCGCGACTGGTTACGCGGCAGGTCAGGCTCCAACGGGACAGTTTATCGCCCCGGTTGGATATGGTAACTGCCAACAGAGAACGCTGGGAGGGTGCGGCTTCCGTAAATTAGTAATCTACGGACCGAACTTCTTCAAACTCGACGCTTCCCTCGCAAAGAAATTCAAGATTGGCGAGTCCCGCAATGTTGAGTTCCGAGTGACTGCGTTCGATGTTCTGAATCACACCAATTGGCGTCTGGGCGGTTGGACCGGTAACGTGAATAACATCACGGCCTTTACCGGCACCTTTGGACAGATGGCCAACGGTTGGGCCTACCAGGATCCCAATGGCTCAAATGACCCGGGCGGGCGAGTTGTGGACTTCCTGATCCGTATCAACTTCTAACCGAAAGGTTATTTTCTAAATCCGGGCGTTGCCAAGATAATTTGGCAACGCCCTTTTTTTGAAGCGAGATCCTTATGTTGGTCTGCGAAAAGTCATTGTTGTAAACTGCAGCCACTTAAAGAGGAGCCGTTGTGATGGTCTTAAGAAACGCGACCCGCCAAACAATTCGTCTCACTGTCATAATTTTGCTTTGCGTAACGAGCGCAGCGGCACAGATCGCGGGTGGACTTACAGAAACTACTAATACGCGTCATGGGGGGAACAACTACATCGCTGGTATGGTCTTCGCACCGAACGGACAGCCGATCAGAACCCGCATGCGTATCCGGTTAAGCTCTCCGGAGTGGGGCGATATTTTGGGGTCCACGGACGATACCGGAAAGTTTGTTTTCAGCAACGTGGGGTCGGGGGTCTATACGGTTTCTATCGACGACGAAAAAGATTATGAGCCGGTGACGCAGCAAGTTGACATCGTTGTGCGCAAGGCTCCCGTGCCTGA
>DATEPF010000090.1:0-19917 GCA_035273325.1 Pyrinomonadaceae bacterium | reverse complement strand
ACTGCGTCATCACCTTGAAGTGCCAGTCGTGACCAGGAAAGCCTTCGTGGGCTGCGAGGTCAGCAACTGCCGCGCGGTTATGCTCCTGCTGCAGCGCCGCCTGGTTGTTGTCCGTTGGTGTCACGTAGAAGCGGCCGACTCCACTTTTTTTGAAAGGAGGTGCAGGATAATAAACAGCACCGTCAACCGAAGCGCGCAAAGGTGGCGGCGTTTCGATAACTTCGACCTGGTAATCAGCAGGCACGTCGAAGAGACCGGTGCGACGCGCATATTCAACGAGGCGAGATGACGCGTCTTTGTACCATTGAATCATCTCAGCGTCAGTCTTCGGATAATCCCTCGACATTTCGTCGAATACAGTACGCACTGCTGCTGGTCCTTCAGCCGGCAACGTCAAGCCACGTTTCTCGCCAACCTTGCGAGCGAGCTCAAACATCTCCTGACGGGTGGCTTCGACAATCGGCATTGCCTCGTCGTAAAGCTGCGCCGCGGTTTTGTTGAGCCGCAAATTGTTTTTCACAGCCCAGTTGTATTCCTCGTCGCCCGGAGCATAACGATCTGCGCGAAACTGTGGTTTCAGCGCGGTGTTCTCTTTTTTATTAGGATCGTCAAAAAAACTGCTGGCGATAAAACTACGCAGGTCGCGATAGGCGGCGGCCGCGAGTTTCGCCGCTTCGCTCAGTTGCGCAATTGTTTGATCGCGCTGCGCCGGTGCCAGGCGTTCCGTCGCGGTGGTCAGTAACGTCTGCTCGAAATAAGTCGCGTTTGCGTCGCAACCTTCAAGGCCGTTGCGAATCAACATCCGCCAATCAGGTGTGTTGTTGGATTTTATGCCGGCGCTGAGTTGTTCCTTCGCCACGCTGAGAAAAGCAGGCACCGCTTTAACCCGATTAATTACCAAGCCCCACTCCTCAGGCGTTCCATATGTTTTGTCTCCGGTCGGGGTCATTGCCAGCAATTGCCAATCGATCGCGCGAAAAGGTTCTTCGACGTAAGTGTCGACGGCGCGCTCCTGATGACGTCGCGACTGCTGCTGGCGCAGCAGGAAATTGACTTGCGCGAGAATGACGTCACGATTGATGCGGTTCGCCGCGGTTAGGGAGGTGGGGTTGATTGCTTCAATCGACTTCCGGGTCTCAGTCAACCAGCCGTCTTCGGCCTGCAAGGCAGCGGCTGAATGATCACGCAGTTTGCCCTCAACGTCTTTGAGACTTGAATCCAGTCCGGATCCACCGAGGTATGTGCTTACCGTCGGATTGCGTCGCAAAAACCCGACAACATATTGGTCGTGCAGTTTCTTAAATTCCGCATCGCTCGACTGCTGAGTTACGGTGTTCGTGGACTGACGGCAGCCAGTTAGCAACAGAGTGATTGCAAGTAATGTGATTAAAGGTTTCATATAGTTCTCGAAAGTTTGTTTTAGTTCCTTTAATTCGTCGATCGGGATAATGAAGTCAGTACCACCTGCGGTAGCGGGTGGGTCACGTCGGAACCCACCCGCTACCGCAGGTGGTACTGACTTCGTTATCACGATCCACGAATTACACGAAACAACACGGACCCAAGAACGCGCTGTCACCGGCTGACATACGGATTGTCTTTAATCCAGAAACGCCACGGCTTGTCTTTCCATTCTTCTGCATAGTCAATGCCAATTCTTGGACCAGTAGCGATTTTTGAGCGCCGCACCGTTATTCCTTGTTCCAACCAAACTTGATCTCCAAGCAGATCCGCTGCATCTAATCCGCGATCGATGTTCATTGCAATACATAACTTGCCCGGTCCGTTGGTGAGATTGTGATCGGTCTGGCGCTGGCGGCGTTTGCGCATCAAGTCAATCCCTTCCACCGGTTCCAACGCGCGCACCAGAATCGCGTGCGGAATGTCTTTGGCGTTCGTCACCACATTAAACTGGTTATACATTCCATACACAAAGAAGACGTAAGCGGTGCCACCAATCCCGTACATCGTCTCCGTCCGTTTGGTGCGCCGGCCGCCGTAGGAATGTGCCGCGCGATCCTTTGGCCCGCGGTACGCTTCGGCTTCAACAATTAAGCCGGATACTCGCGTACCGTCGCGCGCAGGCACCACCAGAAGTTTCCCCAGCAGATCCCGAGCGACGGTCAGCACGTTGGCGCGCGTGTAAAAGTCTCGCGGTAGCTTTACTGCCATAGCTGCCAGATCATTACAAACGTAATTATGAAACCAATCGCCACGATCGCCCGCCGGATCACAGCCTGACCCACGCGCACGGCTATGTTTGCGCCAACATATCCACCGAGCAAAGCGGCGCCCGCCATTATCGCGGCCACCGGCCAGACCACCAGTTGCGAAATTGCAAAGCTCAAGACCGCGATGCTGTTGATACAGATACCGAGAAAATTCTTGATGCCGTTTGCACGATTCAAATCATGCAAACCCAGCAAACCCATCGCGGCCAGCATCAGGATGCCGTTGCCGGCGCCGAAATAACCGCCATAGATGGAGGAAAAAAACTGGAAGATGATTGCGCCGAGCCACCAGGAAGCTTTTGGCTGCGGCGCGATTTCCTGCAGGCGCAGCCGTCGCGTGATCGAGGCCTGCGCCATGAAGAGAATGGTTGCGAACAGAATCAGGAACGGAACTAAACGCGCGAACGTGGGGGAAGGGGTCCATATCAAAAGCCACGCGCCAACAGCGCCACCGATAACGCTGGTCAGGCCCAGTCTCCACAAGATCGGCGAGCTGTTCTCCAGCTCTTTGCGGTAGCCAAACAAGCCACCGAACAAGCCTGGCCAAAGGGCGACCGTGCTGGTTGCGTTCGCGATTTTCGGATCAAGTCCTAACCAGATAAGAACGGGGAAGGTGATCAGGGTGCCGCCACCCGCTATTGAATTAATGACTCCCGCTGCAAAAGCTGCGGCGATCATCAAAAGGATGTTGGGCAGCGTCATCTAACAGATTGGTTCGTGTTATTTCGTGAAATTCGTGGATCGTTTTTTAGCCAGGACGAAAACGATCCACGAATTACACGAAACAACCTGGACTGTTTAGTCCGTTTGGTTTTTCCTGGCACCGCGAATATTCAGAAACGCCAGTCCCACCTGTAAAGCGATCAGGGCATACGCCTTATCATGCCATCCCCAAACGATCCACAACACGTTACTCAAAAGGAATAACCAGAAGCCCCAGTTACGCTTGAATTTTCTTTGGGACGCGACAAACCAGGCCGCCACCACCGTGACCAACATCGCCGGCCATTGAATCGCATCCACCCAATCCATGTTCGAAAAAAACTACTCCACCGTTTCCGCGAGATTCGATTTGTATTTCATGTCCGTCTGGCGATCCTTGATCTCGATATAGACGTAGCTTGGCGGTATTTCTCCCGCTTCCACTGAAAACCAAATCGAATTCAGATCACTCGACTTGCCGAGCGCACAGAAGCCATAGAGTCTCTTCCCGCGCATATCGAAGATGTCGACCCACGAGCGCGATGATTTTGTGTTCTGGCCGCAAGGCGGAAGGTTAGGTGCGGCGGCAAACATTTCGTCAGGATAAACGGAAAAGTTGTCGACCCCGTAACGGTATCTCGTAAAGTCTTTGCCGTTCGCCGTGTACGGTTCCGTTGACATCAGATACAACACGGGATTAGGTAACGGCCTCGGTGGATTGGGGGTGGGCGATTGTGCCGCCACGTTGGCAGCGGTAGCGAACATCGAGCAGGCCAGCAGGATCAGAAGCTTCTTGTGGTGCATAGTGTCATTTCCTTTCGTGCAGGTGCGAAATAAAAACGCTGGTAATTTCAGTGCGCCTTCTTTATTCCAGAAGTTCGAGCGATCGTCAACAATTCCCTGATTCGGGTAATTCGTGTGATTGGTGGATCGTATTTATGGGGTGACGAGAAGCGATCCACGAATTACACGAACTAACACGACTTACGGTGAACCCGTTAAGCCTTGCGACGTAAGTCGGTCGCGAAATAAATCCAGATGATAACAAACAGTTGAAATGGCACACGGGCTAACAGGTAGATTGGCCCATATTTGTGGCCGCCGAACTCAACGTGATTAAACGCTGAATAGATATTTGCGGGTAGCACTGCAAGCATCATCAGGATTAGGCACGCGCCCGTTATCTTCATCAGCTTCGGAATCCAAACGCCAATAGCGCCCAGAATTTCCAACACACCAGTTAGGTAGATCAGCTCGACGCGATACGGAACTGAAGCCGGCAACATCGCTGCCATCGATTCACTGCGGATGAAATGACCCATGCCTGTGAACAGAAAAAAGAGTGACAGCCCAATCCGGGCGCGCGTCGACGGTCGAAGATCGAACCATGGACTAGCGTACGAGAGCAGGGTAATTACCAGGAATGGCCCGGTTAATAGCAGGAGTAAAATGAGCAGCTGCATCGAGTCATATTCGTGTTATTTCATGATTGTCGTGGATCGATTTAAGTTCTCGCAATAACGCGATCCACGAAATTCACGAATCACACGAAATGAAAACTTTTCGGGCTACGCTTCCTTTCTGAAACTATTGAGAACGGCCGGGTCGCGCAGGTAAGCGATGATCCAAATCACTACCAGCATGATTGCCTGAGTAATGTAGGGCTCGTCGTTTTGCATGTGGGTAACGATAGCGCCGCCCATATATGCAGACAGCAGCAAGACGCCAAGCGAATGCGTTTTGGGAATAAAGAATAGAAGCGCGCTGACTAATTCACCGATTCCAATGATTGTCAGATAGCGCGTTAAATTCCACTTCTCGACCGGCATCATTACCTCCGGGGGCCGCAGAAATTTAAATACAGCGCTCATGATAAACAGCAGCGTTATGAGTGTGGACAAGACCCACGCGGTAATACGACGGGCTTTACTCTGAGCCATGTTTGCTCCTTTAGTGAGACGCTTAAGTGCGACCGAAATAGAATTTTGTTTCTGGTTTAATCCAATGGATCAACAACGGTATGGTGGCAGGCATACAACAAACACTGGTTAGACCAATACAAATCAAAACCAGTCCAAACACCCAAGCCCACGGTTTCTGCGGCAGGAACGCCCCGACTCCGAAGGGGATCGACAATGCGATACCCATAAAGAACATGATGCCGCCGGTTATTTGGGCTTCTTGGGCAGACATGTTGCGATCGGTGGGCGCCGCGGTCAGGAAGACGATGCCGAGCACTACAAAGAACAAATACAACAAGGCCATCAACGCACAGTAAGCCTTGTACCACGTCAGGACCGGCGGCTTCGATCGGGAAAGATGGGTCAGGAAAGCGCCGCACCGTTTACATCCCTCAGCATCAGGCCAATTGACAAGGCCGCACTGCGGACACTTAACGTTAGTCATTCTTGATTCCGTCCGGTGAACAATGTGTGCTCATCTACGAAACATAGACCGTTGCCCCACGGGTCTTGAGCATAAAACGATCGTTCACCCCAGGGCCTGACTGCAATGTCACCCGACGCTGCACCATGAACTTCTTCCTTCGCCAGACACTTCAATTCCACCGCGCGCGCATGAATCTCTTCGAGATTGTCGACGGAAAAATAAATGTAATCAGGCAGTGGTGTTGCCGGCTGGCCGTCAATCGCCGGATCAACGAGCGCCAGGATTACAGGACCTGCATCGATATAATGCCGTGATGCGTAAGGAATTCTTCGGCCTCGATCACCGAGCAGTTTTCCATAAAACTCCTCAGCTTGATCAAGGTCAGCAACTTGAAGAATGATTCGAAACAGTGTGGGAGTTCGCTTCATAGTAGTCAGTAGTGAGTAGTCAGTAATTAGTAATTAATAGCCAGTAGCCGGTTGTGTAGTCAGCATTCAGTGTTCATTACTACTGGCTACTGCATCTGCCGACTGTCTTCTTACCTACTGCTTTCACCACGCGACTGCATAGCGTCCGCGGCGTGGATCCGCGCCGCCGGATGACACACCCGTGCGCGCGTCGTAAACGATTACCGTCGGTGCGCTGAGTGTGCCGAAAGCAGTTTGAACCTTCACTTTGTGCCCGCGGGCTTTTAAGTTTTCAATCGTCTTTTCGTCAACGCGCGATTCAATGTTCAACGTGCCGGGAAGAAATTCGTGATCGTCAAACGAACTAATGTAATGCTGGGTATCAAAACGCGGGGCCTCAACTGCTTCCTGCGGGTTCATATCAAACTCGATGATGTTCAGTAGCACTTGCAAGAGCGCCTGGTCCTGGTTGTCACCACCCGGCGTGCTCAGAACCATATACGGTTGTCCATCTTTAACTACCAGCGTCGGCGTTAATGTGATACGGGGACGTTTACCGGGCGCTACGACGTTGGGACTATTCGGATCAGTAAGCGCCGATTGCAACCTTTGTCCCATCAAAACTCCTGTATCACCCGCCACCACCGCAGGAAGCCAGGCTCCGCTTGGCGTTGCGCTGAACAGGTTGCCCTCTTTATCGATTACGTTAACGCAGGTCGTATCGTTCGCACGTTCCGTCGCGGGAACTTGCGATGCCCGCTCGCTTATTAACGGAGTGGTGGCCAGGACGGCCTTCATGTTCAGCGGATCGCCCGGCTGTTGGGCGAGGGAAGCGCGTTCCTTTTCAATTAGCGGCCGCCGCAGGTTCGCATAGTTTTTGGATAACAGCTCCGCAGCAGGAACTTTTACAAACTTCGGATCGCCGTAATAACGATCACGATCGGCAAGCGCCAGCTTGAGGGCTTCGATCACAGTGTGAATGTAATCAGGCGAGTTATGACCCAGCGCCTTCAGATCAAAGGATTCCAGCAAATTCAGCGACTGGACCATCGCCGGGCCGGCGGTAAAGAACCCGGCCTTGTAGATCTGATAGCCTCGGTAGTCGGCGACGACGGGCACACCAACCGGCGTCTTGAATCGGGCCAGATCTTCGGCAGCGAGTAACCCACCATTGTTCTGCATGTACGCGCCGATGCGTTGACCGATTGGTCCACGATAGAAGTAATCGCGCGCCGCTGTCAGCCCGGCGAGCCGTCCCTTCCTCGCCGCAGCTTTTTCTGCTGCCACAATCGAACGCAACGTGCGCGCGAGATCGGCCTGTACAAACAAGTCTCCGACCTGGGGAACTTTGCCACCCGGCATGAAGATTCGCTTCGCGTCCGGCCATTGAGAGAAAACTGAACCGCGCTGCCTGATGTATTGCACGCGCAACTCGTCAATCGGAAATCCGTCTGCCAGCTCGATAGCAGGTTGCATGACTTCGCTGAGTGACTTCGTTCCAAAATCGGCGAGAGCAGTTACACAGGCATCAAGGACTGCAGGGACGGTAGCGGGAAGCGGGCCGGTCGATGGGATCACGCCTGACGAGGCACCGGCCATCGTCGCTATTTCCGGTGATACTTGTTTTGTTCGGTTAATGAAGAACTCGCGAGTCGCCTTGATGGGCGCCGGGCCCATCCCTTCGACTACTACAACAGGCTTATTCTTGAGCTTGATAAGGATGGGAACTTCGCCGCCAAAAGAGAAGTGGGAAAACTCGATGACCGATCCCGCGAGAATCGTGGCGACCCCCGCATCCACCGCATTGCCGCCGCGCTGAAGCATACGCATCCCAGCTTCGACTGCGAGCGGATGTCCGCCGGCAACAACTCCCCGCTTGCCCCGCACAACCGGTCGAAAGGTTTGAGCAGAAACCGGCCCCAGTTGAATCGTGCCGGAAAAACAAATGGCGCATAGCAGGGTAACCAGAACTCGTCGCATGCGAGTTACCTCGGGGGGCGAAGCTAAAAAGCGCGCGAATTGTGATTCGGTTTAGGGTTTGGAGTCAATGCCAACACACGGCACGGCCGCAGTTTGTTCGCAATTTATAGAGCATTCCCTAACTTCAGCAGTTTGTTTTTAACGCTGAAGGCGTTCCGTAATTTCAGACCAGGGTTGCGCTTTGGCAACCCTGGGTCAACAGGCACCGGAGGATGGAGCCAACCCTGAAGGGGTTGTGGCCGAGCCCGGTGACAGTGCGGTCGCAACTCCTTCAGAGTTGGAAAGAATTTATTGAAGACACTTCTACCCAGGGTTGCCAAAGCGCAACCCTGGGCTGCAATACGCAACGCCTTCAGCGTACAAATTCGACGCGCTTTTGATGTTAGGTTTTGGATGTGCTGAAACCTGGTAAGGTGGGTAAAAAGACGATGGGCGCCGACCTCCCCCAAGACCGACGCCCTTGCCTTTATCTCAGTTCTCCCATGGAGAATTAACGATGCGGGATGTTAAGCTGAGTCTTCTGGTCCATGGTTGCAGTATTCTTGCAAAGACTTCACAAGGTCGTAACAAAATCTTGCCAAAGGTTTCCCAGGTGAAGCTGAATCATGTAGGGTGATGCGGAGTACCTGACTCAAAATTCGCCAAAGACACGGATTAAATAGATAGTTGAGCTCCCATATGGCTGCACCTCGCATTGCTCCTTACGGTTCCTGGAAATCACCGATTACCTCCGATTCAATCGTAGGTGGATCGATCGGTCTCACCCAGCCGCTAATTAATGGTGACGATATTTATTGGATTGAAATGCGGCCACAGGACGGCGGGCGCAACGTCATCGTCAGGCGCGACTCGACCGGCGCGGTCCATGACTTAACGCCTCAAGGCTTCAACGCGCGCACCCGTGTTCACGAATATGGCGGCGGTGACTACACTGTCAGCCACGGCCGCGTTTATTTTTCAAACTTCTCCGATCAGCGGTTGTACGTCCAGGAAAAAGACGGGGATCTGCGGCCCATAACTCCCAAGGCGCAGCTGCGTTATGCGGACATGGTTGCCGACGAACGACGACAACGACTTATTTGCGTTCGTGAAGATCACACGAACGCTGGCGCCGAGGCAGTCAACACGCTCGTATCGTTGAAACTCGATTCCGAGGATGACGGCGGCCTCATTCTAACTTCAGGAAACGACTTTTATTCTTCACCGAAAGTCAGTCCGGACGGTTCACGTTTGGCCTGGCTGACATGGAACCATCCGAACATGCCGTGGGATGGCTGCGTTCTCTGGACGGCGCGTATTGATGAAGGAGGCACCTTGCATGACGCGAAAGAGATCGCAGGCGGTGTCGATGAGTCGATATTCCAACCTGAATGGTCACCGGAAGGGGTTCTTTATTTTGTTTCGGATCGAAGTGGATGGTGGAACCTTTACCGGCAGTCGTCTGCAGGCGTCCTCGAAGCCGTTCACGAAATGGAAGCTGAGTTTGGCATGCCGCAGTGGGGCTTTGGTATGTCGAGCTATGGTTTTGAGTCTCCCCAAAGAATCGTCTGCACTTACATCGAGCGCGGGATCTGCCGGCTCGCGTTCATTGACACCAGGACGAAAGCTTTTGACCCGATTGCCGCGCCGTACACCGACGTCCGTTACGTGCGGGCTTCCAGGGGAATGGCGGTAATGCGGGTAGCCTCGCCAACTGAGCCGGCTCAAATTGTTCGTCTCGACTGCGACACGCGCAGTTTCGACATCCTGCGCCGTTCAAATAATCTCAGCATTGACCCGGAATATTTTTCTACTCCGGAACCAATTGAATTTCCTACGACGGGCGGGCCGACTGCACACGGCTTCTTCTATCGTCCAGCGAATCGTGATCATCAAGCGGCCGCCGATGAACGACCGCCTTTGCTAATTCAAATTCATGGAGGACCAACCGCGTCGGCTAGTACCGCGCTAAGTTTGGCGATTCAGTATTGGACCAGTCGCGGAGTCGCCGTGCTCGATGTTAACTATGGTGGCAGCACCGGATTTGGACGTGAATACCGGCAACGACTTCAGGGACAATGGGGAATTGTCGACGTGGATGACTGTGTGAACGGTGCTCGTTATCTGGTGGAACGTGTCGACGTGGATGCTAATCGGTTGGTGATTACGGGTGGCAGCGCCGGCGGTTACACAACGCTCTGTGCGTTAACTTTTCGCGATGCATTTCGTGCGGGCGCCAGCCACTATGGAGTTAGTGATCTGGAAGCACTGCAGCAGGACACGCACAAATTTGAATCAAGGTATTCAGATGGGTTGATTGGTCCGTACCCGGCGCGCAAGGACATCTACTATGAGCGCTCGCCGATTAACTTCATCGACCAGCTTTCGTGTCCGGTGATCTTCTTTCAGGGTTTGGAAGATAAGGTTGTGCCGCCAAACCAGGCGGTAATGATGGTGGAAGCGTTGCGAGCAAAGCAGATCCCAGTCGCCTATCTACCATTTGAAGGTGAGCAGCACGGGTTCAGGCAGGCTGCAAACATCAAACGCGCGCTTGATGCAGAACTGTATTTCTACTCAAGAGTGTTTGGGTTTGACCTCGCCGATGAGATCGAGCCGGTCGAGATTGAGAATCTCCAATCGCCAATACCAGTCCAACCGTCGGAGGTCAAAGCATGAAGTGTTTAGCGTGCGGGAGCACCGTGCTGGTCGAGGGTACACTGATGGAGAATTCGGGCGGCGGGACGACTATCTTCAAACCGAAGGAAACATCTATTTGGAAAAGTATGTTCGGAGCCGGCACGCGCGAGGTCAGGGCTTACGGGTGCATTCACTGTCATCACCTTCAACTAGCCGTCAGTTTTAGCGAGGAAGATTTCCAGCGTTACCAGCAATTTGAAGGCGAACAACCGGGTGTGCTGGAGCGAATAAACTCAGACCGGAAGTAAATCTTTCCGGCCCTCCGAGCTGACCGCAGCCCAAGTTTGCACTATTCGTTAACCGGCGGATCCGAAAGCGTGGCCGCCCCGCCGGCATGATCGCCACCGCGCAGTATCCCGCTCTGGTCTATGTAGAAAGATCTCCTGCCGGTCTTGCCGTATTCCATCGGAGCCGCCGTCGCTTCAAAACGATTTGACTGCACCGTCATCTCGATCCTGTAACCGTGCTTGTCCAGGAATTCCTTAACGAGCAGCCCAGCATCCACCAATTCGTCAACCGATCCGTAACTTCCACCTTTAGTTTGCCGGAAGGTTTCCTGTGCTGACGTAATAGTGCGCAGCACATTCTTCGCAATCGACTCATTAGTGAATATCGGAGATTCGTTGGCCTTAGTGGTAATTCCGGCCACTACCATCTGCAGCAGACTGCGAGGAATATGGACCTCGTGTACCGGTCCGCTGCCTTCGTTAGAAAGCATGTAGGTCAACGGCTCGACCGGCGAAGGTGGTGTGGTCGTTTGCTGTGGTCTCTCTTTATTGCCAAAAATGTACTTCTCAACCAGATCCGAACTCAGAAAAATTTGTCCTTGTACTTGTCTGCCTTGCCATCGTGTTGCGCTTCGAAACTTGCTATTCGACGACAAAGTGTCGCTGGCGACATATGAATCGACCGCGCGCCGTACCAACGCTGGATCAGGCGCGAATATCAGGAAGTCGCCGGCGAAGGCATAAGCAAACAGGTTGGCGAAGGAAACAATTTCTGCGTCGCCTCGCTTCTCCGTATGTGCCAATCTGGCTGCGCCCTTCAACCCCATCGATTCAAACATCTTGGGGATGACTTGCTTCACCGCCTCTCGATCTCTTAACGAAACAGCAATCACGGGCAGAAGCTCGGGAAGGCGAACACTTCTGCGATCTTCGTTATCCGGCGGCTCTGTGTCGCGCAGTGTAGCTTCAACGGGCGGTTGTTTCAGCAAGATGAAAGCGATCTCATTGCCAAGCAAAGGTAATAAGTCTTCCTTTACCTTCAAGCCGGCCTTTTCTTCGAAGGTAGAAAATGGCGTGGTCGGTCGGCGTATCTCATTTGGCCCCATCACAGATAGCCACGGCTGATCGGCGAAGCCTTTCAACATTGCATCGTGAATTTGTGAGTAGTCCAACGAGAGCACCACAAACAGATCGACCTCGCCAGGGAAAATATTTGGAGACGACGGCGTCAGCGGGGGACCAGACGCAAGCTGAGGCATGAAGGGGACTGGCAACGATCGGTTTTCCGCGCTGTTAACGATCATCGCACGCACCGCGTAAGAATCGCCTTCGAAAGCCAGGGCCGCTCCCAGCGCTTCAGGATACTTAGCGCGTCCACCAAACAATGCCATGGAAAGCGGATACATGGCGGCATTGATCGATTGACTCAATTGTGCTTCTGGTCCACTGCGTTCAGGTGCAACAGCATCCGTCCCCTCGCGTGGTGCTTCCGGCGGTGGCACCTGAAGCTCACTCTCAGGATTCCCGATTGATTGCTCCTCCGTGACGGGTTCCGGCAAAACTTCTGGTGTGGGACTTGCGGCGGCGACCGCTTCTTCTCGTTGTCTTGCCTCTTCCGCCCACTTCTCCCGTTGTTGCTTTTCCTCTTTTTCAATGGCTTTAAAGTCGACGTATAGAAAGACCGGCTCAGACGCAAACCGGCTGCGGGTCAACACGAAGTTCGGGTTCTCTGCAAGCAAACGGCGCCGCGGAGGTCTGAGATCAGGAATAGAAATTTGTTTTTCACTCAGCAGGATCAGCGCGCCTGCCTGTTGAATATGAAGCTGTGCAAACATTCCCCGATTGTCGGCGGGCGGTGTGTTTGAATCGGGCGACGCCATGGGCGACGGCCCAGGTTTCGGATCCAGCTTCGGCAGGAACGTCCGCAGCTCCGCTTCCAGTTTTTTAGCTTCGAGGGGAGATGCCATTTCAATCGCGAAGACAAACTGGGGAAGAGTGTTTTTCGCCGGCATACTAGCGACGAAAACTCTTGAACCGGCCAGAGCATCTGCGTGGGCCTGAATCCATTTCAGAACTGTAGAAAACTGTTTTGGTGGCTCGGCTAATTGGACCAGGGGCTGCAGCAACTCCGTAAAGTTTTGCGATCGCAGTAGCGTGCCAACGTTTCTGATTTCAGAATAGATTCGATATTGATCGTCCGCCAGGACGGTGTCGAAGCTGACGACCGGCTCGGCGACCGGCGCCGGCGGCGGTGCTTTGCGGGGAGTAGCAGGTCGTTTCTGCGCTACAGCCGTTAAGGATGAAATAAGTAATAGAGCGAGGAGAAGCAGGGCGAGGAATTTTTGTTTGGGTCTTGACATGGGAGTAAGCCGGTTCGGTTTAGCTAACGGGATATGCGGCGCCAGACATTTGATTCCCCTTCGGCACTAATTAGTTGCTGCACAGCCCGGTACGCGGCGGCGTAGGCCGTTTTCATCTCTGTTGCTGATGCGGCCCCGCTTAGTTTCTGTTCGATTTGTTCGGCCGACATCGCGGCGCGAGGCGTGTGCGACGACACCAGTGCCCCCTCGCCGGCAAAATGTATGGCCAAACCTTCGGCCAACCATCTGGAGGTTCGCCCGCCCGCTGCGTTAATCACAACATGAACCAGTTCGTGACGGACGGTCGTACTCAACACATTACGACGCCGCAAAATGTTGAGTGGTTGAAGTTCGATTCGATTTCCCTTGCTGGCGGCGGCGGCCCACGGCGGTTGTCCGGTTCGACCGACAAAGTCTCCGGTGGTTTCGTTGACATGGATTTCAACGGCCGGCACTTGAATGAACAAACCCACCGAACTGAGTCGCGCGTTCAAACTGCGCCGGTGCGACTCGACTTCGCTTAGCAAACTCTCTATCTCGCGTTGCGGCGTCGAAGCAGGAAAACTAATACGCACTTGCTCCCCCGAAAGCATTCGACGGTTACGTTGAAACTTTGAGGAGCCAACAATCTTGATGGCGTCGCCTCTCCACAGAACGTCGGACGACCAGTTTGACACCTCCGTCGACACAGTGGTTCCGGGAAAGTATTTAGACAAAATCTCTTTGTAGCTTGCTCCCCGGGCGGCCATTCCGTGCGCGCCTTCCTGGCACAGCCCCAGTCCATGCCCAAAGCCGCTGCCGCGGAAGATGAAGTCAGAACCGGAAAGACTAACCTCGAACCGCGAGCTCTTAAGCAAATTCCAACCCAACGCGCGTCCGACAATGATCTTAAACTCCCATCCGCTGATGGTGATTTCGCGATTGCCCTGGATGCTGACGAGATGGGCACGTCCGGTGTCATCACGCCGGCGTACCTGCAATGACTCGATTGGACCAGCCGCGCTGGTTCGCGGATCACTCTCCAGCGCCTTTTGAAGTTGGTGTGCTGAAATAACATCCGTCCACCGGCCGTGCTTTCCGGTCTCACAGTATCCATCTTCAACGCCTCGCAAATAGGACCGCGGCTCTGAGCCCCAAAGCGTCGCAACATTCGCTGTGACCCCGCCGCAGGACGCGCTGAAATACGCGTCCGCCAGTTGACGTCGGCTATCGCGCACAGTCTCGCCCGCCGTTGAGTAGACAGCTTCGCGCAGGTGCGGCGCAATATCTGTGCTCGCTTCGAAGCGTTGACAGTGTGTGGTGGAGCAGAGGTCGTAACCTTCCGATGAATGGCGTCCAATGTTGCTCAATGCGTAGGTCCGACTTGCGATCGCGAGAGCCTGTAGCGCAGCCGATTCGTTCTCAGTACTTCCTTCTGCCGCGACCACCCCCAGGATGTAATTTTCCAGCGGCATGGTGCGGGTTACGTTTTCTTTGACCGAACGAACCCTGATTGAGCCGGAAGGCTGACCTACAGCAACTGCTGGTTTGATTTCCGGTCGTTCAACATTTGACGCACGCGAGAATTCCTCGAACACGCGACGCGCAACTTTGCCGGCGTCGGAGCCGTGTGCTTTGTGCAGAAACACGAGCACGCCAAGCCTGATGTTTTTGGGTTCAACTGCCGTGTCCGCCGGAGCGTCGTCACCCAGGTCGGACGCGAAGCCGACGAACCAACCCTGCGTGCGAAAACCATTGATCTGAGTGGCGGTACCGGTCTTGCCGAAAATGTAGTTTGGCAGCGAATACAAACTGGCAGTTTCGGCGGTCCCGTAACGCACCGCTCCGCGCATTCCTTTAACCAACAACATCCGCTGCTCGTTGTCGATGGGCAACTCTGTTTGAAGTCTTGGTTGGAAGCTTTCAGGTGACGTGACTTGCGGGACAAACAGTCGCCCGCCATTCACGAGCGCGGAGTAAGCGTTGAGGAGTTGGATCGGTGTTGCATAAAAGTTTTCGGTTTCGCCGATGGCATTTTGGGAACGCCACGCCCCGCGCACAAGTTTGCCCCCGGCTTCTCCGTGAAAGTTCACTCCCGTTTTCTTTCCAAACCCAAATTGCGCAAGCGTCGCCGCGAATGCCGGTTCACTGAGACGTTCGCCAACTTTCCCGAAATAGTAGTTGCAGGAATAGGCGAGTGCGTCCGTGGGATTTAATGGGCCCAGGTCGCGCGGGTGAGAGCAGACAGTGTGAAACGTGTCGTGCGAGTATTCTTCGCGACACAGCGTGGTCGAATCTTGTTGGACCACCCCGCTGTTCATGGCCGCGATCATGGTAAAAGGCTTGATGGTAGAACCTGGCGGCAAGCTTTCGCCGAAAGCAATTTCGGGATTTACCACGGCGCGAATACGGCCAGTCTGCGGATCTATTACAACGATGGTTCCGTGTGTGTCTGACAACGCCGCGGTAGCAACTGACTGCAAGCGCCGGTCTAACTCCGCCTCTGTAGTCGCCGACGTTGAGTCTGTTAGTGAGAGGCGATCGGAATTGGCGACCATAACCCAGACCGCAACACCGAGGGCGGCGCCGAGGATAGCCTTCCACGCCCAACGCTTTAGTTTGGGGGTTGATTGCGCGGCTACGCCTACAGAAGCTTCAGGAAACATCAAACAGCCTTGTCAGCAGTGAGTGCCGGAGCCGCCGCGGAAAGTGATAACGCTTTAATAGTGATCACCCAGCCCAAAAGAGTTAACGCAAAAACAACGGCCAGCCGAGTTGCCAGCAACGACACGTCAAGCCAGGCACGCGTTGAAGTTGTCGATTTGAAAAGTATGAAGTAGGGAATCACGCCAAAGACGATAAAACCGACGATATAAATCAGCACTGACTGTGGAGAAAAGGCACGGCCGATAATCCCGCCGACTCTTTTCAGCGCGGGCACTAAACCATCGCGCGCCGTTGCCAGCCACACATGAATCGCCGCCAATGGCAACACCAGTCCGAACAGCAGGTACCGAAGCGTCGACAGTCCCGCAATTTTCCAGTCGACAGGCCTGGACGCGTCGCGTGCAGCGGCGGCAGCGCGGCGTGGAAGTTCGGGCGCCTCATCGGGGATAGGCGCTCCCCAACGCGTCTGCGCCTTCATAAGCAAGTAACCAATCAATACGCCCAGTGCGAGGAGAGGCAGCGTGACTACAATTATTTTCCACAGATCGGCGGCGGATCGCTTCAGCAGTTGACCGACGGATCTTCCATGTTCTTCTGCGATGCCGCCAACGATCAACGATTGCAGCCAGAAGAACAGCAGCGGCGCCGCCAACGCCAAAACAAACGTCAGCACTACCTGAAACATGCTCGCTTCGCGAACGACCACGAACGTATAGAGCGCGGCAAGTAAAGCTGCATAAACGACGCCGGCGATTAGCACCGCACGCCAGTTACCGAAAACGTTGCGCGCGGCGGCCACGATTGCTTGAAAGGAGGTTTTTAACATTTTGAGAGCGCCTCTGTTTCGTATGTTTCGTGTAATTCGTGGATCGGTTTTTTTTGATACGACCAATACGATCCACGAACTAACACAAAATAGGTTACCGATCCTTAAAGTCCATCTTCGATGAAGCCGTGTTCGACCTGACTGCCGGCTTGTACATGAGTTCTGCGCGCGCCGGGGCTACACGAAATTGACCGGGCACTTGCACACGCATCGCATACTGCAACGTCGTGTCACCGTCGAAGTAGTCCATGAAGAACACTGTTCGGTTGTCGCGAAACTCGCGCGAGCTATACCAATCAGACCAACTGTTTTCAGAGGTATAGTCCAGGTTGAGATTGCCCACAGCCTCCACCTGTTCCACTCCCGCCGGAATCGGATCTTCGATCATCAGATGGCGTGCCTTAGCGCCGTTGATTTTCAAACGCACCGCGATCACATCTCCTGAGCGAATCTCTCCACGCAACGGCTCGACTGTCCACTTCAGTTTGTACCCATCCTCAGTGACTCTCAGACGGTAGTACTCACGAGTGATGTTGAGATCCGCCAAACCCCGCGCCGCGACGTCCTCTTCACCCGTGTAGTAGTCGAGTGCGGCGGTGAAATAGACAAGTCCGTTGCCGCGCTTCACGATTCGAATGTCGTTGGCGCCCGGAACCTCCGTCCCCTTGCGGCTAATTGAAAATGTCTGCGAGGCAGCGGCGGACGTCACGCGTTGGGTCAGCACGTTCTCGCCGTTCAGGTAAACCTCCAGATCATAGTCAGGTGAAAGTTCCTTGCTGACCTTCAGGTAATCAATCAACCCGAAGATGGCAAACGCCGTGTCTTTGGTGGAACTCCAGTAATGACTGTTCCGTCTATTCGACACCAGCCAACGCGCAACTTTTGGCAGCAACTGGCTGTCCGGCTTGATCCTGCTCAATGCCTTCAGAGACAGTGCGGTGGCTTCGGTATCGTTTTGCTCGGCGAAGTCGAGCATCGCTTTCCGCTTGGACTCCCAACTCGAATAGAAGTTGTCCGACGTCGCGCTGTTTTCAATTTGGGTCGCAACTTCCCGAGCCCGCCTGTCGTCCTTCCGTTGTTTTAAAGTTAACGCCAACAACGCGCGACCGTACGGCTGCAGGTTTCCTCGCTCGCCGTAGATCTTTTCAGCATGATGAGATTCGGCGCCGCCACTCTCTTCCATGGCGTAGACCATGAACGCGCGTGTCTCCAGGTCGATAGCGGTGCCCGCCTCGGTAACCCCCGAGTCGAGCATCTGTTTCAGTTTTTCTCTGCCTTTGGCAACGCGATCATTGTCTATATCGAACCCTGACTGATCGGCCCATGTGAGACCACTAATGACGTAAGCCGTCATAAACGGGTCGCTTTGATCGTCTTTCCACCATCCCCAGCCGCCGTCGTCATGCTGGAAGGCGTAAAGTCGATTCAGCCCCTTTTTAACTTTCTTCTCGAGGTCGTCCGAGTTGCGAATGGTAGTAGTTTTCACGTCCTTTAGTGCGCGCGAAACGATCACGTTCGGAAGGAAACTCGACATCGTTTGCTCAACGCATCCGTAGGGATACGTTGTCAGGTAATCGAGTGCTCCAAAAAGTGTTCCGGCAACCGAAGGCGCCACTTCAATGCGCAAATTCCGCGCGCGTGGATCGGTCTCGGCCGGCAAAGCGAGTGAAAAAGTTTTGTCTGCGTTCTCTTCCGCAAACGTCCACGACTCGTTCTTCACCTGATGAAGACCACGCGGTACTACGGTCAGCGGCAGTTCAACTGCGTCTGATTCCGTGTCTGTGAGCGCCTTCGCCAGCAATCTAATCTCGCCCACATTCGGCGCGGAGATCTGCCAATCAACGCGATGCTCGCCGTTCTTTCTGACAGTGACTGTTTGTTGTCCCGCGCTCTGAAGCTGTGCTCCATCAACGGCGAGTGAGATCTGTGTCGACTTGTCGTTGTTCAAATAGTTGTGAACGATGCCGGACAGCGTGACCGTGTCACCCTGCGTTACAAAACGCGGAGTTTCCAGACGCATGATTACGTCCTTGCGGGCCAGCACCGTGGATTTGGTCGCGCCAACCTTGGTGTCCGCAGTTACACCACGTGCGGTTGCGCGCCACGTTGTCAGGTTGTCAGGCAGGTCGACTTTGACAGTCGCTTTTCCGTCGGCGCCGGTAACGACGTCCGCTTGCCAGAAAGCGGTGTCCTTGAAATTCTTACGGATCGTAGCCTGGGCCATTTCGCCTTCGTTCTTAAAGTCAGCAAGCTGGTACGCAGGTTTGTTCTTCGCCAACTCCATGGGTTTGTCGCCGGCATAGCCGATGAAGTGGTAGTCAATCGAGAAATGAGTTTCCACGCTGTTGTAACGCATGCCGTAGAACCCACTTCTGATGTTTCCGGTGTAGTCCGGCTGAATGCTGTAGATCGACTCGTCAACAATACCGAGACTCACTTCAGCGCCGGGCACAGGATTTCCGTCTGAGTTGCGCGCAACGACAGTGTAGGACGCGGTTTCGCGCGGCTTGTACTCGTTCTTGTTGGGAAGAATTTCGAGTTCCAACATCTTGTCGCGCGCGGGAACGACGATGCGCTTGTCGCTAATGAACATTTCGCCGTTCTTCACGTACGACACGTTCAAAAAGATATTGGGCGCATAGTTTGCGGTGATAGGAACGTCAAGAACGATTGTTCGGCCTGGTGACGAGACGCGCTGCACCGTCATCACCGTGTTGAGTTCAGTGCTGACGAGCAGATGCGTGTTGTCACTGGGTAATACGGCCAGAACGCGGGCGGTTTCGCCGACACGGTACGACTTCTTGTCCGGTACCAGCTTGATTGATTCGTGGTCTTCGCTGTAGTAGGCATTGTCCTGCCACGACGCATACTGATCGCTGACCCATAAATATCCGCCCAACGATACGACGTTCCTACCAGACTCCTGCACGATCGTCTTGATGGTAATGTTGCCGTCTTCGGTGGTGGTGTAATCGAAACTCCCATTTCCTTGTGCGTCAGTCTCGACGTAGCCGTTGCCGATGGGCCGCTCATGCATTTCGTATTGCTGGTAGTAGTACTCGTCCAGCTCTTCTTCAGCGGTCTTCGGTTTCTTGCTCCACGTGCGTTTGACAAACTGGAGTGAAACCTTCGCCGTGACCGGGTGCCCCTCGTAGTTAGTCGTCGTGACTTTAATTTTTGCCACATCGCCTTTCCGGTAGACGTATCGATCAGTGTCGGCGCGTGCCACCGTGTTCCCGCGCGTCGCCACAAAACTGCCCGCGCCATCCATCGTCCGCCGGGCGGCATCTGTAACCTGCGCTTCGAGGCGGTAGGTGTAATCCGTGTTGTCGTTTTCACTGGCCGCCGGAACGTCGAATTCGACATTCAACTGGCCACGCGCATCGAGTTTGCCCTCGCTTTCCTGGACCATATCGCCGCCGCCGTAGTAATCGGAATACTGATCTTCTTCGTCTTCAATGCCGAGCTCAGCAT
>DATEPF010000089.1:0-25542 GCA_035273325.1 Pyrinomonadaceae bacterium | reverse complement strand
CGCAAGAATCTATTTCTTTTGACTAAGCCTGGGTTTCGGTTTGCGGCTTGATGATGAGGTCTCATTAACTGAAAAGTGTTTTCTGGCGAGATTGATAAACGTTTGGGTGATCGGTGACTCGTAGCCGCCCGTTAACCTCGCAATTCCTAATTCCCAATTGATTTGTGCGCCTTCAATCCACCAGCGCACCAGCCGGCCCCGGTCAACTTCGTCACGCACGGTGTGCAGCGGCACAATCCCCACGCCCATATCTTCTTCCACCATGCGTCTGATTGCTTGTTGCCTGCTCAACTCCATGCTCACGTGAAGCGTCACGCCGGCCTGGGCAAAAAATTGATCGATCAAGCGCCGGGTGTTTCCGCCGCGTTCGCCCAGAATTAACTTTTCGCCTGCGAGCGTAAACGCGTCGATCGTTTTCTGTTTCGCCAAACGGTGTTGTGGTGAAGCAATCGCAACCAGCTGGTCCTGGTTCAGCCGCTCGGTGTTGATCCCTCGTGCTTCCACGGGCAGGGAAACAAAAGCGACGTCCAGCTCGCCACCGAGTATTTGTTGCACGAGGGATTCGCTGGTCCCGGATGCGACCGTAATGTCCGCGCGCGAATGTTGTTTGCGCACGTCTCTCAATAACTTCGGTAACACATCAGTAGTGACCATGGCCGATGCGCTGCCGACACGAAGCCTGCCGCGTTCTGCGCCCGCCAAATCGGCAATTTCTTCAACCGCCGCATCGTGATCGCGCAATATTTGCCGCGCTCTCTGAAGCAGTTGTTCTCCGGCTTCAGTCAGCATCACTTTGCGCGGCGCGCGCACAAACAGTCTGGCGCCGAGCTCATTTTCCAATTGCCTGATCTGCATGCTGATGGCTGCTTGCGTTACGTGAACGCGCTGTGCGCCGGCGGTAAATGTGCCGAGTTCGGCGATCGATACGAAGGCCCGTAGTTGTCGAATTTCCATGAAACCTGCTCCGGATTGTCAAAAGATTATCATCAATGCTCGTTATTGTAATAATAAAATCTTTTAGTTTCCATTATAAATGTTGGTTACCTAGAATGACCCCGAATACGGTGGTCCATCCCGGCGAGTAGAAGCGACTTCATGGTCAGCGGCGAACGCAGAAATGCTGGTTATCTCCCGTCACATCAGCGTGCCGCACGCCGGGCAGTATTAGGTGTAGATGGCGGCGGCACGAAAACCCACGCAGTCATTCTCGACATGGACCTCGAGGTCATCGGCGACGGCATGGCCGGCCCATCCAATCCATTGCGCGTCGGTATTACTAACGCCTGCGCGGCAATTCGCGAAGCAATCGACAAAGCGTGTGAAGCGGCAAAGATTCGGCGCAGCGATATCGTCGCGGCCGAGATTGGCCTGGCCGGAGCTCGCCGGCGTGAGTTGAAACTTCGAATGCGCGAGTCCCTGAAGTCGCTGGGCATTGGTGAAGTCGCCGTGACGAGTGATGCTGAGATCGCGTTGTACGGTGCGACACAGGGTGCGCCGGGTTTAATCGTGATCGCGGGCACCGGATCGAATTGTTGTGGTATTAACGGCCGGGGAAAAAAGGCGTGCGCCGGTGGCTGGGGTCCAATCGCTGGAGACGAAGGTGGCGGCGCCTGGATTGCGCGGCGCGCGTTGCGGGCGATCGCGCACGCTACCGATGGACGTGGACCAGCAACTGCGCTGACGGAGATTGCGTGCGCTTATTTTCACGTTTCCGAGCCGAGCGATCTATCGACGGCCATCTATGCGCCAACCATCACTAACGAACGACTAGCCGGTTTCGGCAGAGATGTGGTAGCTGCGGCGAAGGCAAAAGATCGAATTGCGCGGGAGATACTCGCCGAAGGCGGGCGAGAGTTAGGAGTGGCCGCGTCCGCCGTGATTCGAAATTTAAAGTTGGAACGCGACGAGTTCCCGGTAGCTTACGTTGGTGGTGTCTTTGCCGCCGCCGGCGAACTGGTGCTGGCCTGTATGCGCGAGGAAATAAAGGAAATTGCGCCCCACGCGTATCTGGAGCCGCCGCAGTTCCCACCGGCAATCGCAGCCGCTCGTATGGCCCACGATCATCTCAATGCCGTGGCCCTGGCCGTTTGAGTTGTTAGATGAATTCTGAAAAAACCGAATCGGTTCCTGTCACGGAACAAGAGAACCCTGCCACCCGCAACCTCAGCTTTCAAACAGCGCAGGAAATCGTGCGCTTGATAAACGAGCAAGACGCGTTAGTCGCGCCGGCAGTTCGCCTGGTACTTCCGGAAGTTTCTCGCGCAGTTGAGGGAATAGTGGGCAGACTGAAAGACGGCGGACGTCTTTTTTATATTGGCACCGGAACCTCTGGGCGGCTCGGCGTGCTGGACGCTTCCGAATGTCCTCCCACGTTTGGCGTCTCGCCTGAGCTTGTTCAAGGAGTAATTGCCGGCGGCTACGATGCGTGTCATCGCGCCGTGGAAGCTTCCGAAGACGACGCGAATGCGGGCGGCGAAGATTTAAAAGCGCGCGGCTTTACTAGTAAAGACGTGCTGGTGGGTATTGCAGCATCCGGAAGAACGCCGTACACCGTAGGCGCCGTCAAGTACGCCCGCTCGCTGGGAGCGCTCACGGTCGCATTAACTTGTGTGCCGGACAGTCCAATTACCAGCGCAGCCGAAATTAGCATCGTCCCGGTTGTTGGTCCGGAAGTGATTGCGGGCTCGACACGAATGAAAGCGGGAACAGCGCAAAAGTTAGTGCTGAATATGTTATCGACAGCATCACTAGCGAAGCTGGGATACGTGACCGGCAATCGCATGACCAGCGTCCAGGCGCGAAATACAAAATTGCGTGCCCGCGCAGTGCGCATTTTATCTGCCGAAACAGGTTTGGATTCCGACGGCGCCACTGCAGCTTTAGACGCCGCCGAGGGAGACATCCGTGTTGCGCTGGTGATGTCAAAAACTAAACGCAACGCCAGCGAAGCGAAAGACGCTTTGGCCGCGTCGCACGGTGTTGTTCAAACTGCGATCGACGCGCTGCGTAAGCCGGGAACTGACAATTAACTACGGCGACTGTTATTTTCGTGTAATTCATGGACCGCTTTGGGCCCGCATAAAGAACATCTACGAATTACACGAAGTAACCAATGCAACTCGAAACCAGGTCAACAGTTTAGTCGTGCTGATTTTCCCACACAGCAAGTTATCGAAGTCTGTAACTATCGCCATGTGGCTGATTGCATTCGCCATCGTCCCGTCTGTGGTGGCTCAGCAACAATCTCTGGAGAAACGAGTCGCTGCCGAAGTCGCGCAATTCAAGGGAAAGGTCAGCGTATTTGCGAAGAACCTCGACACCGGGGCGACTGTTTCGTTCCAGGGTGATGAGCCAGTGCAGACTGCCAGCACCATCAAAATTGCCATAATGATCGAAGCGTTTGCGCGGGTTGCCGAAGGCAAGGCGAAGTGGACCGACGAGCTGTTGTTAACAAAAGAGAAGAAGGTTGGCGGCTCGGGGATCCTTTTCGAATTTTCCGACGGACTGCGCTTGACGTTGCGCGATGCCACGACGCTGATGATGGTTCTCAGTGACAACACCGCGACGAACCTGGTGATCGATACGTTTGGAGCTGATGCCGTTAACGCGCGCATGGAAGCACTCGGCTTGAAGGAAACACGATTGATGCGCCGCGTGTTTGGCGGCGGCGAAAGTGTCGAGGGGAAGAAGCCTGAGAGCAAGCGTTTTGGTTTGGGTCGCACGACCGCAAAAGAAATGGTGACGTTAGTCGAGAAGCTCGAGCGCGGTGAGATTGTCAGTGCTGCAGCGTCGAAAGAGATGATCGACTTGATGAAGCGCGAGCAGGGAACTAACGGCATCTGGCGTCACCGGTGGCGTGTCGCTAAGGCGACTAAATCTGGAGCGCTCGACGCGTTACGCAGCAATGTGGGAATTATTTATCACCCCCGGGGCCGGATCGCGCTGGCGATTACCTGCCACGAGATGCCGGAAGTGCAGTGGACCGTCGACAATCCGGCATTGTTGTTGATGAATCGACTCTCGGAAATTGTGATTGAAGAGTTAGGAAACAAGCCTCCCATAACTGAAACCAAATGACGGTTCTGGATCTGACAATCATATTCGGTTATCTGGTTGGCATTGTTCTGTTCGGTGTCTGGTTTGCTCGCAAGCAAAAGACCACACGCGATTATTTTCTTGGGGACCGATCAGTCCCGTGGTGGGCGGTTGCCGCATCAATCGTCGCAACCGAGACGTCGACGATCACTTTCATTTCAGTTCCGGGTATCGCGTTCTCGCGCGGCGGTAATTTTCAGTTTCTCCAACTCGTCTTCGGATACCTGCTGGGCCGCATCGTAATTTCGCTGCTGTTTATTCCGTCGTATTTCCGCGGCGATCTGATGACGGTTTACCAGCTACTGGATCGACGGTTTGGGGGAAAGATCAAAGTACTGGCGGCGTCACTCTTCGTCATCATGCGAAACATCGCCGACGGCATTCGGTTGCTGCTGACCGCAATCGTGCTGGCTGCCGTGTACACGTCATTTCAACCTGGCGCAAACGCGGACGCGATTATTATTGGCTCAGTTATTTTGATCGGGCTGGCAATGATCATCTTCACTTACTTCGGTGGCATGGAAGCTGTGATTTGGGTCGAGGTGATTCAACTCGGGATTTACATTATTGGCGCAATTGCGGCGGCCATCATTTTAATAAATTCGATTGACGGCGGGCTAAGCGCGGCGATTGCGACGGGAACGCAGTACGACAAGTTTTCACTTTTTGATTTTTCGTTCGACCTCAGCAAGACGTTCACGTTTTGGGCAGGCCTGATCGGCGGTTGTTTTTTGACGATGAGTACGCATGGAACGGACCAGTATTTAGTGCAGCGTTACTTGTGCACGGATCGCCCGAAACGCGCTGCAGCCGCCTTGTTAACCAGCGGCGCAGTGGTATTGGGACAGTTCATTGGATTCCTGTTTATCGGCGTGTTGTTGTTTGCCTTCTATAAACCATACGCCGATCCAGGTTACGCGGCAGCGGCCAGCGGGGCGTTTCCGTTCACCGGCGGGGACCGTGTGTTTCCGGATTTTATTACGCGACATATGCCGCCTGGCCTATCAGGCCTGGTGGTAGCCGCTATCTTTGCCGCCGCGATGTCTTCGTCGCTGAATTCAATTGCCGCAACAGCGATGAACGATCTGTACAAGCCGTGGCGCTCCGGGCGTTCCGATCAGCACTACCTAAAAGTCTCGCATGTGCTGACGTTGGTATGGGGCGTGGTCCAGATTTTGGTAGCTGTGGTTCTGATGAAACAGAATCGCTCAGCGCTCGATATGGCGTTATCAGTTGCGTCGTTAATTAACGGCCCTATACTCGGCGTTTTTCTGGTCGGCGTTTTTCTAAAGCGCGTCGGCCAAACCCCAGCGCTCATCGGAATGATCGTAAGTCTGACCGTGATGCTTTGCGTGTATCTGGCGGGAGTCGAGAGCGGGGCGTGGCCGGTGCAGTTGGCACACACGATATTTCCATTCAGAATCGCGTGGCCCTGGTACGTCTTATTTGGAAGTGTGATAACACTAATCGTCGCCTGGCTGGCAAGTTTTGCGTTTGAACCGGCGCCAAAGGATCGACGCGACGAGTTAGCACCCAGGGCGGTCGTGGATTAATACCTGGAGATAATATTGAAATGATGTCTCGTAATTTTCCCTTGCGATCACTGCTGGCCTTGATCGTCTTTCTCGCGGTGATAAACGGACCCCTGCCTGTGTCCAGTGCAGGGGCAGATGCTGCGTTAAAGGTTAGTAGCAAGGTTCCCAAGCCGTACTCAGTCAAACCCTCTGTGGGTGCGCTGCGGTGGGCTGATAAAGAACTAAAACGGATGACCGTGGATCAGAAGATCGGTCAGTTAATTTCGGTTGCGGTTAACGCTACGTTTCTCAATCAGGACAGTGACGCGTTTCGAGAGTTGAAGCGGCAAGTGGAACAGAACCACGTCGGTGGGATCATTTTGTTTCGTGGGCCAGTCTACGAATCAGTAGTTTTGATGAACCGAATGCAGCAGTTTGCGAAGTATCCGCTGTTAATTTCTGCAGACCTGGAAGCGGGTTCGGGAATGCGTTTCGACGACACCGTTAACTTCCCCTGGAACATGGCGGTGGGAGCAACCGGTAATCCTGAATACGCCAGGCGTCAGGGCCAGATCACTGCTCGCGAAGCACGAGCGATGGGTGTTCACCAGATTTATGCACCGGTTGTTGATGTAAACAACAATGCAGCCAATCCCGTGATCAATGTCAGGTCATACGGCGAGGATCCGCTATCAGTGGCGCGATTTGCCGCAGCCTTCACCGATGGCGCTCAGAAAGGTGGCGTGATTGCTACCGCAAAACATTTCCCTGGACATGGTGATACCGCCGTTGACTCGCATCGCGGTCTTCCAGAAATCAATGTGGGACGAGAGCGGCTTAATACTGTTGAGCTTGTTCCCTTCAAGGCCACTATCGATGCCGGAATTGGCGCAGTGATGGTGGCCCATGTCGGGTTGCCGCAAATTGACCCGACGGCGGTAAAGCCCCTGCCTCGTGAACGTCGTATTGGGCCAATCGACACTGATGCCGATGGTGAGATCGTTGCTGCCAGTGCGTCAACGCCCGCTACGGTATCGCCAGTTATCGGTCGATTGCTGAAAAACGATCTTGGTTTTCGCGGCATGGTTGTCACAGACGCCATGAGCATGAGCGGGCTGACAATTTACTTCAATCAAGACGAAGCGGCTGTGCGAGCGCTCGAAGCTGGGGCTGACATGCTTCTGAAACCAGCAGACAACGACGCGGCATTTCGCGGCGTTAGCGAAGCTGTAAAGAGCGGACGGCTGACTGAAAAACGAATTGAAGAATCGGCGCGGAAGATTATGGCCGCGAAATACGACCTTGGATTGGTCAGCCAACGAATGGCTCCGGTGGATGAACTCGATCGCATCGTGTCTGCAAAAGATGTTAATGCGTTGGCCCGCGAGATTGCCGAACATGCAGTTACTTTGGTTCGCAACGAACGAAATCTGGTTCCACTCACTAAGCTGAAACCAGACGCCCGGATTTTTAATCTCGCCATTACCAACGGCGACGACCGTTTGTGGGTGGCAAATACGTTCGTTAGTACGATGGCGGCGCGTGGGCGGAAATTCGAAACAGTCGTGCTCGACGATCGATCGTCTGAAGCCGAAATCGAAAACGCACTCGACAAAGCCAAAAGCGCCGACGTCGTGATCGCGTCCCTGTATGGTCGCGTACGGACCGGACAGGTGCGCAGCGTAGGCCTTCCTGAGCCTGGCGCGAAAGCACTGTCATCGTTGTTAAAGAAAAAAGCGCCCGTGGTTGGAATTAGTTTTGGTAACCCTTACCTGCTGCAAAGCTTTCCGGAGTTTCACACGTATCTCGTTGCTTATGGCGATATGCCCAGCCTGCAGCAAGCATCCGCCCGCGCGTTGCTGGGAGAGATTGACATCACTGGGAAACTGCCGATTTCGTTGCCGGGACTTTACCCGCGCGGCACGGGGATACAGGTGATTCGAGCGAAGTAATGTTGCGTACGTGATCGTGATTGCTTTCCTAATGCCAAACTTACAACTTCATAAATCAATGTTTTTGGGTCAGAGGTCGAACTCAGGACCCTTCAGGTTGTTTCGTGTAATTCGTGGATTGGTTTTATGTAGCTTAAAAAACGATCCACGAACGACACGAAATCACACGAAAGCGGCGGATCTGAATTTTACGACGCCTAAATTAATATTGTCTGTCGTCTTGTTGATGACATCCACTACTCCCGGGGGCGCACAGCGTGCGACACGTGGCGTAGCTTCTTTATCCGTCAGTCAACTTCAAAAGATCGATGCCGCAGTCAACGACGGAATCGCCGAGCGCCATCTTCCCGGCGCCGTCGTCCTTGTTGGTCGCAACGGCCAAATCGCCTGGCGTAAAGCGTATGGGTCGCGCGCGACTGAACCGGCAATCGAGCCGATGACCACCGACACAATTTTTGACGTTGCCAGTTTGACTAAAGTCGTGGCGACTGCCACCAGCATCATGATGCTGGTCGAGCGAGGGCAAGTCCGCTTGAGTGATCCGGTCTCGAAGTACATTCCTCAATTGAAGGGACCGGAACGCGAGCGCATCACGATCGAACTGCTTCTTACGCATCGCTCCGGCTACGCGCCTGACTTCAATTTGAAATACCGTTGGACCGGCTACGATGAAGCTATCAAAAGGTTGGCGGGCGAACCTCTGCGGTATCCACCGGGCGCTCGCTTCGTCTACAGCGACATCGGGTACATCGCTTTGGGTGAAGTTGTGCGTCGTGTCAGCGGCCTGCCGCTGGATGAGTTTGCGCGGAGGAACATCTTCGCGCCCCTGAGGATGCGCAACACGGGGTTTCGTCCCAACGCCGCATTGCGCGCGCGCATCGCGCCGACAGAAAAAAGACGGGCTCAGCGGACTTACCTCGGCGATAGCCCGCAGGACGGCGACACCGATGGCGAGCGATGGCTTCGTGGCGAGGTCCACGATCCAACGGCATTTCGTATGGATGGAGTAGCGGGACACGCGGGGTTGTTTTCAACAGCGGACGATCTGGCGATCTACGGACAAATGATCTTAAACGGCGGCCGTTATCGGGGCGTACGAATTCTTAGTCCGTTGAGCGTGGCTGAGATGACGCGGCCTCGTTTCGTGACTGAAACCTGGACGCGCGGGTTAGGTTGGGACATCAACTCGAGTTTTTCTGTTAACCGTGGCGATCTCTTCCCGCTGGGTTCTTTTGGACACACCGGGTTCACCGGCACTTCGATGTGGCTTGACCCGGCCAGCAGAATGTTTGTGATCTTCTTAAGTAATCGTGTGCACCCGGACGGCAAAGGCGATGTTGGACCCTTACGCGGAAAGGTCGCCACGATTGCAGCAGCTTCACTAACCGACGTCGCTGCGGCAGCAGCCGCGCGGCTGCAACTTAAGGAATACTACGAAGACTTAACTGGGGATGTCGCGCGCTTTACGTTTACCAGAGAACAATCTCTGGCGGCTTCGCAGACAACCACCGTCGACGAACAGGTGCTGACAGGTATCGATGTGCTGAGTCGCGACGGCTTCAAACAACTTTCCGGAAAGCGAATCGGGTTGATCACAAATCACACAGGCCGCGATCGCTCTGGCCGCGCGACCATTGATGTCTTACACAAGGCACTGAACGTGAAACTGGTATCGCTGTTTTCGCCGGAGCATGGCATTCGGGGTCTGGCCGACGATAAGATTTCGGATTCTAGAGACGAGCAAACCGGACTGCCCATTTATTCCCTTTATGGCGAATCGCGCCGGCCGAAAGGTGAACACCTTAAGGACATCGATGCCCTGGTGTTTGACATACAGGATGTCGGCGCGCGGTTCTACACATACATTTCCACGTTGGGTTATGTAATGGAAGAGGCGGCCAAAGCGCGAATTCCTATTTTCGTTTTGGACCGGCCAAACCCGATCACTGGCGCAGACGTGGAAGGTCCGGTGGGCGATGCCGACAAACCATCGTTCACTGCCTATCACACAATTCCCGTCAGACACGGCATGACCATTGGCGAGCTTGGTCTTTTATTTAATGAACAACGAAAGATTGGCGCCGATCTGCGCGTTATCAAAATGGACCGTTGGCGACGGTCTATGTGGCTTGATGAAACCAACCTCACCTGGATTAACCCGTCGCCAAACATGAGAAGTTTGACTGAAGCGACGCTGTATCCGGGAATCGGCTTACTGGAAACGACGAACGTCTCGGTTGGACGTGGCACCGACACTCCGTTCGAAGTGGTGGGAGCTCCCTGGATAGACGGCCAGGAACTGGCAGCACATTTAAACGCACGAAGAATTTCAGGCGTTCGTTTTGTGCCGGTGAAGTTTACTCCCAAGGCGTCTGTGTTTAAGGATGAACAGTGCGGTGGCATTAACATCATCGTCACTGACCGCTCCCGTTTCCGGCCGGTGATGAATGGTATTGAGATAGCGGTTGCCTTACGCAGGCTTTACCCGGCGGAATGGAAGATCGACAGCTATCTTCGACTCCTGGTCAATTCGGACACTCTGGAAAGATTGAAACGAGGAGAATCAGCTGAGGAGATCGCCCGATCCTGGAATACGAAGCTGGAAGAGTTTCGCGTAGCACGCGCGAAAGTGCTCCTTTATTAGTTCGTGTTAATTCGTGGATCGTTCTTTATGCTACGAGAAAAGCGATCCACGAAGCACACGAACAACACGAAATAAGTTGGCCTCACAAAACTGTATATGAAAAACGCACGTCGAACAGCAGTTGCACTAATACTTTTCGCAACGATGGCGGCAGCGGGTGTAAGACAAGGTACGACCGCCGTTCCCGAAGTGCTCTACGACGTAGTCATCACTAACGGTCGTATCGTCGACGGCACAGGCAATCCGTGGTTTCGGGCCGACATAGGTATCCGCAATAGTCGCATTGTCCGCATAGGCCGAATTAATCCGGCAGCAGCGAAAACCATTATCGATGCGAAGGATCGCATCGTAGCTCCCGGTTTCATCGACGTTCACACGCACGCCGAATCGATCTTCAGTCTCCCCGCCGCTGAGAACTTTGTACGTATGGGAGTTACCACTCTCGTTACCGGAAACTGCGGGACTTCCACAACCGACGTCGCGGAATTTCTCGGACGCGTTGCCGCTCGTCCTACCACGGTGAATCTCGCGACCCTAGTAGGGCATGGATCCGTGCGACGTCGCGTCATGAATCTTGAAGACCGTCCGCCCACGCCTGACGAACTCAAACTGATGGAGGGGCTGATTGAACGCGCGATGAAGGAAGGCGCCCTCGGTCTGTCGACCGGGTTGATCTACGTGCCTGGCACCTTCGCGAAGACGGACGAAATTGTGAATCTGGCCCGCGTGGTCGCGCGCCACGGCGGTTTATACGTGACTCACATGCGCAGCGAAGGTGAACACGTTTTAGAAGCTGTCCGGGAAAGTATTCAAATAGGAGAGCAGGCTGGATTGCCTGTTGATATTTCGCATTTCAAGATCAGCAGCAAGAAGCTGTGGGGACAAACGCCCGCAACGCTGCAGTTAATTAGGGACGCACGCGGTCGCGGTTTATCGGTTACAGTCGACCAATACGCATATACCGCCAGTTCAACTTCGCTCGATGCCCGATTACCGACGTGGGTGCGTGCGGGCGGATTTGAAGAGGCGAAAAAGCGATTGGCAGACAAAGAAACCCGCCAACGCGTTGCCGACGAGATGAAGGAAAGTCTCAAACGCAGCGGCTTCAAAGATTATTCCTATGCGATGGTGGCCAGTTACGATGCGGATAAGTCGTTTAATGGAAAATCGATCGTTGAGGTCACCAAACTCGTGCGCGGAAAGAAGGATCTTAAGGACCAGATCGAACAAATTGTAACGATGTTCGAATCAGGTGGCGCGGGCATGGTCTATCACGGAATGAGCGAAGACGATGTGCAGCGAATCATGCGTGAGTCTTTTACGATGATTGGATCGGATAGCGGCGTCCGGCAGATCGATGAAAGTATTCCTCATCCGCGCGGCTATGGTAATAACGCGCGCGTGTTGGGTAGATATGTGCGCGAGTTAAAAATCATCACGCTCGAGGACGCGATCCGGAAGATGAGTTCGTTGCCGGCCCAGACATTCGGACTACGCGACCGCGGAATCTTACGAGAAGGGTTTGTAGCGGACGTCGTCATCTTTGACGCCGCAACCGTCTCTGATCGCGCTACTTTTACGCAACCACATCAGTATCCGGCCGGCATCGATTACGTCATGGTTAATGGTCAGGTGGTTTTGGCCAGAGGCGCGATGACCGGCGTGCATCCCGGCGCGGCGGTGCATGGACCCGGCGCATCTCTGTCGTCTAGTCACAAAGTTGCGCAACGGCTATAATGCGCGCTCGAAATCAGGCACTTAATCACCGGAGGATTTACATGTCACACGCGAACCTTCCCATGTCCCGTGCAGCATTTGAAACTGCCTTGTCACAGGCCGTGATGGAGTACTCGATGCTTAAGCATCCTTTTTACGTCGCCTGGACGGAAGGCAAGCTGAGTCAGGAGATACTGGCTGACTATGCAAAGCAGTATTACGCACACGTTAGCGCATTTCCGACCTATGTCAGCGCGGTCCACTCGCGCTGCGATGACGTTGCTCTTCGTCAGGAACTGCTGGAGAACCTGATCGAAGAAGAGCGGGGAACGGAAAATCATCCGGAGCTCTGGCTCCGCTTTGCTGAAGGCGTCGGTGCGTCGCGCGATGACGTTAAGTCGGCTGAACTTCTTCCTTCGACAGCAGCATCTGTCGGACGGTTGAAGACGCTGACGCAAAGTGACGACTTCCGCCGCGGACTTGCTGCCCTGTACGCCTATGAGTCTCAGATTCCGGAAGTAGCGCGCACCAAGCGTGATGGTCTCAAGAAATTTTACGGAATTGAAAGCGAACGGGCGGTGTCATTTTTCAGAGTGCACGAAGACATCGATGTGTTGCACCAGCAAACCGCAAAACAGATTCTGAGTGATAAATGTCAGACGCCAGAAGATCAGTTTGCGGCAATTGACTCGGCACGGGAATCTGCGAAAGCGCTCTGGTCATTTCTCGATGGCGTGTGCGAAGCGTATCTGCCGGAAGTTTCCGCCGCCGTAAACTAAAACGAACACAGGGTCAGGTTTCGAACATGGGGCGCGGCCTTCGCGTCCCTTTTTGCAGCCAGGTGCGATTACTTATGCTTATGTCAACAATAAGAATCTTTAGTTTTTCTTATTTAACAAAGCGGGTATAATGCGCGCCGGTTTCCAAAAAGAATCATAGGCGTCAGGGTTCCTTCGGCGCCACACCAAACAATTTGAGGATGATACAAACCCAAAGTTTGTAGTCCGTTTAATTGCATTCCCAATCGTGGTCCCGGGAGTGTCGCTAGCTGCGCCCGCATACTTAAGCGACCTCTCCATGATCGTGATTTACCCGTCTGATGAGGAGCACACCAATGAAAACGATTAGATACGCGACACTCACGTTGTCGCTTGTCATGTGTTTGGCTGCCGTTGCCTTTGGTCAGGAAACCACCGGCAACATCGAAGGCACCGTTAAGGATCCGAATGACGCGCTGGTGCCCAATGTGACTATTACGATCTCGAGCGCCAAGAGTGCCGCCAGCGGCACGACCACGACGGGTATCGGGTCAGGATTTAGACAGACAGTCACAACGAACGAAGAAGGTACCTTCCGGGTGCTTTCAGTTCCGCCGGGACTGTATGACGTAGTAACGACGGCTGCCGGTGGTTTTGGCGAGGCGCGGTATGAGAACGTCACCGTCAACATTGGTCAGACGACGCAGCTCGCGATCACCGTGAGCCTGGGGAGCACGGTCACCACGGTCGACATTATCTCGTCTGAAACTATGGTGCTTGACGCGACCAGCAACGCCATCCAGACCAGTATCAGTGCTCAGGAGATCGAATTGATTCCGAAGAGCACCGGCTTCACGGGCCTGTTGAAAACTATACCGGGCACCCGGCCTGAAACCCGCACTGGTGGTTTTTCGGTTGACGGAGCCTCGGGCGGTGAAAACGTTTTCGTTATCGATGGTCAGGAAGTAACGAACTATCGAACTGGCACGCTCAACGAAACATACAATGTTCCGACGCAACTGGTTCAGGAAGTTCAAGTGAAGTCGAGCGGGTTCGATGCAATCTATGGTGGTGCGACGGGCGGCGTAGTGAGTGTAGCCACACGCGGCGGCAGCAACGAATTCCACGGCGAATTTGGTATTCAGCTCGAGCCGGTTGGGCTGGCCGGCAAAGGGCGTCCGTTGCTCACGCGATTTACCACGGGCTCTGTGGGCGCCGGAAACTTCACTCAGACCGCCGAATATTTCAATCCACTGAAGGCAGATGGGACAAACTATTTTCCAACTGCGAATTTGGGTGGACCAATAATGAAGGACCGGATCTGGTTCTTTACCAGTTACACTCCGCAAATCTTCAACACCGACGTCCGGACCCAATATTATACGAACCTGCCGGCAGCTCAACGCACGTTGATCACGTCGGAAGCTTACAGCAGACACCGCAGGTATGAATACGCGTTTGGACGAATCGATGCGAATCCGTTTAATGCCCTGCGCCTTACGGGTACGTACCTTTGGAATCCGGTGATTGATGATGGCAGTGTACCGACGACAAGTTTCTCAAACGTCAGTTCGTCTGCCATTGGTTTCAACAATGTGCCGACGGCCAACTTCGGACC
This sequence comes from Pyrinomonadaceae bacterium, assembly GCA_035273325.1. Taxonomy (GTDB): domain Bacteria; phylum Acidobacteriota; class Blastocatellia; order Pyrinomonadales; family Pyrinomonadaceae; genus PSRF01. Next base: position 11,245 of record DATEPF010000089.1, on the reverse strand, counting down.
CGGCGTTGGCATCTTGCGTGGAAATCAATTTACAAATCGACAAGGCGGACGTCAGAACTCGAATCTGGTAACTCTTTCCGGCGTGTACACGGTTACCAGCAAGTTCATCGTCGATGGCCGATATAACCGCGGGTTCCTCAATGAAAAGCTGGGGAACTATTTCATTCCTGAGACTGTTCAGATTTTTAGTTGCGGCACTCTCAACGCCGCCTTCCCCTGCGCCACCACTGGCGCCAACCTGATTACCAGAAAAGACGTTTCGGTTCGCGAGGCTTACGAGGTTTCCGGAGCTTACATTTTCAATGCCGGCGGACAGCATGAACTGAGAGGCGGATATCAACGTTTCACTATCTTCAACGATGTTCAGTCTGGTAACTCAACTGTCGGTCGTCTGTCATTTAATTATGGAACCTCGATCTCAACGCTGATTGGTGGAAATGTTACATCCACGCCCGGCGCAGTCGGTTCAGGCTCGTTCCGACGAACTGGGACCAACGGTATGGGCTCCAATCTGAGCCAAGGCCTCTTTATCCAGGACAAGTACCAGCCGACCAGCCGTCTGACCTTGAATCTTGGCGTGCGCATTGAGAAAGAAGATCTGCCGTCGTTTAATCAATTTCCGAGTGCCGTAAACTTTGGCTGGGGCGACAAGATCGCTCCGCGATTGGGCTTCGCTTACGATCTTACTGGCAACGGGACCACAAAAGTTTTCGCAAGCTACGGCCGGTTCTTCGACCGCGTCAAGTTTGCTTTACCGCGTGGATTGTTCGGTGGCGATATTTTCCTCGAAGACTACTTCGAGATATTCCCCGGCGACACGGTGGCAACTTTCAACATCGGAAGCGTCCTTGGCGGCTTTACTGGACCAAGTGTTTGTCCGACAACCGGCTTCATCGCTTCGGGCGCACGTAGCAGATGCCAGAAGAACCTCCGGGTAAACGCCAACGAGCCGGGTGCCTCCGCATTCCTGAACGGCGCAGTCGACCCGAATCTTGATCCATTTCGGCAGACCGAGTTCACGGTCGGAATGGAACGGCAGTTGTTTACCAACTACTTGTTACGCCTGCGTTACACCTATAAGAACGTAGATGAAGCTGTCGAAGACGCCGGCATTATCAATGCCGCAGGCAGCGAAGCCTACATCATCGGAAACCCGGGCAAGGGCCTGCATCTGCAAACGTTGCAGGCGCTTGGTTATCTTAAGTCGACCAGACCACAACGTCGTTACGACGGTTTCGAAGTGGTGTTTGACAAGCGTTTGACCAACAACTGGTATTTCAACGCAAACTACACGTTCAGCCGCTTGTTCGGTAATTACTCCGGCCTTACCAGTTCCGACGAACCGCACCTTGTGGAAGGACGACTGGCGCCAGGAGTAAGCCGAGCGTTCGACTTGCCGTTCATCGGCTTCACGGCGACTGGTGAAAAAGACAATGGTCGACTCCAAACGGACAGGCCACACGTGTTCAACATCTTCGGTGCGTATATTCTGGATTGGTTTGGAAGAAAGAATCATTCGACCGAGTTCTCAGGGTTCCAGACCGTCACTTCCGGTCAGCCGCAAACTACGACTATCTTCGGTGCCTCTACTATCACACCGCAGATTTTGCTGGGTCGCGGCGACCTGGGTCGCAGTCCAATGTTTACCCAGACCGACTTCAACCTGACTCACCGAATGAGAATGGGAAATGACGATCGATACACAGTTGCTTTCGATCTGAATTTCCTGAACCTTTTTGATCAGCGAACGGTGACCGGCGTCTATACCACGATGAACCCAAGCACTGCTCCGGTAAATGCAGCTGCCCTTGGACTCAGCCAAGTCAATTACGCGAACGGTCTGACCGGCGGCACGCTGTTACCGGCAATCCTGGCGAGAATTAATTCGCAAAAGGACAGGAGCGACGTTCGTTACGGGTTGCCACACCTGTTCCAATCACCGCGAGTAGTGCGGTTAGGAGTAAGGTTCCTCTTCTAAGGACAGCAGAAGAGGTTGCTTGTTAGGCTATTGAATGTTGAAGAACCCGGTCGTGAAAGCGGCCGGGTTCATTCGGATGTTACCGGTATTAGTTCGTGTGTTTCGTGCAATTCGTGGATGGGTTTTTAGGCAGCGTAAGAAGCGGCCACGAATTGCACGAAACGCATAACTGACACGAAACATGTTGCACTCGACTTTTGAGGCAAGCCGGAGTCATTTAGAAAAAATCTGAGGGTCTGTTGCGAAGCAGTCGCTGATCATTTAATCTTTCGAGTCATTCTCCAACCGGCGACAGGTGACACTGTTCAGTGTCGCTTTGCTGCAGAACACTAGTAAACATCTTGTCCCATTTTGTGCGCGGGTGTATAAATCGGATTCTCCAGCGAGCCAGAAACACCTTCAGCTTCCATTTTTGAGTATCGAGAGGAAACCCATGACTAAGTATTTCAGAATCCCCCTATTGGTTATCACTGTGTTTTTGTTTGCAATGAGTTCCATTGCATTCGGCCAGGAAATCACGGGCACCATCGCCGGAACGGTGACTGATGCGGCGGGCGGAGCTGTGGCTGGCGCGACAGTAACCGCCACGGACATCGACAAAAACGTTGTTGTCCGCACCGTGACCACGGGAGATGCAGGCGAATATACACTGACGTTGTTGCCGGCCGGCAACTACACGGTTTCCGTGGAAGCTCCCAACTTTAAAAAATCGCTGCAGACAGATCTTAAGTTGGACGTTAACCAGCGGCGCGACCTGAACGTTGTTTTGGAAGCAGGAAACATCGCTGAGGTCGTCACGGTCGCGGCGGATCAAGTAGCGGTTGAGCTTTCAACAGCCACGGCATCGACGGTTGTCAGCGGTGATCAGGTTCGTGAGTTGTCGGTAAACAACCGCAACTTTGTTCAGCTCGTGACGTTAGCGCCGGGCGTTTCAAATGACCTGGCGGATCAGGTTTATGTGGGCACCACCAACCCTGCGGGGCAGGCCAATACAGTCAACATCTCCGTTAATGGTGCGCGCAGCAGTTCAAATACATTTCTGGTGGACGGCGCCGACATCACTGACCGTGGTTCAAACCTTACGATTCAGGCGTATCCCAGCGTCGACTCGATTGGTGAGTTTAGAGTTTTGCGCAGTCTCTATCCGGCAGAAACCGGCAACAGCGGCGGCGGTCAAGTAAACATCATCACCCGTTCCGGTGGTCAGGACTTTCATGGGTCACTTTTTGAGTTTTGGCGTAATGAGAAATTAAACGCTAACGACTTTTTAACCAACGCCAACCCTAATCCACCTTTCGGACGCGATGAAAATGGTAAGGCGAAACGAGGCCCGTTCCGCTATCACAACTTCGGCGGAACTATCGGTGGGCCGATCTACTTCCCCAACTTTGGGGAAGGCTCAGGCCCTGCGTTCAGAAAAGTTGATCGAACTTTCTTCTTTTTCTCGGAGGAACAGCGTCGTGACCGGCGCTTTCCAACGCTCGTGTCAACGGTACCGAATGCGAACCTGCGACAAGGGATTTTCCCAATTCCGGTTTGTATAAATCGTAACGACGTGGCGGGTGCGACCTGCACCGGGGCCAACATTTTGCCCGCAGGCACTCCGCTGCCGGCCGCATTGTTGAACCCTGCCGCAAGATCGTACATTGAGCAGATATACAACAAGTTGCCTCAGCCAAATGGCCCGAACTTTACATTGACATCTGCGGCTATCAACGTTGCCGATTTTCGTCAGGAGATCTTGAAGATAGATCATAGCTTCAACGATTCATGGTCGACGTTTTACCGCTTTGAGAACGACAAGATTCCGACAGTGGACGTGAATTCACTTTTCTCCAGCGGCGGTAGCATGCCTGGTGTTGCCGAAACTCAAACGAATTCCCCGGGTAAAACTCACGGGTTTCAGTTGACTGGTTCGCTCAGCCCGAAAATGGTTGTTGAGGGACGTTACGCTTATTCGTTTGGCGCCATTCTCAGCCAGAACACCGGACTTCTGTCGTTGCTCCAGTCTACAAACCCTGTAATCTTGCCGTTCGCGAATACTCGAGATCGCATCACATCGGTTTCGGGTCATGGGTTCAGCGGTCTAACCAGCTTTGGGCCGTACGACAACTTCTCAAACAAGCACAACCTCGGTGGAAGCCTGACGCAGGTCAGCGGAAACCACACCCTCAAATACGGCGGTGCCTATTCGAAGTATCGGAAAAATGAGAACGCTCTGGTCGGCGATGCCACCGGCGCAAATCAGGGAATCTTTACTACCTTCGGTACCACGTTACCTACCGGAGTCACGGCGAGTACGTTAAATCAAAACTTGCAGCGCTGGGCCAACTTCCTCGTCGGAAACGCGGCCACCTTTGTCCAGGGTAAATTCGATTACACTGCCGACTTCCGTCAGGCGAACATCGAAGCTTTCGTACAGGACGAATGGCGCGCTCGGCCAGGGCTGACGCTTTACCTGGGCGTTCGTTATTCGCGGTTTGGTCAACCCAACGACCGGAATGGTCGTCTGTCAAACTTTGATCCTGCGCTCTACAACCCTGCCAGCGCACCCCGGGTGACTGGCGCCGGTAATCGTGTCGCGGGCACCGGTAATTTCTGTAATGGCATGTTCGTCAACTCGCAAAACTTCCAGACAGCGGTCAACTGCACCCCTTCCGTTTCACCGTTTGGGGATGAGATCGCCAAGACGCCAAACAAGGACTTCGCGCCTCGTTTCGGTATCGCCTGGGATCCGTTTGGTAAAGGAAAGACTGCGGTGCGAACGGGCTACGGTATTTTCCATGAGCAGTTCCTGAGCGGGTTTGCATTGCAGATTGTCGGACTAAACCCGCCTTACCAGGAAAACTTCACCATTACTAATACTCGTCTGGACAACCCCGGCGCCGGAACTACATCACCGCCGTCAGCGGCTGCCTCGACGATTCGCGGCATGGACACAGACTGGAAAACTCCTTACATGCAGCACTGGTCGCTCGATGTTCAGCACCAGTTGACCAGCAACACCGTATTTACTCTTGGGTATTACGGTTCGAAAGGAACGCACCTAATCGGAGTGGTCGAGATTAATGAACTCGCCCCGAATCAGGCTTTGACCTCGCAGTGCGCGCCCGGTAGCAACACGTTCGCAACGCCGGGTGTAACCCTGGTGCCGTGTCTGGTCCCCGGTACTGCATTCTTTTCAACGGCAGCTACTAACCTCGTCGACCAGATCCGGCCGTTCCGTGGTTATCGCTCAATCACAATGCTGCAACCGCGGTTCAACTCGAACTATCACAGCATGCAGTTTTTCGGTCAGCACCGGTTTGCCAGCGTCAATCAGGTGAATGTGGCCTACACGTGGTCCAAGAACCTGACAGATAGCCAGAACGACCGTTCTAACGCGCCGCAAAACACTGCGGACATACAGAGCGAGTACAGTCGCGCCACTCTGGATCGTCGTCACGTGTTCTCGGCCAACTACATTTATGAGATTCCGTTCTTCACCAAGGGTGAGGGCTTCAGCGGCAAGGTCCTGGGCGGCTGGCAAGCGTCCGGCATCGTCACGATGCAGTCTGGCCTGCCGTTTACGGCCACCACTTCAACGTTTGATGCGGCAGGCCTCGGCTTTATCCCTGCGGCAATTGCGGGCGCCCGGCCTAACCTCTTGTGCGATCCAAACGTAGGTGGCGCAGGAACTCTGCAGCAGTACTTCAATACTGCGTGCTTCGCACCGAATCCCGCAACTACAGCCACAAATATCCCGAACGTTCCCGGAACAGCGGGTCGTGGCGTTATCAATGGACCACCAACCTATCGCGTTGACTTCACTATGACTAAGATTTTCCGGTTTGGCGAAGTCACGCGGTTGCAGTTGCGCGGCGAGGCTTTCAACGTTTTCAATCACACGAACTTCAGGACGCTCAGCGTGAACCGTACGGCTGCTAACTTCGGTGCGGTCACAGCGGTCCGAGACCCGCGCACGATTCAGCTGGGGTTGAAGTTTATTTTCTAGTTACGTACGTCGGTAGCTGTTAACTAGCATGCCCGCAGCGCCAACGCGTTGCGGGCATTTCACTTATCAAATGACTGCAAAAAAGCGATACCTCGTTGAAGGTGCGAAGCTGGTTCTCCCTGACCGCGTCGTTGACGGCTGGCTCCGCATCGACAGCAGCCGGATCTCGTCCATTGGTTTTGAACAGCCGTCCTTAGAATCCGAAGACGAAGTCCTGGATGCCGGCGACCTAACGATTTATCCCGGGTTTATTGATGTACACATTCACGGCGCCGACGGCATCGACACCATGGAGGCGAGCGCGGAAGAGCTATCGCGGGCCTCAGTATGGTTGGCCGCTCAGGGAGTGACGGGGTGGATGCCTACTTTGGTGCCCGGCCCCGTCGAGGAATATCAGCGTGCGGTTGCAGCCATTGAAGAGGCGCACAGTATTAGCGAAGGAGCGCGCGTTCTCGGCGTCCACTACGAGGGCCCATTCGTCAACGCCGCACAATGTGGCGCGCTGCGTTCTCAATTCTTTCGCACGTATGCCGTCGTGGATAACATTGACGACTTACCTGTGCTGCGCCGGTTTTCAGGGAAGCACTTAATGACTGTAGCGCCGGAAGTTACTGGTGGAATCGAATTGATCGCTGAGCTGACACGACGAGGTTGGATCGTTTCGATCGGACATACGAGAGCGGACTTCGATGTGCTTGATCAGGCGCGCTCGGTGGGGGCGCGGCACATGACGCACTTCATGAACGCAATGGCTCCCCTTCATCACCGCTCCCCCGGGCCAGTAGGTTGGGGGCTATTAAACGACGTCGTTACGTGCGATGTCATTGCAGACGGTATTCATCTTGACCCGCGGACACTTCAGATTTTGATGAAGATCAAAGGCGCTCAACGACTGGTGCTGATTAGTGATGCGATCGCCGCCGCAGGTCTCGGCGACGGTGTTTACCACATTTGGAACGAGTCGATAACCGTGAAAGGTGGCCGTACGAGTAATCAGCATGGGAGCATCGCGGGGTCGGTAATCTCGATGCTCGATGCCGTACGGCTGATGAGCAGTCTTGGCGTCGCTGAAGTTGATCTCGCACGAATCAGCTCCACTAATCCGGCGCGATTGTTGGAGATCGAAAACGAATGCGGCTCAATTGAAGAAGGTAAGCGCGCGGATCTCGTTGCCCTGGATGATGCCGGTCAAGTGCGATTCACGATGATCGGCGGGGAAGTGGTTTATTCATGATGGCGAAGGGCGGCTTAGCCGCATCCGGTGCGAAAAGGCTTCGCCTTTTCGTCAGATTTACTACGAAGAAGCGGCGAGGCTGAGCCTCGCCGCCGTTTTCAGGGGAAGGTTTACGGTAAGGCGGAGCCTTACCGCACCGAACGCGGCAAAGCCGCGATCCTGCTACGATTCTTCATAAAACCCGGCTTGTTCGTAAGCCTGATCCAACAACTCTATTGGATGGCAGACCTTTAGATCCATGCCGGATAATAGTGCGCCTGCGCCGATTTGCATCTGGCATCCCGCGTTGCCGGTGGCGAGAACAGTCGCACCGGTGCTTTCGAGATGGTGTAACTTTTCCTCAAGCACTCGCCGGGATAAGTCAGGTTCCAGCAGATTGTAAATTCCGGCGCCGCCACAGCAACGTTCGGATCCTTCGAGTTTCACAAAGTTAAGATCAGCAACCGCCGCCAGCATATTTAACGGGGCCTGTCCGGCGTGTTGCCCATACAGTAGGTGGCATGATGCGTCGTAGGTAGTCTTCTCGTTGGAAACAGAGGCGCCGGTTTTGACAGTCGCGGTTTCCAAATGCTGACTGACGTCACGTACGCGTCCACTGAACTTGCGTGCTCTACTGGCAAATTGTTCATCGCGTTCCAGCAGGTGACCGTATGAAACCAGCATTGCCCCGCATCCGCCCGCATTCGTAATGATGGAACCCGCGCCATTCTCAAATGCTTCGATATTCCTTTTGGCCAGCGTGCGTGCTCCTTCAAGGTCTCCGGCGTGCGCGTGCAGCGCCCCACAACACACCTGACGTTCAGGAACCGACACCGCCCACCCGTTAGCCGCCAGCACACGTGTAGTGGCTTCGTTAATGCCTTCGAACAAACCTTCGCCGACGCAACCCGTGAACATCATCGTTGCTTGACCGGCGCCAGCGGTGTTGTTTGTAACCACTTGTCGGTCAACGCGCGATGCACGAGAAGAGCTCACCAGCAACGCCAGTCCAAATTCCGCGCGACGCGAAATCAGTCCCGGCAGCCGCGACTTTAGCAGCAGACGTGCCAACCCCGAGTTTCGAAATAACCTGGTTGCCGTGAAGAACAATTTCAAACGCGACGGGTGTAACCAAACATATTTCAGCAGTAAACGCAGTACGCCATAACTAAAACCGCGAGGTGGACCGTCAGTGAACAAGTCTCCTCGTGCGGCTTCCAACAACTGACCGTATTCGACGCCCGCTGGGCACACCTGCTCGCAAGCCCGGCAACCCAAACACCGGTCTACATGCCTTTCGAACGCTTTCGAATCGTTGGCGAGCTGGCCTTCACCAACCGCGCGCATCAGGTAGAGACGGCCGCGTGGTCCATCGTTTTCATCCCCCGTAACTACGTAAGTGGGACACGCTTCGAGGCACAACCCGCAGTGAATGCAGGCGAGCAGCTTCTGTTCTTCCGCGGCAAGTTGAGATGTGAATTGGAATGACAAATGAATGATCGGGGATCCCTGTCGGCTAACCCGTTTTATCTGTGGCAGCCTGCATGAGTTGGATGCCTTCTGAAGTTTTGCGAATTCTCGACCCTACCCTTGCCTGGTTAAACAAATCCCGTTGAACGCCGATAGTGAGTTGTTGACCGTTCTCCAGCTCCAGCATAAGTCTAAAATAAGGCCGGGATCCTTGCTCGGTTTCCTGATAATCGGCCCACTTTTCAACAACCACCCCTTCGTATTCAGCCGGGTGCATATTGCGCTGCACGCGGTAACTCAGCCATAAAATCCCAATGAACCCGGCCAGGATTACGACGCCCCAGACGGCCACCAATACATGCGACCTTAGCCCTCGGTCCATTTCAACTTTCTGAGTGCTTTTTGGCATGTCTCGCAAAAACTAATAACCCACCGCAGGACCGTCGCTCCTTCGCGGGTCAGTCGCGCCCAGACGGATTCCGGTCTTCTCTTCAATCATGATTCCTTCCGCGTCTCCCAGATATCTGGCGCGGCCCAGTCTATGACCCATCGCGGTCAAAGCTTTCTGCGTGTCCCCCGACAAGCCGTATGGTTCAAAAACCAATTCATCCGGCAGCCATTGATGATGAATACGTGGGAAGTCGATTGCTTGTTGGATATTCATACCGTGATCGACCACATTAGTAATCACACAGAAGACGGTGTTAATAATCGTGGGCCCACCCGGCGTCCCCACTGTGAACCAGAAGGTGCCGTCTTTACGCAAGACGATCGTAGGTGTCATGGCGGATAATGGTCGCTTCTTTGGCGCCACCGCATTACGTTCGCCCTGGATGAGGCCATACATGTTTGGAGTGCCGGGCTTGGCGGCGAAATCGTCCATCTCGTCGTTCAGAAGTATGCCGGTACCTTTCGCCACTGCGGCTGAGCCGTACGAGTTATTAAGCGTATACGTGTTCGCCACTACGTTCCCTTGACCATCAACTACAGTGAAGTGAGTTGTGTCTTCAGATTCATGCCCCGCCGGCGTGCCCGCCCGTACTTCAACGCTGGTGGAAGCCCGGTTTAGCGCAATGGTGGAACGGAGTCGCGCTGCGTATTCTTTGTCAATCAATCCGGCGACCGGGACCTTCACGAAATCAGAATCGCCCATGAACTCAGCGCGGTCGGCGAAGGCCCGTCGCATTGCCTCAGTCATCAAGTGGTAACGCTCGGAAGACGACGCTTCCATTTTGGGCAGGTCGTAGCCTTCGAGAATGTTTAACATCTGAATCAAAACCGCACCGCCGGATGAAGGGGGTGGCATCGAAATCACTTCGTGACCGCGATAACTGCCGCGAACCGGTTGCCGTTCCTTCGCCACGTAGCCTCGCAGGTCTTCAAGTGTCATCAAGCCGTTGTTACGTTTCATGTCGGCTGCTATCAAACGCGCAGTTTCGCCCTGGTAAAATTCATTTGGTCCCAGTCTCTGCATGCGCGAAAAAGTGGCGCCGAGATCAGGCTGCCTGAACAGTTCACCCTCCTGGTAAAACTTCCCGTTGTTCAGATAGATCCGTTTTGTTTCTGCATACTGCGAAAGGTAATCGTCGTTACCCCGCAGCGAACGTGCCAGCGAATGCGTGACGGTAAATCCCTCGGTAGCTAAGCGGCGGGCGGGTTCGACCAGTTGCGACCACGTCAGTTTTCCCGAACCGTATTTCTTAAGCGCGAGCTCCATGCCACGTACGGTTCCAGGAACGCCGGCAGCGCGATAGCCCACGAGAGAACCACCCTCGCCCTGGATCAGATTGCCGTTCTTATCGAGATAAATGTTGCGTGTCGCCGCTGCCGGCGCCATCTCCCGGTAGTCGATCGCGGTCGTCTTCCCATTGCTGAGACGAATCACCATAAAGCCGCCGCCGCCGAGGTTGCCGGCGGCCGGATGCGTGACGGCCAGGGCAAATGCAACAGCAATCGCGGCATCAACTGCATTGCCGCCGCGCTTCATAATGTCCACACCCACTTGAGACGCGATTACATTAGTTGAAGCCACGATGCCATGCTTCGCGCGTACCGGCTGCCGAGCAGCGACTGCTACGCGAGGTGCGACCGGAACAACACTGAAACTGACCAGTAATCCGATCGTGACTAAGGGATGTAAGAGAAGTTTTGATCTCATGCGATTACCTCTCGACTGTTGTGCATCAAAAACCTAACTAAACACCTTCGTGTTGTTCGTGTGTTTCGTGGAACAGATTTTTATGCGGCGGCAAAAACGATCCCCCAATTACACGAACGGGCTGAAGGCAAATTCTATCGATTCAAATGTTGGCGCTAAATCTACCCGGCGACAGGATGCCGTCCGGATCGAGTTGGTACTTAATTCGTTCCATCAACGTAGCGCTGTTTCCCAATTCGCCCCACGTATCAAACTGTTGTTTCACTTCCGACGGTGCCTTCTCGATGATTAGGGAGCCGCCGAGACGCTCCGCGGCGACTCTAAACGAAACAATGTCCCCGGCGTCGTCCGGCGACATGAAAACTCGCACGCATCCTGTGCCGACTCCGATCTGCGTTTCAATTCGACGACCCATTTCAAGTTTCGATAAAA
>DATEPF010000088.1:0-11297 GCA_035273325.1 Pyrinomonadaceae bacterium | reverse complement strand
GGCCATGGCCTCTCAGTCGTTAAACCACGAGCCTGGGTTGTCACAAGCCCAAGCTCGTGTCGCAATATTGGCATCCATTCCGTCTATGGATGCGACCTTGGATGAGGTTGAGATGATGTCCATCGAGCTGATGACCCTTCGCGCGAAGGAAGAGGTCATAAAGGATCTCGATGCCTACCTTTCAACAGCTCGCGGCGTCGTCAGCCAAATCAAGGCTGCCGCGCAGAGCAGCGATGCCGCCGACGTCTGCCACGCGGTTGGAGCGATTAGCCGGGATGCGGACCTAGGAGACGCGTTTAGAGGCTTCGTGGCGCATGCGCTGGACGGACTAAATGAATGAACGCAAACACAGGTAATGCGCGACACGACGCCAATCCCGTGTTTGTTGTGGACATCGGTGGCACCTATGTAAAGGTGGGAACGACAGGAAATAGACTCGCTCCGCTCTTCACTGAACCAACGCCCCGAGGTGCTGAGGATGCGTTGAACCTGGTCGCCGACCTTACTCTAGAGGCGACGCGAGTAGTTGGACAACCAGAGGAACCTGGGCGAAGACTGGTTTGCGGTTCTGGAGGCCTTATTACTCCAACGGGCCATTGCGCGAAGGCGTTGTACACTCCGTTCGCTGGTGTGGATGTTCGAGCAGAGCTTGTGCGCCGACTAGGCGGTGATATTCACGTGCTCAATGATGCCTCCTTGCAGGCACACGCATTCGTTAAACTCGCCCCGAACAGCCTAGTGATCTGCATCGGAACAGGCGTCGGCGGCGCGATCATCTCGGAAGGAAGGGTGCTCGCTGGAGCGCGGGGTTTTGCTGGCGAAATCGGCCACGCCCTAACAACATTTTCGCGCACCAGGTGCGAATGCGGCAAACGTGGGTGCCTCGATACCGTAGCCAGTGGAGTCGCATTCACTAAGGCGCTCGGAGTCGATTGGTTCAATCGAGTGGACGGGGCTATAGAGCCGCATTTGGAACGCCTAGCGCAGGCCGTTGCCGACAGCGCGTTGGCCTGTGCGGCACTCCTGGATGTCGATACTGTCATCCTCGTCGGTTGGCCTGCGCGCCATACGTTTGTCCGGAAGGACCTTAGATTGCGACTGAGCAACACTTACCGTAAGGTAAACTTTTTCGGAAATGGCTGGCCCCTGTGCGTGATGGGCGCGCGAGAAATCAATGCTACACACTGGAGGAGCAAATGATTAATACAACGCCGCGACTTTGTGGTTCCCTTGCAATTCGACCTTCTAAATTCGGAGTGCGAGTGCACAACGCTGGGTTCGAGGCTTTGAACCTATCGTTTCGCTACATTTCGATGCAGGCCGAGTCAGTGGACGAAGTAGTCCCGCCACTGCGAGCGCTCAATTTTCGAGGCTTCGCAGTTTCAATGCCGTTCAAGGAAGAGATACTCCGATTTGTTGACGAGGTTTCCGAGGATGTGCGCGCGATCGGAGCATGCAACACAGTGGTGAATGAAGATGGCCGGTGGGTTGCGCATAACACGGACTGGAGAGGGTTCGCAGATGCTCTGGCAAAAGCAGGCGTCCAACCATCTGGGCGCGCGGTCGTTGTTGGCTCTGGCGGCGTGGCTCGGGCGATTCTGTATGCGCTGAAGGTTGCTGGATGGAAGACCATCATTGTTGCGCGAAACACTGAGTCAGCGAGTCAGCTCCGAGATCGCTTTGAGGCTGCCGATGTCGTTGATCTTGCATCCCAAGTGGAAGTCCCGTGCGACCTTATCGTGAATGCCACGCCAGTAGGTGACTATCCGGGTCTGATCGATTTTCAGCGATATCCAGGCGCGTCGTGCCTCATGGACGTCGTTATCAACCCACCCAAAACAGTCTTGTGCGAAGAAGCAAGGTCGCGCGGGCTCACCGTTATTCCTGGTTGGAGTATGTTGTTGTATCAAGCGCTCTACCAATTCAAGCTCTACACGAAGACAGAGCCACCCCTCGAGCTGATGGAGAAGACGGTGATGTCAGTTTTGGAAGGATCCTAAATCTAAGTGACCGCACAAGTGATTGTCACAGCAGATGACGGCGGACTCAGTCCGGCTGTAAACGAGGCGATTGCCGACCTTTACCACAAAGGCAGCATCAGTCGCGCCGCAATCTTTGCAGTGCATGGCGACTCCGATGTTCTTAACCGGGAACTTCCAACCTGTGCGCGCGTCGCGCATGTGAGCCTGAGCTTTGGACGCCCCAGAACTACCTCTGCAGGAATTGCTCGTCTCTTAGACTCAAACGGCTTCTTCCTGCGGCCTAAGATCGACCTAGCGCATAGTCTGTCTTCCGCTATGGCAACGCACGGCGCCTTCGTGATGAAGGTGGCTGACGCAGCTGAAATTCAAGCTGAAATCCAGGCTCAATTCGACGACGTTTCGGGTGGCCTCGACACTAACCGTGAGTACACATTCCATCACAACATCGATTCTTTTTTGACGCCGGACTATTACAGGACCGAGATGGGAATTCTCTCGAGACGTGATTGCGTCGAGGCCGGTCTGTATGCCGGGTACCGCTATATATTTCTGGACCGAAATGAAGGAGAAGATCTCGCCGCTGAGCGCTTATCAGAAATGCTCATTCGGGCTATTGACGACAGCAGGTCAGCTGGTGGGTTACCAGTGGAGATTGCGTTGCATCCTGCCACTAGTCGCACAGAACTGTCTGGCTTAACCTCCTACTGTGACCAACGATCCATCGAGTTTCGTGCATGGCAATCCAAGCCCATCAGGACGATTCTGAGCCGGGGTGAGCGGCGTGGGAGTAGATTCGTGTTCGCGTAAGTGTTAGGTGGAGTCTGACGTATGACAAGCTTTTCATTTCTCGGCGAAGAAAGTGCGCGATTCACGCGATTCGCGTCGGTCTGCCAGTCTCAAGGGATTCCTCTCCGCGTCTTTGCTATGGGTCGCGAACCACTTTCCTCACGTCCCGTGACCATTAATGGAGCAATCGTTGATACGAACCTAACTGGCTACGTCCGCAATATTACAATTCAAGATCCTCGGACTGCTCTGCGAACCCGGGTCGGCGGCAGTAACGCAACCAGCAGTGTAGCCGCGAAGTCCGTCGTATTCGAATTGACCGAATTTGATGAGAAAACATTAGCGGACTGGGGCCGGGAGACGAGCACCTATATCCCCAGGATTTGTGTTGACGGGCAGTTCAGCGCCTACGGGAAGCTTGAAGAGATCACAAATCACCCAACGCAAGACGGAGTAAAGGAGGTCTGTGCCCAACTCGCCGCCGATGACTCAGCGCTGGCCCTTGAGGCGGCACTCACCCTACGATCCTTTACTGGTTTCATCAACAGCTTTCCTCGTCTTCAGTCCCAAGTTGAGAGCCAAATCATAGAGGCGGCAAAGTCGGTTACTGATCGCGATATACGGGTCGCGCTAATTGAGGACCTCGGATATCTTGGAGGAGATTCGTCTAAAGCAACCTTAGTACACTTCATCGATAATGCAATAGACGATCAATCGGCCTGGGCTGCCACGATAGCTCTAGGGCGTCTGCCTGGGTCAGATGTTCTCGAACCACTCATCCGAGCCGCTAGCCTTCAGGACACGAATGCTCGGGCCGCCGCGTTGCTGAGCCTATCCCGTCGCGTGGATCGCGACAATCGAGCCGTCTTGGAGCCGATTTTTTCGGAGCAATTGAAGACTGGAGCACCTGAGATATTTATTCGGTACGGATGCCTAGGCCTGAGTCGTTTTAGCGAATTTGACGCGAAGACTTGGACTGGTCTTGTTGAGGTCTTCGGGAATCATGAAATTCCCCTTAGTAGCAGGGGCTACGCTGCCCTCGCAATTTCGGGGGCATTTGGAACGTCACCGCCGGCGGTACGCGAACGTATCTTGGCTGTGCTTCCTGACTTTGCTGAGATTCAAACCCCTAACCTTCAAGACTATGCCAGCCTGTGGGCGCTGGAGTACATATCAGAACTGTCTAGCATTGTTGAGCTATCTGATTTATCGGCGAGACTGTATGGACTTCTCTCGACGTTGTTCGAAGATTGGCGATCCAAATATTACTCGTCCTTGAGGGCTTATGAGCTAGCAGAGGCCCAGTCAAGAGCCAATGATGGTATGACGGCTGTGTGTCTTTTTCAACAGGCGGTAAATACCCTGAGAGGCATTCAGGAATCGCTGCCAGACGAGGCCGCGGCAACGGTTGAGTTTCGACGAAATGTAATTACCACACGACTTCGCCTTCAAGCTGCTTTTGGCGATTGGCGAGATATGCACGACGCCACTAGTCTAGATGGCCTCAAAGATACGTTCCAGAAAATCAGGTCGAGCTTTCAGGGTTATGCAAGGGGTGGAGTGTCGCTCGGCGCAGAGCGTCGTTTGGTCGAAAGAGAAATCGCTTATATACGTGGAATGTCTGAGCTGATCTTCGTGGTCGAACATTTGGTCTATTTAGACAGCATCATGCGGAATGAGAACTTGGCCGACTTACAGATGGTCAGCGCTCGACAAGTCTGCTCGCTCGCCATCGAGAGGGTCAATGGAATCGTTGGACTCTTCGAAGCTGCACACGCGGTTACCTTGCATCGCGTCGTACGGGAGGTTGGGACGCTTCTGGCAGCAATAGACCGAATACTTGCGGCCACGGATCTTCCAGTTCCTGAGCAAGCTGGGCTTATTCGGCAAAAACTTTTAGTGGCTCGAGAACTCTTCGGCTCGTCGTCTTGGCCGATGCCTGGCCGCGCATGTCCAATATATGGATTGGGTCGCGCGGTATTAGGTGTTAGGCGGGCGGATCTAGCTGGTTCAGGGACGGCTGACGATCCCTTTCTGTTTCCCGTGGGCCAAGGTGTATTGCTGCCCGTCTATGTGCGGGTCGTGGAGATGGCACCGGGTGGGAGCAGTCGACTGATCGTACGAGAAAGCTTAGGTCAGAGGAACGTCATACGGGAAATCCCAATTGTGGAAGATGAGTATCCTATACCTCTGACGTTGGAGGACTCCGATTTGACATATCGCCAACCAGTGCACGTGTCAGCCCATTTCGAATCGCGCGATTGCACCCAGGCGGCTGACGAGCGGATCTTCCATATCGCCGCCAAGATATGAAGGACAACGCCAAGAACTTGTGGATGTAAACCGTCAGTGCCTTTGGAAAGATCAACACTCAACGAAAGCCTCTTGAAAAGCGGCAGGAAAACTTGCCTAACGATAATGGTGGGGGGCTTCCTATCTAAATATGATAAGAGCCATCATTTTCGATCTGGACAATTGCCTCAGCGCGGCGGACGAAGTTGGGCGCGAGCTGTTCGAACCGATGTTCGCAGCGATCAGGAGAATGAATAAAGACACGCTCTCCGAAGGGGCACTCGCACAGGCTTTCGAGGATTGCTGGCGTCACCCGTTGGATTGGGTCGCCCGCGCGCATGGCTTCTCTGAAGAGATGCTTGCCGCCGGGTGGGAAGTGGCGGCGCGAACGGAGGTTGAAGTTCCGATGCGCGGATATGAGGACCTCCCGGCGGTAAGGGAGCTCGACGCGAAGCTTTTCCTTGTCACTTCGGGCTTTCGTCGCCTTCAGGAGAGCAGAATAAGAGCTCTCGGATTTGCGTCGCTGTTCGAGGCGATACATGTTGATGCGATTGACGAAGCTGACCGGAAAGGTAAGGAGGGCATCTTCAAAGATATTCTGAAGACCAATGATCTTTCGCCCGAAGAGGTATTAGTAGTTGGTGACAACCCGGACTCGGAGATAGAGGCGGGCAACCGACTTGGAATGCGAACCGTGCAGATCTTAAGGGAGGGCGTGTCTCGCGGCAGCAATGCGACGCACTACATTCACAGCCTTTCCGAATTAAAGGGCCTCATAACGTAAGGGAGGCAGTCTGTCTCTTGAAACAATTTCCTGCCGAGCGGAACGCATGTTAGATCGTTCCGTCGGGCAAAACCCGTTCGGGCACAAGTCTTAACACCGCCACGAATGGCTCAGCGCCGTAGTCAGATCATTCGGCCCGTTCTATCGAGATTGAACTGAGGAGAAGCTGTGTCAATTGACCTGATTCTTGGTACTAGGCCTGAAGTAACAAAGGCTGCCACAGTCATCCGCGAACTCGGGGTGCGGTGCCGTTCGCGTCCGCGCATACTCTTCACGGGCCAGCAGACTACTCTTGTCGTGCAAACTCACGAGGCTCTCGAATTAGGAAAGTTTGCGGAGATTGTTTGGCTCGGCGATCCCCTGCAAGTCGGCACTGATAAATCTTGGCGCCACCGCCTGAGTCCGCTGCTTTCAACCGTTTTTTGGCTTAACGAAAAGCCCTCACTTGTCGCAACAGTCGGAGATACAGATTCGGCAACTTTGGGTGTAGAAGTGGCAACCGCTTTGAACGTTAGGGTGGCGCACCTTGAAGCGGGCATAAGGCATACTCGCTCTCAGTATTTCATCGAGCCAGAGGAAAAGAATCGCCGGCACATTTCTAAGCTCGCCACTTTTCACCTTGCGCCATTCCTGGAGCAGCGAGACAATTTGCTTAAGGAAGGAATAAGCGCTGATGCTATTCGAATCTGCGGCGATCTAAGTATTTGCGCTGTCACACACGCTCTCACCGATTTGCGGCGTCTCATAGCGAATGAGGAGCTTGACCCTCCTTCTCCTCTGGATGCTAATGATGAGTACATAATTTGCACGTTCCATCGGTCTACCAGCCTCTTGTTTCAAGAGGACTTGGTTCAACGTCTCGTTGAGACCGTCCGATTCTTTGGCAGGAAGAAATTCGTGCTGGTAACCCGGACTGATACGAGGTGGGAGCCCTTTGTTCGAATCTTGAGTAGTCTTGAGAATGTCACTGTCTTTCCGGCGTTGGACCCTACAATTATGGGTTACGCTATAGCATTCTCGCATTTCGTAATAACAGATTCGGCGGGTGTGCAGCAAGAGGCTTTAGCGTTAGGCAAACAGGTCGTGGCTTGCCGCGAGGATGTTGAATTGTACCAGAATAATCCTTTGCTTCAGGTTGTGCGTCCTCCCTTCCGAAGGCTCTTACCAGTTGTCGCGCAAATATCAGATGCTGGCAGCGTTTCCTGCCCGCCGAGCGAATGCAGGAAGATTATCGAAACGGGCAACTCCACAGCGGAATCCTATGCGCTTGCCTTAATTGAATTTGCTAATGACGCCCAGAGATCGTCCGATGAGCTCACACCTTCTTAGTCCACAATTCTGACTATGTTGACTGTCCTCTATGCTGTCATCCCCGTCGTTAGCTGGGGTGTCTGGCTGACGCCCTCGCAAAATGTGAGCGTGCCCAATCAACAAGTCAAGACGTTCTACGTTGCGGTCGCCAACCTTGGTCTGGCGACATTTGTGTTTGCTGCCCAAGGGCCTGCCGCTTGGCAAGAGCTGAGTCTTGGCACTGGTGCTCTCGTGTTTGCTGGCGGGGTGATTTGGTCTCTAGGTGGGCTGTGCGCGTTCACGGCGACAGACAAGGTTGGCAGTGCTAGGGCGTTTGGCATTTGGGCGCCGCTCAATATCGTCGTTAGCATGTTGTGGGGGGCGCTACTGTTTCGAGAGTTTGTTCGGTCCAGACCTTACACGTTGCCTCTGCTTCTGCTTGCAGTCTTGGTGATCATCGCGGGGGTGCTGTTGATTATCTTCGCCAAGGGTACAGGCGCAGTCAGCGATCAAAACCGGGGCGGTTTTCTTCTTGGTCTATCGGGTGCGATTGGTGCCGGTGTGCTCTGGGGGAGCTATTTTGTTCCGATCCATTACGCCGGGATCTCAATGTGGGTCGGCGGTCTTGCTCTAGCGCTGGGTATGTTGTTCGGCAGCCTGCTGTTGGCGTGGCAGTCTCACACAAGCTTCCGCTTGGAAAACGCGCAGGCGTACCTGAGGGTACTGGCGACGGGTTTGATCTGGGGTATTGGCAACTACGGCATGTTGCAACTGGTAGGTGCCTTGGGCGCTGGACGCGGTTTCACTATAGCTCAACTCTCTGTGGTCGTTAATGCGCTAATGGGGGTTTTTGTCCTGAAAGAACCAACACCTCACACTCGCGCAGCCACGATGACTCTTGTTGGCTGCATTCTGGCAACGATTGGTGGAATTGTTCTTGGTATTTTGAAGTAGCCAGTCCCGTCTTATCTTTTTGTTGTCGAGCGGTCTAGAAGTTTTTGATTACAAAGTTGTCGATACGTCGGATTAGCCAGAAGCTCTTACGGTTCGGTCAACAGCACAATCCGCCTGCTCTGCATTTTTTCCGTTTGCAATCTCCTTTTGCTGAAACGACAAGAGCGCGCCCAAAAACCGAGAGCGGCTGAAAGCGAAATTGCCAAGCCAGATTGCCAATCTGGCGTAGCGTTCTTTTCAGCAGGAAGCGGTTTTGTTTCGTTGGCCATGCGCCATTGCGCTAACGCAATTGCACGCACGACACTCGCCTTTCTCAGGATCGGCGACTTCTTCGTCATCAGATGTTCTACTCGTTCTGATAGCGATCTAGAATTGCTCTTTCGTGTTTTCTTGGAGGTGAGGACGTTGTGAGCGCACGCAGCCAAGGCTTCTGTCGCTGGCTGTCCATTAATGGGGGAGCGCCCTGGGTGTCCTTACCACACCAAAGGCCTTCACTTATAGCGCGTTGCACTCTATGATCCACCGGTCAGTTTAGTCAGGGTGAGTTCCGCAACTTAATATGCGCCGCGCACTATTCTTTCCTTATCCTGGTGGCCTCGGCCCGGTCATTAATTGCTGCGCGATCGCCGACGAACTCGCAAAGAGAGATTGGACCGTAGCCCTCGTCTCTTCTGGGACGAATCGCAGCCTCATTCAAGACAACATCCCAAACGCTGTAATTTATGAGACTACTGGACCATCACCACGATTAGGTAGCGGTGAGAGTTCGGCGCCGAGTTTTCGAACGATGCGGGATTTCGATGACTTTGCTTTCCACTTTCAATTTGATGACCCGAAGTGGGTCGCGACTACTCTCGAAGACCAGCTAAGAGCGATACGTATCTTTCAACCAGACATTCTTGTTGGGAGTTGGACTTTCTTCACTGGAGTGGCAGGCGAGATTTCAGGTGTTCCGGTTGTTCAGATCTTTCAAGCCCCGATGCTTTCGTCGATGCGTGGATTTCGTTGGTGGGATAGAGAGCCTCTGTCATCGACGTCGAGGTGTGTGTCAAGCATTAATAAGGTTCTGCGCGACTACCATATAACGGAAATTAGTTGCGTGGAAGATCTCACCTCAAAGGGTGACTTGTTCATCATTGCCAGCTTACCTGAAATCGATCCAATACCGGCAGACTTCCCAAGCGCGCATCACGTCGGTCATTTAACTTGGCTCAATAAGACAGAACGCGAACTACCAGAATGGCTGTTGAAGCTCGAATCCGATAGACATCTTGTCTATGCATATGACGGTGGGCTTAGGTACGGCACTCGGATTTTGGAGGAACTAACAAATGTGTTCGGTGAGACCGATAGCCTTGTTGTGTTTTCGGTAGGACCTGACGCAAAGAGTTTGCCTTCTTGCCCTTCTAATTTTCGGGTTGAACGCTTTGTGCCTGCTTATCACACTACTAAACGGAGCCAACTCGTCGTGACGCACAGTGGGCAAGGAACCGATATCTGTTGTCTGCTAAATGGCGTTCCTTCAATAATGATTCCAACAAACTCCGAACGAGAGTATTACGCTCAAAGGGTCCAAGCTCTCGGAGCCGGAAAGTCAATAAATTTTGATTTGTTGAGTCGCGAGACGTTTGCCAAGGCGTATGAGGCAATCGCTGGGGACGAGAGTTTTCGAACTATCGCTCGTGCTGCCGGGACCCGGGCAAAGGCGCTTGGCGGAACAGAAAGGGCGGCTGAGTTAATCGAGCAATTTGTGGGTTGCTAAAACTTGTGCTGGTTTCGGAAAAGATAGCTAGGTTGAAACAGCAGACTCAGAAAGAGGTTGTGCGAGTACAATACCAATAAGGAATCACGTGCCGAACGCAAATTTTACCAACGGTTTTAGCTGTTTCTTGACGACTCGCGGCCCGTACTGCAAGGCGATGGCGTATGGTAACCTGGACCATAAACAAGCCTTCGAAAGCCACGGGATATTTCATCGAATTCGAATGGTAACAGCTGAGCACGGGCCTGCAGGATCCCGCTCAGAGAAGTTGAATTGAAGGAGTGGCCTGCTGTCGCTTTAACCCGTAACCCGTTCGACTTTTTAGTGGATTCTAACCCTCCGGGAATGGTATAATACCGTTTCATTTTTGCTCTTTGAACAGTCTTTTGGCTCGCGAGTCAAGTTGGTTCCGCCGCTGTGGTCGCGTGTATTTTCGTTGCAACGTTTATTCATTTTCTATCAACAAAATTACAATCCACGGAGGTAAACATTATGGAGAATGTTAAGTCGCTTTCAGTTTCTTTTCTTCAAACTGTCATGGCGGTCGGAACCAATGTCCTCGCGGCTCAAGTTGATTGCTTCATTCAATAAGTTTTCATCTCACGTTTTTCCTTCGTTCAAAAAATCTCGTCAACAATTCTTAAACTTTTGTAAGTGAGGGTTTCTCGCTTTGGCACCGCTATATAGTGAGGAAGGTTTATGCCGGAGGGTAAACTAAATGATTACTGCATTCACAATTGTTGGCGTGTTAATTTTTCTTGGCGCTGTAATTCGGCTAAGCGGGCTAGAAGAAATCGTGTTCGGTGGCTTTCGGATTAAGTTTTCAAAGCAAGCGAAGCAGATTAAGAAGTAAGAAAATCAAAGCGTTTTTACGAGCTGCATTTCCGCGAAAAGTGTGTTCAAACGCAGTTTGAGATTTTAGCTTTCAGAGATTTAGAGTTTCCCTAGACGCTGCCGACAGTTTCTGTTCCAAAACGTTTTCTCTTTCGTTTCTCTTTAGTTTGCTCAAGAGGTTATAGAGCGCCGAGCGATGCATATCTAGTCGCAGGGCTGTTTTTTTCATGCTGCCTGTCTGAGCGACGACAGTCTCAATTATTACCCGTTTTATACGCTGAGTGAACTCTTCAATAGATTCATCCGGGAGTAGCGTGCAACAATCTGCCGGCAGAACTATGGGGCCGGGAATGGTATTCAATTCGCTGTCAGGGTGCGGCCGGATGAACCTCATGAGTTCTTTGCGCACAGCTTTGCGAGTAATACAGGGTTCCTCCGCGCGAGCGCAAAGACGGGTTATAACGTTATTCAACTGTCGAATATTCCCCGGCCAGGCGTACGTGGTTAGTTCGGTTATCGCTGAATCCTGAATCGCAAACTGAGCGCGTCTCGACGATCTCTGTTCTTCGTAAACCAGCCTGTCTCTAACAAGCAAAGGAATATCTTCTCGCCG
>DATEPF010000087.1:0-3769 GCA_035273325.1 Pyrinomonadaceae bacterium | reverse complement strand
CTTGCAACAGGTGGAAGACCTTCTAAATAACCGCCCTCGTAAGACCCTTGGATACCGGACCCCAAACGAGGTATTTTTCAAAGACCGTTCTGTTGCACTTCAAATCTGAATTCGCGAATGACAAATCTTTCTTTGTCACCAGCTAGCAGCTCCACCCATCTGGCGGATTTGTCATTTGTCATTTGAGCTCGTGTTTCCATGTGATCCGTGGAAGCGTTGTTGTCCCAGAACGAGCCACGAATTACACGAACAACGACGAACCCAATAGCAAATGACAAATGTTAAATGACCAATGACAAATCTTTCTTTGTCACCAGCTAGCGGCTCCACCTGTCCGGCGGATTTCCCTGGGGGTTTCGTCCCTTCATCTCTTGATTGTGCGCGCCTTCCTCAGTCTGCCCGGTTAACTGGTTATCCTGTGGACCACCACGTTGTTCCTTAATGTCGTCGCGTGGCGGTTGCGTCTGCCCGTATTCGAGTTTGTCAGGCACAACTTTATTTGGATCCTGATTAGCCATTTGTTCCTCCTCTTTTGATCGACTTTGCCTCAACACCGGCATCGAAGTTCTCGGATTCGAAGCCGTCAGCCACCCTGGCCGCCGGTTTTGCCGCCGCCTGGTTGACCCCCGCCTTTGCTGGCGCCGCCGCTACTTGCGGGACGGCCGCCGCCGTCCTGCTCATCACGCCCGCCGGTGTGCGGCTTTCCACGTGAACCGCTGCCGCTACTGTCGCTTGCCTGTTCCTTCTCTTTCTTTGTGACCATGTCGTCCCCCGCGGGCCCGCCGACGCGTTAACGTCCGGCCCTCATTTTTCGCTCGCCCTTATCCTCATTAGTCACGCCAGTACGCGCGGCTTCTTCTTCTTCAGCCGTGCCAATGTTCTGTTCGGCGTTTGATGACTGTAGAACCTCGGCGCGCTTATTCAGTTTGTTTGGTTCGCCGGGTTCGGGACTCTGCTTTTTACCAACTCCTGTTGGCGGTTGGTTCATCTTGTTTCGATTGTCATTCGGCATCGATTGTTATCACCTCCTTACGGCATCGATGTGCGCTAATTCCGCGCCGACTTCGCCCGCTCCTTCACGGTGCCACGATCGACCAGCTTGGAGAAGCGGCTCTCCTTGCCGTCCTTCGTTTCTTCCTGATAAAGAAATGCCAGGCCGTTCTTTTCAAACGCCTCGAAAAATTCCTCCCAGGTAATTTCTTCGAGTGTGTCTTCGCCGGAAAAACCCGCATAGTCGATTCTTAGCAGGCCAGCGCTGTTCTTGCTCTCCGTTCCTTTCACTCGCGCCGGGCGTCCTTCACGTTCTTCTACCCATTGCCGGATCTCGTTGTGATCAGTCGTGACCTTTGCTTCTGCTTCAGATGCCATCACAATCCTCCTTTTGAATTAGCCAGACTATTCGTCGCGTTGATTATCGTTTCGTGTTTGCGTCGCTCGTTTCTCATTGAGACGCAGAGCGACGTCCTGGTCGGTTGCCGTGTCGCTCGCATGATCACCAAACGCACCGGCGACGGGTTGAGCTGGTGGAATTGGTTCATAGCCCTCACGGGCGCGTTCCATCTTTTGGTCCTCCGAACGTATGCCGCGCTTCTGCGATTGTTGTTCTCCCATAATGTTTCCTTTCCCGGTGTTGTTAGTGCCCCCGGCCGTTACCGTTTCCTTTAGATTTCGTGCTCTGCATTCCCGGCTTCATCACAACCTTGATGCAATGGTCCGCCTGTTGTTGGAAAGTTCGATAAGCATCAGGCGCGTCTTCCAGACTTACCTCGTGCGTGATTACAAATGACGGATCGATCTGGCCAAATTCAATCAGCTCGAGGAGTGGGTTGATGTACCGGTGCACGTGTGTCTGTCCCATCTTGAACGTCAGCCCTTTTTGGAAGGCCACGCCGAACGGGAACTTGTCGAGAAACGCTCCGTAGACACCAGGCACTGAAACCGTGCCGCCTTTACGACAAGCCGTGATCGCCTGTCTCAGCGCATGTGGCCGGTCAGTGGCCATGTAAAGAGCGGCTTTAGCGCGATCGTAAAGAGCATCGATCGAGGTGCCGTGCGCCTCCAAACCTACCGCATCAATGCAGGCGTCGGGCCCCATGCCCCCGGTCATGAATGTCAACTTGTCGAAGATGTCTTCATCGTAGAAGTTAAGTGTTTCAGCTTTGCCCTCCTGCGCCGCCATCAGCAACCGGTCTTCATTGCCATCAATGGCGATAACGCGGCCCGCGCCCAACAAGTACGCGCTCTTGATGGCAAATTGGCCCACTGGGCCACACCCCCAGACGGCGACCGTGTATCCCCTCTGAATGTTGCAGTTCTCGGCTGCCATGTATCCGGTAGGAAAGATGTCAGTCAGGAACAGGACTTTTTCGTCCGGCAGGTCCTCTGGAATCTTGTGTGCGCCGACATCAGCGAAGGGAACTCGCACATATTCCGCCTGACCCCCGGCGTATCCGCCCATCATGTGTGAATAACCAAACAGGCCGGACGGGCTGTGCCCGAGTAAGGTTTCAGCTATATGCCAGTTCGGGTTTGAGTTGTCGCAGGATGACCAAAGCCCACGCAAACAGAAGAAGCATTTGCCACAGGCGATCGCGAACGGAACGACTACCCTGTCGCCTGCTTTCAGGTTTGTGATGGCGCTGCCGACCTCGACCACACGGCCCATAAATTCGTGACCGAGAATGTCGCCCTTCTGCATCGTTGGCATGTAGCCATCGTAGAGATGTAAATCGGAACCGCAGATGGCCGTGCTGGTGACCTGAATGATCGCATCTCTCGGATTCAAAATTTCAGGATCCGGAACGGTCTCTACGCTTACGTCATATTTGCCCTGCCAACATACTGCTCTCATGCGACCCCCTCTCGCGCGGCGCGCGCCAGGTTGTCCACGGGCGTCTTGCTGGCCAGTTTGTTTTGTTTGCGATTTCCGGTTACTTCAGTCTTTTGTTCACGGCCCGAGGTTTGGCCCTCGGTGGTTGGAATCTCACCTGTCTCAATCAATTGTTTGAAGCGTCGAAGGTTGTGTTCGATCAGTTGCCCGGGTTCTTTTCCAAACAACTTCGCGATCAACGAAGCAGCTCTACCGCCCGGAGGGTTGTAATTCAGGACCACCTTTACGAACGTGCCGTGCCCCGGCGACTCCTCAAAGTGGACCGATCCGGCGTTGGTGACGTCAGAGCCAGGAAGAGAACGCCAGGCGATCAACTCATTTTCTCTTTCATTGTAAATCTCGGCGTCCCATTCCACCGGCTGGCCGCCCGGACCGTTTGCCACCCAATGAGAGCGGGTTTCGTCGAGTTTGGTAACAGATTCAAGGTCTTCCATGAAGAGTGGCAGGTTTTCAAAGTTGCGCCAGAAACGGAAAAGTTCCTTAGGGGTGCTGTTGACGGTGATTGACTTCTCGACGTGCACGTCGCGCGCTACATCTTCGGAGTCATCCTTCGCGGTGTTGATGCCCAGCGACCGGTATGCTTCACACTGGCCGGTCGCGCCGCGATAGAGCAGGCCGGCGCCCAGCAACCCGAGAGCAATACCGGTTTTAGTTCTGTTTGTTATTGCATAGCCAAGCAACGCTCCACCGCCGATGCCGCTGATCAGCCGCTCAACTTGGCCGACGTTAACTCTGCTGTTATTAGAATGGCCGTTCCCGGCGTTTTGCCGGTTATGATCTTCGAAAGTGACTTCCCATGTATCCATGTTCTTCTCCTTGTTCGTCGTAAAAACTTATTGACCGCTGTAATCTTCCGGTACAAGCGTTCTAATCCGCTGT
>DATEPF010000086.1:0-3306 GCA_035273325.1 Pyrinomonadaceae bacterium | reverse complement strand
ATGTCAGGCGATTCCGAATCCGCTTTGCTGGATCCTACCGCCAGTTGATAAAGACGTTTACCCACCAGAAACAATCTCCAACTAAAGATCATTTCGGTACCGTCAACCATCCTCGTCGCCTTCATCTCGCGTCCCGGATAACCATTCAGCGTTAGCTTCGATTCGGAGATCAGGGTTCCTTCTGTACCTTTCAAGACTCCATCCCTGACCCCGTCAAGCACGGATTGCTCGTGTGCGGGATTTGAAGCAGCGTTTGGATAGTCCGCGTACGAGAGCATGAAACTACCGGTATTGTTTGAGGACGCAAAGGTGTAGACCGGAATTTTGCCGGACGCCGAATTAACTTCGCTTACGGTCGGCTCTGCTTTGGTAGGCAGGAAGGCACGAAACCGGCCTTCCGTCGGCTCTAACTTGGTCCACTCAACTGGCTGTTGGATTGCGCCCGCAAATCCACAGCACAAAAGCATGACTAGCAGGAGCGAGTAGGTTCTCTTCAACATGAATGTCCTCGTGGTCCTATTGAGAATAACAGGCGAAGATTAGGGGGCTCCCGAAAAATTATCAAGCCTTTTCGAGGCCGGCATATTTTTGGACCAGCTTCTTTTGTCCAAAACCCGGAAAGGTAACTGTTAGTTTGGTGGAATCACCGGCGCCTTCGCGGCGTAACACCAGACCCCGGCCGTATTTCGAGTGCTTTACGTACGAACCCGGTGTGAAGTCGCCGGCTGAAGTTGTTGGTTCACGCGCCGGAGGTTTTGCAGCCGACGAAGGGCGCGGCCTTGGCGCAGGCATGACGACGCTGGAAGCGGATCCTTGCGTGTTGCCCAGTTGAGCGGCGCGTTGTTTGAAAAACTCCGAAATGGAATCCACGCTGTCGTAAGTCTTGCCCGTATATTTCTTTTTCTCTTTACGATACTCGCCGTGCTCGTAATCGATCTCGTGTGAACCCCTCGCAAACGATAACCACGACCTGCCCATCGATAGATCTTCCATCAGTTCCAGAGGCATCTCGTTGAGAAACTGAGACGGCTCAGAGGCCAGCTCTTCACCATATACCCTCCGCTTCATCGCGTGGGTGACATACAAAAAGCGCTCAGCTCGCGTCATGGCGACATAGCAAAGACGCCGCTCCTCCTCAAGTTCCGCAGGATCGGTTGCCGCCCGCGAATGTGGAAACAACCCATCCTCGAGACCGACAATAAAGACGAGGGGAAACTCAAGACCTTTTGCAGAGTGAGCGGTCATCAAAGTCACGACTGCATCTTGTTTGTATTGGTCTGCATCTGAAACTAAAGCCGAGTGATCGATGAAATCTCGCAACCCCTCTACGCCTTGTTCGTCATAGTCAACGGCGGCGTTTACCAGCTCCTGCAAATTCTCCAGTCGCGCCTCGGCTTCGTCGGTCTGTTCTCCGCGCAGCGCATTCTCATAACCCGTGTCCAAAATAGCTGCCTTTACGAGATCTGAAACAGGACTGTCAGAATCAACGCTAAGCTGACCATTGTTTTCGGCGCCCGCCATCCCACCCAGACGCTCAACGATTCTGCGGAAACTCTTCAACGCCGAAACCGCGCGCGAGCTCAAATTCTCGGGCTTCTCAGTCACCAACGAAATCGCTTCCCACAGAGATACACCGGCATCATTTGCACGCCGCGTCAACTCATCGACAGTTTGTTTCCCAATTCCACGCGCCGGACTGTTGATCACACGTTGTAGCGCGATTGAATCAGTCGGATTCAGCGCCAGCTTGAGGTAGGAGATGATGTCGCGCACTTCCATTCGTTCATAAAAAGAAAAGCCGCCAACGATGTTGTAGGGAAGACCGGCGCGACGCATTGCCTCTTCAAAGTTTCGTGACTGTGAATTGGTGCGGTAGAGGACGGCGGCGCGCAGATCATGCTCCTGATTGCGGTGGTCCAGAATCTTAGACGCGACGAACCGCGCCTCAGCATCGGCGTCAAATGCCTGATAGTAGCGGACCTTCTCGCCTTGCGGATTCGACGTCCAAAGATTCTTCCCTTTGCGCTCGATGTTGTGTTTTACGACCGCCCCGGCAACATTCAGGATCGTTTGTGTTGACCGGTAATTCTGTTCCAGTCGAATCGTGGTGGTGTTGGGAAAACTCTTTTCGAAACCGAGGATGTTAGTGATGTCCGCGCCCCGCCATTTATAGATGGATTGATCTTCGTCACCCACCACGGCAATGTTTTGCTGCTTCACTGTTAGCAAACTAATCAAAGCAAACTGCAGCGAGTTAGTGTCCTGGTATTCATCAACCAAAATGTACTGAAACTTGTTGTTGTACTTCTCGCGGACCTCGGGCGAATGTCTTAACAGTCGCACCGCCTTGATCAATAGATCGTCAAAATCCAGTGCATTGTTCGCGCGTAATCGTTCTTCGTACGTCGCATATACTCGGGCCATGGCTGCGCGCTTGTCGTCGGCGAATTCGGCCCGCGCGGCAAAAGCATCGACGTCTTCACCACGGTTTTTCGCCGCACTGATTGCTGCTTGCGTTGCTCGCAATCCAAGCTGCTTTTCGTCGTAGCCGAGGTCTTTGATGGCGTTTTTGATCAGCCGCAGTGAGTCGTCCTGATCGTAGATGGTGAAGGTGCGCGTGTATTTCTCGTTAAGTTTTTCAATGTCCTGTCGCAGGATGCGAACGCAAAGGCTGTGAAAGGTTGAAACTAACGGCGCGCTCGAAAGCTGCTGATCGCGCAATAAACGCTGCACGCGTTGCCGCATCTCCTGAGCGGCTTTGTTAGTGAATGTAACCGCCAGGATGTTCCAGGGAGCCACGCCTTTTTCGGCAATCAGATACGCGATACGGTGAGCTATAACCCGCGTCTTACCAGACCCGGCGCCGGCCAGGATTAAGAGTGGACCATTGGTATGTTGAACGGCAGCACGCTGTTCAGGATTAAGGCTTGAAAGAAAATCCATCGATGTAATCAGTAGGTGTTTGCGAAGTAGTATTTAATCACACGCGCCGCACACGTGCTAACTGGTCCACATTCGTGTAATTCTTGTAGTCCGCGGATGTTTTTCTATCAACGAAAAAACGACCCACGAATTACACGAAATAACACGAATCGTTTCTCATTCCCCGTGATATTCTGCCGCCCATGAAACTAATCAGCTCACTAATACTCGCCGCCGGCTGCGTTTTGATTCTTTCATGTTCAACGCACGACGAGCCACCGGCATCACCCCCGGCCCCACCGTCAGTTGCCCCCAGTGCAACTGCGCCGGCGCACGACAACGTTGCCGGTGGTTTATCTACACCGGAGCCTGGGGAAACAGAAA
>DATEPF010000085.1:0-2370 GCA_035273325.1 Pyrinomonadaceae bacterium | reverse complement strand
ACCATGTCTGCCGGGGCAACTTTGGTCGTGCGGGTCCAAATGTAATCCATCTCTACGTGAATTGTGCTCAGCGCAAGTCTCGCTTCGAAGATCAGCAGCATGCTGCCATAAAACAAAAAACATGCGCCGAGAATTCCCGTAATCACAGGCGCCAGGTTATACCTTCCGAGAATGGCGACGAGTCCGATGGCCACACTCGTCGCGACAAACATCCCCAACGCTAAGTAAAAGGTGACCATCGCACGCTGCAAAATTCGAGCGCGGCTGGTCAGCTTGTCGAGTTGCTCGAAGATAATTGCCTGCCGCTCCCGCGCTTCCTCAGGCGCCTTCTCCGTCAGCTCCTCCAACTTGTCCGACAAGGCGCGCACTCTGTCTACGACGCGGCCGAGACGGTGAGAAGTGGATAGAATCATGCTTCCGCAGGCGGAGATCAATACCGCCGGCGTGATCATTGCCGTCAATACAGCTAGCGGAGATGAAAGCGGATCCATTTTAGACACATCCGCAGATTACACAGATTAAGAATTTAAACCGGTCAAGACTACTGTTTGATTCTCTGTCTTAGAATCTGTGTAATCTGCGTAATCTGCGGATAGATAACTCTACTGGGCCCTGCGCCGTGGCCTGCGTCGTCTGACCGGAGTCTTTTGTTTTTCAGTAGCAGTTGGCTCCGTCTTTGGCTTAGGGGCCATCGCTTTTTTGACCATCTCGATCACCATCTGTTGCGGGAAGTCAGCGCGCACGACGACTTCATCGCCTTCTACCGCAATCACGAAATTTTGGGCCATGGACTGCACGGCCGGCTCATTAATATTGCTCAAAGCGTAACGAAGCATTCCGGAAAACAAATTACTGAAAATTTTCGCGGTGTCAGGATTGTCTTCGTTGATTGCGCCTCGCAGCATGAAGTTGGTAGCGTCCATCGTCAGCGCGCCGTAAAAGTCGCCGAGCCGGGTATCACATTTCGGGGCGCGCGCGGTTACCTCAGTTCCATGCATCCCAAACGCTTTGCCAAACGCATAAAACGGCCTGCCTGCGATGCTGACCAGCACGTTTGAATCGCGCACCAGTGAATTTAAAGTTTCGGGAGTTATCCGCTCCTTACCTTCACCGGCGTCTACCGCAGCGCGCAAGTAACCTGGACTTCCAACGGCAATGGAGTTCGGCGTTAAGGTCACAACGCCGACTTCCGTAAACGATTTCAGCAGCGGGTTTTTCTGCGCTTCTTTAACTATCGGGTCAATCGTCATCAACCCCAGCGTTTTGCTGCCATACTTTTCGTCGCGCAGTTTTCCCTGCGACGCCATTCGCGCCAGTGCCATCAACGCTTCTGAGCTGAAATCTCCGGAGGCGACGGCCATGATCTCGGGCGGTTGAAAATTCAGGTCACCCGTCGGTTTCTTAACCCGGACGGCGAGCACGATGTAATCAACTTTGGTGGGATCCACGCCGGCCATCTGTTTTGCCATTTCGAAACCCTTGCGCATTTCTTCAACGTCTTTGGCGGGCAGCACCCGCGGGATCACTTCGTTGAGGATGCGCTGCGGGTTAATGAAGAAAAGCATATCGGCTTCGGGCAAACTCGACAGGGAAGCGATGACGTTTTGAGGAGCATTCGCCGGTGATGTCACAACCGGTTGCGTGTTTGACGCCACGGCAGGCGCAGCCGGCGTTTGTTGGCCGAAGCCGATCGCAGGAACAGCCAAGGTGCACCATAAAATTATTGCTACACGATTAAACGTTTTTCTCACAAACAAACCCTCCATTCCGAATTTGTTGATTATCTTCACACAAGTCAGGCGTGATCGTCAGCAGTTTGTTTAGATCCAATCGAGCCTTTCACGAGTTAATTCATTATCGACGTTGCCGGTATTCAAAGTTGAAGCAGGTTCAAATAACAAAACGTGAGCTTCTTCTTCGGCGACCGGGCGGTGCTCGACGCCGTGCGGCACAATCAGAAACTCGCCCTCTTCCAGCCACATCTGCTGCTCGCGACCGTCTTCGCGAAACTCCATACAGAACCGTCCTTTAACCACCAGAAACATCTCGTCTTCGGTCTCATGATGATGCCATGTGAACGGCCCAACAAACTTTACCAACTTCGCGTACTGCCCGTTTAACTCACCGACAATACGCGGGTTCCAGTGATCTTTGATTAGCGACAGTTTGTCGTTTAGGTTGGTCTTGTTCATGGGCCTTTATTTGCGTCAAAGAGGTTAATTCGTCTCCTGGCAACCCAAAGGGTTGCTAGAGAGTAGCCGGTGGTCGCAGCGAAGCGTAGACCACCGGAAAAGCGGTATTGATTTGAATGTACCCCGGGAGGGGTGCCAGAAAAAGTCTTGCATCCCTTCAGGATGCCGCCTTTGGTTT
>DATEPF010000084.1:0-14624 GCA_035273325.1 Pyrinomonadaceae bacterium | reverse complement strand
AGCCTATGAGGCGGGAGCAGATGCCTTTCTCGAAAAACCCCTAAACGAAGAATTGTTGATCGACACGCTGCAACGTCTGCTGGATATTGGAAAGCGTGCCGCCGGAGAAATTGTTTAATGGTTGAGAGGATTCCGACCGGGGCCGAGGGGCTCGACGAAGTGCTCCACGGCGGCATTCCGGTAAACACGATCAATGTGCTGATGGGGGCGCCGGGTACTGGCAAAACAATCCTCGCGGAACAAATAGCCTTCGCGAATGCGACGCCTGAAGCACCAGCCGTCTACCTGACAACTCTGTCCGAGCCGCTCGAAAAAGTCATCGCCCACGGTCAAACTCACAGCTTTTTTGATCCGGACAAAGTAGGCGTTTCAGTTTTCTATGAAGACCTTGGCATAACTCTCCGGGAGTCGGGAATCGATAAGCTGGCCGAAGTCATTACAGAAATCTTTGCCACCCGCCGGCCCAGGCTGCTTTTTATTGACTCGTTCAAAGCGCTGAATGAACTTTTGACGGAGCCACAGCAACGTCGCACGGTGGTCTATGACATGGCGAGCGTTCTTTCCGCATATCAATGTACTAGCTTTCTGATAGGGGAATACGCTCACGAAACTATGACCGAGTTGCCCGAATTCGCGATTGCAGACATGGTGCTGCAGATGATGAAGCGTTCCACTAATGCGAGGGAACAGCGCTTCCTGCGCGTCGAAAAGTTACGTAGCTCCAACTCGATGCCGGGCATGCATGCGTTCACGATCGGTGAAGCCGGCGTTAGGGTCTACCCCCGTTTGCTGACTCCTGAAGGTCCGACTCCCGAATATGCGGAACGCGTCGAACGCGTTAACACCGGCATACCCGGGCTCGACGAGATGATCGAAAAAGGCTTCTGGCGTGGCAGCACGACCCTGGTTGCCGGGCCCACCGGATCAGGCAAGACGATCATCGGTCTTCACTTCATTCGCGAGGGGGTCGCGAAGGGTGAACCCAGCTTGTATGTAGGTCTTCAGGAAAATCCAACTCAGCTTCTGAGGGTCATGGCCAACTTCGGTTGGGACACCAAAGGGTTGTTGAAAAACCCGAACTTCGAGCTTATGTATCGTTCGCCGGTTGAAGTGCAACTCGACGAGGTGGCCACCCAAATTTTTGCGAGAGTCAAAGCTGGTAAAGTTAAACGCATTGTTATTGATGCCCTCGGTGATCTGGAGCGCGGGGGTCTCGATAGCGAGAGGTTCGGAGACTTTATTTATGCGGTTACGCAGTGGTTTGCCCGCGAAAACGTCACCTGTCTGCTGACCTACGAGATTAACAATCTGTTCAAGGTCGTAGGAATCAGTCAAAACGATGTTTCCAATCTCAGCGATAACGTAGTGCTGCTTAGGTTTAACGAAGGGTATGAAATGCAGCGCACCCTTCGCGTCCTCAAGACGCGTGGGAGTGCGCACGACAATCGTGAGCGTCCAGTGAAGATTACCAGCGAAGGTATTATGGTGGGGCAGCCGAAGCCACCGACGAAGAGTTAGAGGTTTTATGCACAAGCCGGGTGAAGAACAAGGGAATCCGTCGCGCCGTTTGGCGGCTATCAACCGCGCAATTACGACTTCACTAAACTTCGATAAGGTACTCGACCTGATCGTCGACAATGCGTGCGAGCTCGTGGGCGCCGACGTGTGCCTGGTCCTATTACTCGATGACGACGAGCAGCTTAAGATCCGCGCCGGGAGGGGTATTGACCCGAGTGTAATCAAAGATTTCTCCGGCCGTATGGAAGAGGACATTGTTGCTCAAGTAAAGAATGCGCTGCCTATAAGTCGTAGTGAAAAGCTGGTCTCTTTTCCGATCATCGGTCACCAGGTCCTCAATGGGCTGCTGGTAATCCTGCCCAACCAGCCCTTAACCGGGGAGGAGCGGTGGCAGCTTTCTGCATTGGCCGACCAGGCCGCAATTGCCCTCCGCAACGCACAGCTTTACGAAATGCAATTAGCAGAAGCGACTCGCGCCCGCGAAGCTTCTGAGCGCGAATCGCGGCGCTTAGCCGCGATCGTTGAGTCCTCTGACGACGCAATCATAAGTAAAGACCTTAACGCGATTATTCGCAGTTGGAATAAAGGCGCCGAGCGCGTCTTTGGATATTCCGCTGAAGAAGTGGTTGGCAAATCAATAACCATACTGATCCCCGAAGACCGGCAAGCCGAAGAGGACCTAATTCTTAGTCGTATTCGCAATGGGCAAAGAGTAGAGCATTTCGAGACCATAAGGGTTTGCAAGGACGGACGGCACATCAACATTTCACTCACAATTTCGCCGATCAAGAATGATCTTGGCGAAATCATCGGCGCGTCGAAGATCGCTCGGGACATTACTGGCAATAAAGAAGCAGAAGAACGCCTGCGTAGGGCGCTCGAGTTTGACGAGACAGTAATGTTGAGTATGGGCGAAGGCCTGTTCACGCTCGATAGTGAGGGCCGCGTCACATTTATGAACCCGGCGGCGCAACGGCTATTCGGATGGACCCTAACGGAGATGCTGGGACGGAAGATGCACGACGTCACCCATCATTCTCGTCCCGATGGCACCCGTTTCCCGGTCGAAGAGTGCGCAGGACTCCGCGTTCTTCAGGAAGGAAGAATGTTGACGGAGCATGAGGACGTCTTTATTCGCAAGGACGGTAGCTTCTTCGATGTCGTTTACAGTTCGTCCCCTCTGCGCGGTGACGGCAAGATTACTGGTGTAGTCGTGGTTTTTCGGGATATCTCCGACCGCAAACAGGCGGAAGAAGAACGTTCACGCTTGTTGGAGGCGGAACGCGAAGCCCGGGCAGAAGCCGAACGCGCAAACCAGTTGAAAGATGAGTTTCTGGCGACGCTTTCCCACGAGTTACGCAATCCTCTGAACGTTGTAATAGGCTATGCCGAGATCCTGCGGCGCACCGAGGATCAAAAACCTGAGTTTGTGGTGAAGGCCGCTGAAACTATCCGCCGCAATGCGTTGGCCCAGGCACAACTCGTTTCCGACCTGCTGGATCTGTCCCGTCTGCAGATGGGCAAGCTTTCCCTGAACAAACAGCCATCTTCGTTGTCGACGATTATCAAAGACGCAATTGAAACAGTTCGGGCCGAAGCTAACACTAAGCCGGTTTCGCTTTCGATCGAACTTGATTCGGAAGTCCTTGTGGTTGATGGGGACTCGGTGCGATTGGGGCAGATCGCCTGGAACCTTTTGAATAACGCGATCAAGTTTACGCCTCCATCCGGAGAGGTTAGTGTGCGCCTGTTCCAGGACGATGGTCAGGCGGTGATTTGTGTGGAAGACAGCGGACAAGGCATTGCGCCGGAGTTTCTGCCACATGTGTTTGAGATATTTCGGCAGGCCGACGCCAGTATCGTTCGCAAACAGGGGGGGATGGGTATCGGTCTCGCTCTCGTGAAACAACTGGCAGAACTTCACGGCGGCAGTGTTAAGGCCGAGTCGAAGGGTATCGGTAAAGGCGCCCGCTTCACCGTTAAACTGCCACTGTACAAAGGCATATCAACTTTATCTTCGGCAAAGACCGGCGCGACTGGCGCACTGAAGGCGAAGTTTATTTTGGTGGTTGACGATTCACCGGAAACCACAGAGATGCTCGGTAAGTTGCTGGAACTGGAAGGCGCGTTTGTTGACTCGGCTCGCAGCGGCCAGGAGGCACTGGAAATCGCGAAAAGAAAGAATTTTGATCTGGTGATTTCAGATATCTCAATGCCGGAGATGGACGGCTATGAGTTACTGCAGAAGTTGCGAGCGTTACCAGACATGGCTGGTATTCCGGCAGTCGCGTTAACTGGTTACGGTCGCAACGACGATGTTGAGCGCGCGCTCAATGAAGGTTTTGCCGAACACCTCACCAAGCCACTGGACCTGGATGAGCTGCTGCTGATCGTGCGACGACTAACCGGCGAAATTGTGGCTAAGTAGTTTCTGTTTGAATGCCTGCCCCCGATTCTTTCCACGCTTTCCAGCCGCCGGCCATTGAGAAGACGTTGGTGTAGCCCATCTGTTGCAACACATCAGCGGCGAGTGCTGAGCGATAGCCGCCTCCGCAATACAAAATCAATTCCGTCGATTTGTCCGGCACTTTCTGTTCAATATCGCGTTCAATGATTCCCTTGCCGAGATGTTCGGCGCCGGCGGCATGTCCCGCTTCCCATTCGTTGTCTTCACGCACGTCGATTAGTTTGGTTTTCGGGTTGTCGTGCAAACGTTGTTGAGTCTCTTCAACGGTGACTTCGCGCACGCGGGTTTTTGCGTCGTTGACCAGTTTTAGAAAGCCTTCAGAATGTTTCATAGATTTGGATGTCCGACATGCTTCAGCTTGTCGTAATCTTCGATAAGGTCACTCCGTCACTGACGACAAACTATAAACAGTTGTCGCTACCGACATGACATAAACCAGTATCCGATCAAACTTAGCATCGGTTGCCATAGCCCGCGAAGCGTGGCGCTAGCATAAAGCCTGGGGTGGAGCGAAGCGGAACCCCAGGATCTGCAGGAATATCTTGTGCAGCCCGCGAAGTGGGCGACAGAGCTTGTCATCATGAGTGACTTGTGCGGTTGCGCTATCGCACGCTTCGCGCGCTGCGTCATTTATACGGGTCGGCAACCTGGGGTTCCGCTTCGCTCCACCCCAGGCTTTATGCTAGCGCCACGCTTCGCGGGCTAAACGAACGAACAACTTGAGCTTGTCGTTTTGATTGGTCGCAGTCACGGGGCAAATGTTCCGATAACGGCGCAGTTGAAGCTTTCCAGCGTCAACGACAAACTGAAGTTTATCGTACATAAGTCAATTGGATGAATTACCAGCGAATGATTATAATGCCCGTCCTTAAATAGACATGACAGAAGATTCCTATTCCGAGGTGGACGTGCGCCACTCTTTCGTGTTTTTCGTGTAATTCGTGGATCGGGTCTATCGATCCAAACAACGATCCACGAATTACACGAAACAACACGAACTGAGATCCATGACGCGGCTGCGCGTCGCCTCAAATCACGAGAGGAACTCCAATAAATTGGCCAACGAACAGTTTGACGTAACGATTATCGGTAGCGGCCCTGGCGGTTATGTCGCCGCGATTCGGGCCGGCCAGCTTGGTCTTAAAGCCGCGATTGTTGAAAAAGACACGCGCCTCGGCGGTACCTGCACCCTGCGCGGTTGTATTCCCACCAAGCAAATGTTGATGTCCGCGCACGTTTACGAACAGATGCAGCATGCAGCTGACTTCGGTGTACAAGCCACCGGGATTCAACTGGCCTTTGCCGACGTTCAAAAACGTAAAGACAAAGTAGTTTTGAAAAACTCCAAGGGCATTGAATACCTGATGAAAAAAAATAAAGTCACGGTATTCAAAGGCACCGGCAAACTCGCGCTTCCCGGCAAGGTTGAAGTCACTGACGCTGAAGGCAAAAAGCAAACGATTCAGTCGAAGAACATCATCATCGCCACCGGTTCGGTTGTTCGTCCAATTCCAGGATTCGAAACCGACGGCAAGCATGTAGTTAACAGCGATCATATTCTGGAACTCAAAGATGTTCCCAAGTCGCTGATCGTGATGGGCTCGGGCGCAGTGGGTGTTGAGTTTGCTTCCGTCTACTCGAGATTCGGAACGGAGACGACGCTGGTTGAGTTGTTGCCCAGGTTGGTGCCACTCGAAGATGAAGAAGTTTCAAAGGACCTTGAACGTAGTTTCCGTAAGCGGGGCATCAAGTCGCAGGTAGATACAAAACTGGAAAAACTTGAGAAGACTGACAGCGGAGTGCGCGTCAGCGGTAAGACGTCGAAAGGCGAAGCAGTTACTCTGGAAGCTGAGATGTTGTTAGTTGCAGTCGGCCGCATGCCCTTCACCCAGGGGCTGGGACTCGAAGGCACTAAGATTAAAGTCGAAAAAGGTTTCATCACGGTTGACGAATACCAGCAGACTGCGGAGAAGGGCGTTTACGCTATCGGCGACGTCGTGCCCACTCCTTTGTTGGCCCACCTGGCCTCGAAGGAAGGCATTGTGGCTGTCGAGCACATGGCCGGAAAGAAAGACGTTCGCCCGATCAATCTTCGGCTCGTGCCAAACTGCACCTACTGCGATCCGGAAGTTGCTTCCGTTGGCCTGACGGAAGCGAAAGCCAAAGAACAGGGATACGATGTCGTGGTTGGCAAGTTTCCGTTCTCCGCGTCGGGAAAGGCGCGCATTCTCGGCGAGGAAGAAGGGTTCGTAAAGATCGTAAGCGAGAAGAAGTATGACGAAATTCTCGGCGTGCACATCATCGGACCGCACGCCACGGAGTTGATCGCGGAAGCTTGCGTTGCCATGCAGCTGGAGTCGACCGCAGAGGAGCTCGGGCGCACGATGCACGCACATCCGACGATCGCCGAAGCCGTCATGGAGGCCGCCGAAGGAGTTCACGGTTTGGCCGTTCACATTTAGTTCTTATGGACCACACTTCACAGCAAAAGCCAGGCAAGGACCGGAGGCCGCGTCGCGGACCGCGGCGGCCGGCACCGCGATTTCAAATGCGGGTAAACACGAAATACGCGCCGCAGAAGTCCGTAGACGGCAAACCGCTGACCTGTGCTAACGAAACGACGTTGAAGCCTGAGCAGATGCTCGAGCTTTATCGTTACTTGAAGCTGACGCGTTTGGTCGAAGAACGGATCGTTAATCTTTACCGGCAGACGAAAGTGGTCGGTGGCGTGTTTCGTTCCCTTGGCCAGGAAGCCACCGCCGTTGGCAGCGCTTATGCCCTCGACCAGAAAGACTTCATCACGCCGTTGATTCGCGATCTTGGCGCGGTGTTGGTTAAGGGAATTCGTCCGCGCGATATCTTTGCTCAGTACATGGCTAAAGCCTGGGGGCCATCCGGCGGTCGCGATTTGAACATTCACTTCGGCGACATGGAGCGCGGGTTCATTGGTCCGATTTCACATTTGGGCGACATGATTCCGGTGATGACTGGCGTGTTGCTCGGCGCGCGCATGCAGAAGCAGCGCACCGTTGCGGTCGCTTACATCGGCGACGGCGGCATGAGCACTGGAGCATTCCACGAAGGACTCAACTTTGCGGCGGTGCAAAAACTGCCGCTGATCGTGATTGCTGAACATAACCAGTACGCATACTCGACCCCGACCAGCTTACAAACTGCGGTGAAAGACCTGGCCGAGAAGGCTAGTGGCTATGGAATTCCGGCTTACATCGTTGACGGCAACGACGTCATTGCCTGTTATGAGGTGACGAAGCATGCGGTTGAGCAGGCGCGGCGAGGTGCAGGCGCGGCCTTGATTGAAGCTAAGACGTACCGGCGCAAAGGACACGCTGAACACGATGATCAGCGTTACGTGCCTGCGGGCGAAATCGAGTGGTGGGAAAAGCACAACGATCCGATCGATCGGTTTGAGCGATATCTGATTGAAAACAAAATTGTCACGCAGGTAAAACTGGATGAGATCACATCTGACGTGATGCGGGAAATTGAAGAGGACTCCGCGTGGGCCGAGTCGTCGCCAATGCCCGAGGGCGAAAAGGCAGCGTATGGTGTTTTCGATAACAATATTGTCGCCCCTGCGTTTCGTCATGAAGTTCTCAAACACTGAAAGGAACCACGATGGGTGATCAGGAACGGGTGGATTCAGAGTCTGTAGACGATCAGGGTACGGGCCAGTCTGAGGGACGGGCGTTGCTGAAGCGTTTGCGCGACGGCGGGTTTAACGGAAGCGATGTCCAACTTGCTGTCGCCCTTGGCCGTCCGTTGGAAGAAGTAGAAGGATGGATGGGCGGCGCGGAACCAGTTGATGACGATGTAGTGATGAAAGCTCGCGGCATCGCGAAGGAACGCGGAATCGATATCGAGTAGCGAGATTTCGTGTAATTCGTGTGTTTTTGTGTAATTCGTGGACCGCATTTCTTTTGTCGTTAAAAAACGATCCACGAATTACACGAAACACACGAAACAAGTGACCTACTGCCTACTGCCTACTGAATTCTGTCTACTGACTTATGGCTACAGCAACCAGGAAAGAACACAAATCGGCCCGGCCGGAACGCGGTGGCCAGGCGACGATGGTCGAAGCGATTCGCCAGGGTATCTGGGAAGAGATGGAGCGCGATCCGACCGTCTTTGTCATCGGCGAGGACGTTGGCGCCTATGGCGGCGCGTTTAAGGTCACCGATGGGCTGCTCGATGAGTTTGGTCGCGGCCGGGTTATCGATACACCGATCTCCGAGGGCGCGATCGTAGGTGCAGCGTGCGGCGCCGGGTTGATGGGAATGAAGGCCGTGGCTGAATTTCAGTTCATCGATTTCATCTCCGCCGGATTTGATTTGCTCACCAACTACGCCGCCAAGTGCCGGTATCGTTGGGGCGCGAACATTCCCGCCGTGTTCCGTGGTCCATGCGGTTCAGGCACGCGCTCCGGGCCGTTCCATTCGTTGAATGCCGAGGCGTTCTTTCTCAACACCGCCGGGTTGAAGATCGTCGAACCGTCGACTGCTTACGACGCAAAAGGTTTGATTAAAGCCGCAATTCGCGACCCCGATCCGGTAATTTATTTCGAACATAAGAAGTTGTACCGTCTGCCGCGTTTGCGAGAAGAGCTGCCGGCCGACGATTACATTGTAGAAATTGGAAAGGCTAAAACTGTTCGCGAAGGACGCGATCTTTCCATCATCACTTTTGGCGCGATGGTATTGACGGCGCTTGATGCGGCAGAGGAACTCGAGAAGGAAGGCCTGGATGTGGAGGTGTTGGATCTCCGCACGCTCGCGCCGATGGACAAAGAGTCAATTCTTCAGAGCGTGAAGAAAACAAGCCGCGCGCTGGTGCTGCATGAGGCTTCGCGCACCGGTGGTATCGGTGGTGAGATTGCCGCCACCATCGCTGAAGAAGCGTTTGAATGGCTTGATGCACCGGTGATAAGAGTTGCGTCGATCGACACGCCGGTGCCGTATTCACCGCCGCTGGAGGATTACTATCTGCCGCAGACTAAGGATGTGTTGGATGCCGCGCGGAAACTGGCGGCCTACTAGCTATGAAGTCGATCGTTTCGTGTAATTCGTGGATCGATTTTTTTAGCAGCGTTAAAAACGATCCACGAAATCCACGAAACGCACGAAATAAATAAGGAGCAAAAACAAATGCCGAAATACGTAATCGAACGCGAGATTCCCGGAGCCGGCAATCTTTCTCCGCAGGAATTGCAATCCGTATCCCAAACGTCGTGCAACGTCTTGCGCAAGATGGGACCAGACATCCAGTGGGTCCAGAGTTATGTGACCGGTGACAAGGTCTACTGCATTTACATTGCGCCGAACGAAGAGATGATTAGAGAACATGCGCGTGAAGGCGGTTTCCCAGCCAACAGCATTTCAGAAATTAAGACCATGATCGACCCGACAACATCCGAAGCGAAAGCTCAGTCGGCGGGAAACTAACGGCGTTTCGTGTAGTCCGCGAATCGTTCTTTTTCAGCGGAAAACACTATCCACGAAACACACGAAACACGATGTAGTTCGCTATTGGGGCACTATCCGTCTGAGTAGTACTAAGCAAGAATTGGAGCAGTTATGGCAACAGAAGTTGTAATGCCGCAGATGGGTGAATCCATTGCGGAAGGAACAATTACCAAGTGGTTAAAGAAGGTCGGGGATCGCGTCGAACGTGATGAGCCACTATTCGAGATTTCGACCGACAAAGTCGACGCGGAGATTCCATCGCCGGCAGCCGGTACCTTGACCGAGATCTTGTTCAACGAAGGCGACACGGTTGAAGTGAACAAACCGGTGGCCTTTCTTGACGGCGGTGGTGCGGCCGCGGCCCAACCAGCAAGCGCGTCGGCCACAGCTCCGGCAGACACCGCAGCGCCGGCTAAGACGGAGCAGCCCGTGCAGGCTGAAGCACCAGCCCCACCTGCTGCGCAACCGCAGCCTGACGGCAAGACCGCGGCTCCGACCCCCGAAGCTTCCAAAACTGCATCTGCTTCACCGCAGCAACAGTCACCGGCGCCGGCTCCCCAAACAACTCCGGAACCTGCACGCGGTGAAAAACAGGCAGGCGAAAATGGGCAGGCCGCCACAGCCGAGGATCTGCGGAGGACCAAATCCAGCCCGCTGGTTCGGAAGATCGCTCAAGAGCACGGCGTCGATATCGGCAGACTCGAAGGCACGGGCATGAGCGGACGTGTGACTAAGAACGACATCCTGAGTTTCATTGAATCAGGAGCGCCGGCGACAGCTCCGCGTGCGGGCTCAGCACCCGCGCCCGGTCGCGTCGAACAAATGCCTGCTGCTCCGCAGATCAAACCGGGTGAAGGCGATCGTGTGGAACAGATGTCAGTGATGCGTAAGAAGATCTCGGAACACATGGTCCAATCGCGTCGCACCTCGGCGCACGTTACCACTGTTTACGAAATCGACATGACGCGCATCGCCAAGCTGCGCGATAAACACAAAGACGAGTTTGCGCAGCGCACCGGCACCAAGCTGACCTTCATGCCTTTTATTTTTCAGGCCTTGACTGACGCTTTGCGCAAGTTTCCCATCTTCAACGCGCAGGTAAGTGGTGATCAGATCATTTACAAACGCGATATCAATCTTGGCATGGCCGTCGCGCTCGACTGGGGGCTGATCGTGCCCGTCATCAAGCGCGCCGACGACTTGTCTATTTCAGGTTTGGCGCGCGCCGCAAACGATTTGGCAGATCGCGCACGGACCAAGCAATTGAAGCCTGATGAAGTTGCGGGTGGGACTTTTACCATCACCAATCCCGGAGTGTTTGGTGGTCTGTTCGGTACTCCGATTATCAATCAACCGCAACTGGCGATTCTGGGCGTCGGTAAGATCGAGAAACGTGCGAAGGTCATGACTACTGACGACGGTGAAGACTTCATCGGTATACGTTGGATGGCCTATTTCGCATTAAGTTTTGACCATCGCGTAATTGATGGCGCCGACGCCGAACGCTTCCTGGCCTATGTTAAGGAGCAATTAGAAGGCGGCGAGTTTTCGCTCTAGTGCGGCTCAGCCGCAGTCGGTGCGGAAAGGTTTGCCTTTCAGTCTGTAATGGAACCGTCGGCGGCGAGGCTTAGCCTCGCCGCCTTTTTATTAAACTGCGCATCGGTAAGGCGCAGCCTTACCGCACCGGATGCGGCAAGCCGCAGTTTAAGTGGACCACGTAATGCGATCCACGAATTACACGAATTACCAAACAAAGCGGTGATAAATCTGTTTGTTGGATTTATCACCGCTGATCTTTGAAAACGGCTTAACTTATTGCGATCAAGTGGCAATTAGATGATGGTTTTTGATAGGGCTTGACTTGCGAATTGGGGGAGGATAAGAAGTGTCGTTCCATTACACGTCGCGGTTATTTGGCGGACCGCAAAGTCCAGTTCGTCGTCAAAACTTTAAGAACGACCCAGCTCACACGTGAGCGCTTCCACGATAAGGAGATAGTAATTTATGTCAATCCCGAAGTTTAGAATGTTTTCCTCCCTGATGCTCGCGATCTCCCTGCTAACTGTTTCAGCGGCGCTGGCAGTCGCACAGGACACAACGCCCGCGGCCGGGGCTCGCTCGGTGGCGAGTGGACAAAAAATGAAAGTCAAAGGCGTCGTCGTACGTCGTGACGCTGACACGTTTGTAGTACGTGATATTAACGGTGTCGACACCACTGTCATGCTCGACGATCGCACCAGTGTAAAAACCAAAGGTGGATTTCTACGCAGTGGAACGAACTACGGGCTGACAAACATCCTGCGTGGTTTGA
Organism: Pyrinomonadaceae bacterium; assembly: GCA_035273325.1. Classification (GTDB taxonomy): domain Bacteria; phylum Acidobacteriota; class Blastocatellia; order Pyrinomonadales; family Pyrinomonadaceae; genus PSRF01. The sequence goes on along the minus strand of DATEPF010000084.1, from coordinate 2,845 downwards.
ACCTCGAGGTTGAAGGACGGGGTGATGCCTCGGGCAACCTGGTGGCCGAAAAAGTCAGATTCAATGAATCCGATCTTCGGGTAGCGCGTGCGGTAGAATCGCGCGCCGCGCCACTCGAAACCAAGGTAAGTGAAGTTGAACAGAATGCTCAGCGTCTCTCCGGACAGCTCGATGAGCTGGCCGCAGTTGCCAATACGGCCAAGGGCGGCGCCCGAGCAGCACAGGAAACAGCCGATGCTGCAGTGAGCGGCGTGAATCTGACCAACGAACGTATTTCAGCTCTTGACGACTACACACCGCAAAGTGTGACGGCGGTAAACTTCCGCAGCGGAAGCGCAGTGCTGTCCCCGGATTCGAAAACCAAACTCGATGAGATAGCCACCAAGGCCATGAACGCCAAAGGTTATGTCCTCGAAGTCACCGGTTTTGCCGACGCCAACGGCAGCATTGAACGCAACCGCGTGCTTAGCCAACGACGTGCTGACGCCGTGATTCGCTACCTTGTAGAGAACCATCGCATTCCGTTACGTCGCATTATCACGCCGTATGGTTTCGGTGAAACGAATCCAGTGGCCGAGAACACCACTCGTGATGGCCGCGCGCAAAACCGTCGCGTGGAAATCAAACTTCTGGTCAACAAGGGTCTGTTGCAACAGGCTCCGGCAATGCCGACCAGCTCAGGTAACTGAAGAACGTACCGGTTAAACCGGACTAAGCAACTAACCAGACAAAATCAGGCACTAACCATGAGTCATGCTGCCGGTAGACTCGTTATTAGAAAAAGCTGAGGCCAGCTACACTGGCGGCATGACAAACGGTTTGATGAACAGATTTTGGGGAAAACACTTTGGGCCGGCACTGCTGTTCGCAGTGCTGGCTCTTTTTTCTTTCACCGCTTCAGCTTCGGCTCAATTGGTGCGAGACTTACCGCCGCCTCCGCCGCCCAAACCAACTCCCAAGCCAACTCCGGTACCCACGCCAACACCGTTGAAGGATGAAGACTTCGACATCGTTCGCGTCAAAACAAGTTTGGTGATGGTGCCCGTGTCGGTGGTCGATGCGAAGGGCGAGCCGGTGCTCGGACTTCAGCTTCCCGATTTCCGGCTGGATGAAGAAGGTAAAACGCAGGAGATCACGCAGATTGGAAACCCCGATCAGGTGCCGCTTGATATCGCAATCCTGTTTGACGTTTCCAGCAGCGTAAGCGATCGAGGGTTTTTCGAGTTTCAGCAAAAGGCGGCTGCGAGTTTTTTAAAGCAGGTAATGAAACCAGTCGATCGTGCTGCGGTGTTCGCTATCAGGAGTCAGTCGGAGATGATAGCGCCACTTGGGCCATCCGGTACGACCGCCGCGAAACTGTTATCGATTCCTGCGGCCACCTCGCCGGTAGCGACGGCATTCTATGACACCGTATTAGCGGCAGCCTCGTATCTGAAGACCAATTCCGCTGACGGACACCGTCGTGTGATTCTGGTTATCTCGGACGGCGAGGACAATATCAGCAATGCGATTAAAGACCTTTCGCAACGGGAAGCTCGCGCGACTCTCGACGGAAAGGTGACGCCCACGGCGCAACGGGCGAGTCTGGACATGCGGCGTGAACGCGCTGTGGCCGATGTTCAACGCGCGGTCCAGCAAGCGGATGCGGCATTTTATTCGGTCAATCCCGGTGGTCCATCAGTACGCCTCAACCAGATTAGTACGCGAGCTCAGAACCACATGCAGTTAATAGCGTCGGCCACGGGCGGTACAGCTTTCCTGCCGGGATCGGACCAGGATCTGGAAAGAGTGTTTAGCGAGGTTGCCGCTGAACTGCGCGGTCAGTATTTGATTCAGTACTATTCAAACTCACAGGCTACAGGTAATCAGTTTCGTCGCATTGCAGTTTCTCTACCGACCAAACCAGAGCTGCGTGTTCGTGCGCGACAAGGCTACTACCCAAAGAGTAAATAGTGTGACACCGCCGTTCAAAAGATCATTTGTCATTTGTCATTTCAAATTTGTCATTTGTCATTGGTTTCATTAAAGACATTCGGGGCTAACCCAGTCCTCAATCTTACAGCAATGACAAATGACAAATTTGAAATGACAAATGACAAATCTACTCGGATCACTGTCTCATCAACAACAAAACGTCGGTAAGGCGATTAACGACTTCGAGCAGCGATCGTCCGGCGCGATCGAATTGATTAGCGCCGGCCAGTTCTTCCGCAGTCGCCGCGCCTGAGGCCACCCCTGCTAACTTCGTGTAGTACTTTTGCAGCTCCGGCGACCCCCGAAATTCCACTTCCAACTGGTCCATGCCGATACGTACATCGCGAATGCTATTGCGAATGACCGTGCGGCTTTTTTCAACCTGATCGGCAGCCGCGGCGGGTTGTTGAGCGCGAGCTGCGGCGTCGTTCACGCCTTCCAGCGTTTTGGCTACACCGCCCAGCAGGTAAATGAAGCGTGTCAAAACTTTGATTTGATTCGCTACTTTCTCGGCTCCGACGTTTCGCGTTTCCGCGGCCCTCAATTCGGCAAGGCTTGGCCGCGGCGTCCTGGGGGTCGTCCGGCGGCGAGTTTGGGCGAGGCCGGTGGCGGGAAGCAGTGCGAGGCCGATGATCAATGCTGCAATAGTTCTTCGCACGTAGGTTCTCCTTTATTCGATTGGTGCGGGGAAGCGAGGAAACAATATAACGTGACGCCCGCCGCGGCAAATCGGACGAACTCCCGATGGCTGTTTCGTGTTATTCGTGGATCGTTTTCATTTGGTCTAAAAGCGATCCACGAATTACACGAAAAAACACGAACACTGTAGAATGAACCATACGCATGAGTCAGGTTACGCAATCGATTGACA
>DATEPF010000083.1:0-8817 GCA_035273325.1 Pyrinomonadaceae bacterium | reverse complement strand
ATCGTTACCGGCTGGATGGCGTGACACGACAAACGATGGTGGCCACTCGTGAGATGGACGTCTCGAAACTTCCTGAATCATCTCGCAACTGGATTAACGAAAAGCTGGTCTACACGCATGGCTACGGCCTGACAATGAATACGGCAAACGGCTTCACTCCGGAAGGAATGCCGTTGTTTGTAGTTTCAAATATGCCCGTCGACTCGAAGTCGCAGGATATCAAGGTGTCCAGACCACAAATCTACTTCGGGCAGGAAACAAATACAGACGTCTACGTGAAAACGCGGCAGAAGGAGTTTGACTATCCACAGGGTGAAAGCAATACCTACACCAGCTACGAGGGCTCTGGTGGAATCCCTTTGGGCACCGGCCTACGCCGACTTATCCTCGCGTGGGCCCTCGGCGATCTGTCGAAGCTTCCATTTTCTGATGACATTGCTCCGGACAGCCGGGTCTTAATACGTCGAAATATTCGCGAGCTGGTGAATGGCGTTGCGCCTTTTCTGATCTACGACAGCGATCCCTATCTGGTTATCGGGACTGACGGTCAACTGTTTTGGATTATCGATGCTTACACAGAAGCATCGAATTACCCCTACTCGCGTCATCATCAGGTGGGCCCAAACCGGGTTAACTACATTCGCAACAGCGTTAAAGTGGTAATTGACGCATACAACGGTACGACGCAGTTTTATGTTTTCGACCAACAGGATCCGCTAATCAACGCCTACCGTGCGACCTTTCCGTCACTATTTACTGATGCTTCGCAGATGCGCCAGGATTTGCGCGAGCACATTCGCTACCCGGAATCACTGATTAGGGTTCAAGGCGCAGTCTACGGCCTATACCACACCCAAAATCCAAAGGTGTTCTTCCAAAGAGAAGACGTCTGGAATATTGCTCTGAAGATCGGCGCCGATGATCAGGGACGCAAACAGACGCAACCGATCGATCCATATTTCGTCCTCATGCAACTGCCGGGCGAGAGGGCACAGGCTGAATTTGTGTTGATCCTGCCTTTTACGCCGGCCGGCAGGAATAACATGATTGGTTGGATGGCCGGACGCAGCGATGGCGAGAACTACGGCAAGATCCTCATTTACAACTTTCCGGAGTCGCGTCTCGTGGATGGGCCATTACAAATAGAAGCGCGTATCGATCAAAATTCTGACCTGTCTACGCAGTTCACCCTTTGGAGCCAACAAGGCTCCCGCGTGTTACGCGGCCATCTATTAGTTATTCCGATTGGGCGATCCCTGCTTTACGTTGAACCCATATATTTGCGTGCGGAAAGTAGTCCGATGCCTGAACTCCGGCTGGTTGTGCTGGGAGCGCAAGACCGTCTGGCATATGGCCGAACATTTGACGAAGCATTAAGAAATCTGGCTGGAGACGTGGACCGCCGGCCCGATGCACCGCAACCGACGGAAGGCCAGCCAGCACCCATCGAGGGTGCGCCACTACCCTCGCCAGTTGCTTCCCCAATAGTTTCGCAATCGGTTCAACAACTAGTGAACCGGGCCATCCAGGAATTTGAGGAATATCAACGCCTCACCGCGCAGGGTAAGCTTGCCGAAGCTGGCCAAAAACTCGAGCAGCATAAGCGAACTCTCGAAGAACTAAAGCGCGCAACGGGCCGACCCTAGGCATACTTCCTCTATCAACCAGTTGTGCACAAAAAAGCCGTGTGCGTTTGCGCGGAGCGTTCTCATTAACACCGTGGCTTCAGCCCGCTGATCAACCCCTGCAACTAAGAATCACTAACCGTTTTAACGGTTTCAGCCGCAGAAACCGTTAAAACGGTTAACAGTAGTCTTTGCGGCTTTCCTATCACCGGGCTTAAGCCGCGGTGTTAATGAGAACGCTCCGCGCATCCTGTCTCGGGACTTTTGTGCAAAGCCCTAACAGGAATCGCAACGTAATATTTTTGTATTTCGCTCAGCATTTCTACGTTTGCACGACATATTGTATAGCATTGCTATACAGTCACTTATTCAGTTACCAAAAGTTAGGCCTGTTGCGGTATAGTGTCCCCCTTTCATAAACAAGTATCGCGAACGGGCCCGTCTCATGGGCTTCAGGACCGGCTTTGGAGAACCGCTTTTGGCAGGCGCGGCATTTTACGACCTCGAGGGAACGCTGGTTAGCACCAACCTGGTGCACACGCTGGGCTTCTACGCCCGGAATGAGCCCGGCCTGTTCCGCAGTTTTAAAAAAAGTGCCGCCACCTTGTTAAGCCTGCCGCTATTCGCGGTCACCGATCAGTACAGCCGCAAAGTTTTCAACGACCTCTATTTCAAACGGTACAAGGGTGTGAAAGAAGATCGTCTGAGGTTTCTGGCGGACGATCTTTTCTTTTCCGTATTGAGGCCCGCGGTCTTTCCGGGGACTTACGAGTTGCTGGAGAAGTCGCGCAGCCTGGGACTGCGGCAGGTGGTGGTGACAGGAGCACTGGATGTTTCGGTGCGGCCGCTGATGGAACACCTGGGTATTAGAGACTACGTCGCGAACCGGCTCGAGTTTGTGAATGGCGTCGCTACCGGACGTTTACTTCCGCCGGTGATGGCCGCTGCCACGAAGGCGTCCTGGATGAGGGTCTTCGCCGAGCGCGAGGGCATCAGCTTAAGCGACTCTTACGCTTACACAGACAGCATGAGCGACTTGCCGATGCTTTCCATCGTGGGCCATCCGGCGGTCATTAATCCCGACATGCGCTTGCGACAGACGGCATTGCATCACGATTGGCCGATCTTAAATCTTAAGTAAATTTCGTGTAATTCGTGGATCGTTCTTCTGCCGTATAAAAAGCAATCCACGAATTACACGAAATGACGAACTATTATGGCGCTACAACTACGACGCAAAACGCACGAATCGGTAGTCTACATCGATCGCGATAGCGCGCCCCGCATCATGCCGTCAGGTGAAGACTTCATTCTCGAAGACCTTCCCATCGGCACGCGCGTGCTCTATCCAAATCCGCCGATTAAAGGTCTTCCCAATCGCGAAGCTGCCATTCGTTACGCGCTCAACCACCCGCACGGAACTGATCCGCTGTTTGCGCAGCTCGAACCCGGCATGCGCGTCACGATTGCTGTCGACGATATCAGCTTGCCTCTGCCGCCCATGGCCACGCCCGACATTCGGCAGACAGTTCTCGAGATCGTGTTGGACATGTTGACTGGTCACGGTGTCGACGACATCCACATCATCATCGCTAATTCCCTGCACCGGAAGATGACGGAATGGGAGATGAAGCGGATGGTCGGGAAGCGCGTTTTCGATGAGTACTATCCGGACCGTTATTACAACCACGACGCAGAATGGCCCGACGGCTTGATTAAGATTGGCGAAACTAAACACAAGGAGCCGCTCACCCTCAACCGGCGGGCCGCCGAAAGCGACCTGCTGATCTACGTCAACATCAATCTGGTGCCTATGGATGGGGGGCACAAGTCTGTAGCCGTGGGCTTATGCGATTACGAGTCATTACGGGCGCACCACGAGCCGCAAACCATTCGTGATTCCGACAGTTACATGGATCCCGCGCGTTCCGAGTTGAACCATAAGGTCCATCGCCTGGGGAAGATTGTTGATGAACACTTGAACGTGTTTCACATCGAAACTGCGATCAACAATCGCATGTACAAAGGCGACATGGATTTCCTGCTCAAGAACGAGGACGACTTCACCGCCTTTGATCGCATGAAGTTTGAAGCAATGCGTTACACGATGAACAAGTTACCGCGGCAAGCCAGACGCAAGTTGTTGCATTCGCGTCCGGCGCAGTACGAGATGATTGCCTGTCATGCAGGCAAGACAGAACCGGTCCATGAAAAGATTATTGAAAAGGCGTTTGATCAGTATGCCATTCCGGTGCGCGGCCAGTGTGACATCCTGATAACCGGGATTCCTGACATCTCTCCATACAACGTTTACTCGATACTAAACCCGTTGCTGGTCCAGGTGATGGGCCTTGGTTATCACTTCAATTTTTATCGCAACAAGCCATTGTTGAAAAAGGGTGGTGTGCTGATCATCCATCATCCGTGCTACGACGAATTCGATCACAATTTCCATCCTAGTTACATAGAGTTCTTTAACCGGCTGTTACCTGAGACGCGCGACGCTTTTGTTTTGCGTGAGAAATACGAACGAGAGTTTGCCAACAACCCCAGCTACGTCGAGATGTATCGACGCGGCAACGCTTATCACGGCGCGCATCCGTTCTTCATGTGGTACTGGGGCGAGAATGGCCGTCAGCACGTGGGCAAAGTCATTGCCGCCGGCGCGGAAAACGCGCACGTGCCCGCCATGCTTGGTTGGGAACGCGCGGACAACTTAACGGAAGCTATTGCCATGGCGCGCAGTTACATGGGTAACTCCGCTCAGATAACCATGTTGCATCAACCGATGATTGGAATTGCTGATATGGAATAAGCGCCTGTGAAATCGATGGCAACAAAGCAGCCAACCAAAGATAGCGATGCTCTCCAGATAAAAGAGTCGGTTGAGCGTCAGATTATTACAGTGCGGGGGTGCCGAGTGATGCTTGATCGCGATCTTGCAACTCTTTACGGCGTAACAACGAAGCGACTAAACGAGCAGGTAAAGCGAAATCGAGATCGGTTCCCGGAAGACTTCATGTTCCGGTTGACGGTGGCAGAGGGTAAGGAAGCTATTGCCTCAAGGTCGCAAATTGCGACCTTGAGGCCAGACGATGAGCAGTTTAAGACTGTTTTTGCAGCGTTGCTGGCGAGCAGGCCGACCTCTCCTCGCCGGCAGATAGGGTTTAGGAGTGCGAGCAAGAAAAAGTGACCAGGCGTACACAATGAGCAACCTATCGCCAACTGACATCTACCGCGATCGCAAGATCTTTCTGATCGGAAGCACGGGCTTCCTGGGGAAAGTCACGCTCAGCATGTTGTTGCATCGCTTTCCCAACATTGGGAAGGTTTATGTGACCGTACGTGCGCGTTCGCAGGAAGAATCAGAGCATCGTTTTTGGAACAGCGTGATTACGGCGCCTCCGTTCGATCCGTTGCGCGAACGTTATGGCAGCGCGCTCGAAGGTTTCGTTCGGGACAAAGTGATGGTTGTTGGTGGCGATATCGGTGACACCAATCTTGGGTACACCGATGAAGAAGCGCAACGCATCGCTGACGATGTGGACGTGGTGCTGAACAGCGCCGGCAACGTCACGTTTAACCCAACCCTCGAAAGCGCGTTGCGAACCAACGTGGTCGGGACCCAAAACGTGGTGGCGTTTGCCAAGCGCATGAAACGCCCTGCCCTGGTCCATGTATCTACCTGTTTCGTGGCCGGCAATCGTTCGGGCCCGGTGTGGGAAAGCGACGACGTCCTGGGTTATTTCCCTCGCAAAGACGAATTAAAAGGCGTCCACTTTTCCGTGGAACAGGAAATTGCGGACTGCGCGAAGTTGGCCGAACGCGCGCGCGATGAAGCACGCGACGCGATGATGGCGGCGAAGTTTCGAGAGCTGGCGCGCAAGAGGATGCACGAAGAAGGTCGCGACGTGGACGATCCAGACGCGATGGGACTGGCGGTCGCCAGGGAGCGCAAAGTCTGGATACGCACACGGCTGACCGATCTCGGCGTCGAACGATCAGCCTTCTGGGGATGGCCCAACATTTACACCTATACCAAGTCGCTCGGCGAACAACTGGTGGCCGCGGAAACGGGAATTGTGCGCAGCATCGTTCGCCCCAGCATTGTTGAGTCGGCCATGGACTATCCGTTCCCTGGTTGGAACGAAGGGTTTACTACGACGGCCCCAATAATCTTTTTGGTGTTGAAGGGCCAGACACAAATTCCCGTCAACGAGAAACTAATTCTGGATATCACACCCGTCGACCAGGTCGCCTCCCTGATGCTGCTTGTAGCGGCTGAAGCGTGTGTCTCGGAACCGAAACTTGTTTACCAGGCGGCGACGGGGGATTCGAATCCCAACAACATGGACCGCATCGTCGGTCTCGTCGGACTTTATAAGCGCAAGCACTTCAAGGAGAAAGAAACCGGCAACAAGCTGATTAACCAGATCGCCGCGCGGATGGAACCGCGTACTGTTGACACATCGACTTTCGAGAAGTTTTCGGTACCGATGTTCAATTCAGCCGCCCGCAAGGCCTCTTCGATGTTGGACCGAGCGCGACCGCGTTGGGGCGGGGGCCGCGCGGTTGAAGTCATCGATCGTTTGAAGGAGAGCTTTGATCGCGTCGAAGAAATAACAAAGGAAACTAGCGAAGCGTTTGACATGTTTCGGCCCTTCACTATCGAGAACGCCTACATCTTTCGCTCTGACAATGTGCGCGATCTCTTCAAACGCATCAGCGCCGACGAGCGCGGACTACTCAACTGGCATCCGGAAAAGTTTGACTGGTACGACTACTGGCTGAACATCCACTTGCCGGGTCTGAAAAAATGGGTATTCCCCACGCTTGAAGAAGACATGCGCGCGCAACCCAAGCGCATCTACACGTATCGCGACCTGCTCGAGTTGTTTGAAACTACGACTAAGCGCCATGCAACGCGCGTTGCGATGCGCATCGAACGCGATGGGCGCAAGGAGCAATACACCTACGCCGATTTGCGCGAGCTGGCGACCCGCGCGGCTGGTTTTCTGGCAGGCGAAGGAATCAAGGGCGGCGACCGCGTGATGCTGGTCAGTCAAAACGCGCCGGAATGGGGCATGAGTTATTTCGGCGTGTTGAAGACCGGCGCGAGCTGCATCCCGGTTGATCCCGAAAGCTCGACCGATGAAATCATTAACTTCGCGCGCGCCGGCGATGCTGCTGGAATTATCCTGAGTGCGAAGACTGATGAAGATAATCCAGAACTACGGCGCAGGTTACGCGAAGAGGGACTGACGCCGAAGGTTTGGACTTACGAGGAAGTATTCGCGCTGGTTGATGAACAAACGGAAGACCAGCGACTTGCTTTGCTGCCGCAACGCGTGACGGCACAGTCGCTGGCTTCGCTGATTTTCACATCCGGTACGACGGGACGGCCAAAAGGCGTCATGCTGTCTCATCGAAACCTCACCAGCATGGTCTCGATGCTTTCGTCAGTTTTTGACATGACGACGAAAGACGGCGTGTTGTCGGTCTTGCCGCTACATCACACGTTTGAGTTTTCTACAGGCTTCCTAACACCGCTGAGTCGCGGCGCACAGATTACCTATTTGCCTGAATTGACCGGCGATGCGCTCGCGCGCGCGATTAAGAACGGTCACGTCACCGGCATGGTTGGCGTGCCCGCTCTTTGGGAACTCCTGCACCGCCGCATCAAGAACAAACTTTACGAACGCAGCGACTGGATTGGTAAGACCGCCGATGGATTGATCAAAGCGAATGCGTGGTTGCGCGATCGCACGCCGATGAATCTGGGTCCGATAGTTTTCTATCCAATACACGAAGGACTGGGCGGTCGCATTCGCTACTTCATCAGCGGCGGCTCGGCGCTCAGCGAAAAGATTCAGAAAGACTTCCAGGGTTTGGGCTTCACAATTCTTGAGGGCTATGGCCTGACGGAGGCCTCACCGGTGTTGACTGTAACGCGCCCCGAAAATCGGATGCTTACCGGCAGCGTCGGCCGGCCGTTGCCCGGTGTCGAAGTCAGAATTGCTGAACCCGATTTAACCGGCGTTGGCGAAGTGATCGCCCGTGGTCCTAACGTCATGCTCGGCTATTACTCGGACGAGAGTGCCACGCGCAGCGCCCTGGTCGAACGTTGGTTATATACCGGCGATCTCGGCAAACTTGATGACGACGGCAACTTGTTTTTGGTCGGACGTTCAAAAGAGATCATCGTCGACACCAACGGGAAAAACGTCTATCCGGATGAGCTGGAGGAAATTTATTCCAATTCTCCGTACGTGAAAGAGTTGAGCATCGTCGGTCTCGCGGACGGCGTGGGCGAGAAGGTCGCGTGCCTGGTGGTGCCGGATGACGAATACGACATTGCCCTGTCGCGTGAGGAATTGCGCCGCCGCGTCGAAGAACACTTCCGCGAAGTCTCAGCTTCTCTTCCCTATTACAAGCGTGTGAAGGTGCTCCATTTCACAGACTTTGAATTACCACGCACAGCCACGCGAAAAGTAAAGCGAGCGGAAGTGATCGGCATCCTGGAAGGCCTGGAAGTGAGTGGCAAGACCGGTGTCAACGACGAGACCGCCGCCATCGATTCACAAAGTCGTTGGCTGATTGGCATCGTGACGACGGTAAGCAATCGCAGCCGCGATGAGATTTCGACCAGCACACGCATGGCGGATCTTGGGTTTGATAGCTTGATGTTTGTCGAATTGGCGACCGCGATTGAGAATGCGGGCGGGTCAGTGACCGCTCCCGAGCGGCTTAATGAAGTACAGGACATTCGCGAGCTGTCGAGCGTTGTCAGTCGCAGGCCAGGCGCGGCTTCGACTCGTGAGGGTACGCGGGCAGAATCAAAACGGCTTGACGATGACATTGAAATTCCCTCGTTCGTTCAAAGTGCAGGTAACAAGGCAGGCGACGCGCTACAGAAGTTTTTCTACGAAAAGTTTCTAAAGACTCACTACGAAGGGCGCTCGAATATTCCGCCGCACACAAACTTCATTGTGGCCGCAAACCACACATCGCACCTCGATATGGGACTCACCAAGATGGCGCTCGCCGAAGCTGGTAAGGACATGGTGGTGCTCGCCGCCGCTGATTACTTTTTCGACACGAAATACAAACGCGCCGTCATTGAAAACTTCACCAACCTGGTGCCAATGGAACGGACGGGTTCATTGCGACAATCGCTTCGGCACGCGCGCTC
>DATEPF010000082.1:0-4880 GCA_035273325.1 Pyrinomonadaceae bacterium | reverse complement strand
TAGCGTGTCGCGCGAGGTCGTGAATGTTGTAACCCTGGTAGATGAGTTCGCCTTTTTCTCCGTTCACGTCGGAGATAGACGAGCTGGCAGCCGCAACTCCTCTTAGTCCCGCTGCGGATGAACCGGCCGGCGCATTAGCTTTAGTAGTCATAAGTTTGCTATACGGCGAAGATAACAAACGTAACAACACGTGACAAGTTGCTGCTAAGAATCGGTACTTGTCCACTCTCGTTGTTGAAATGGTCAACTCGCTTACTGGGACCGCGGGCGTCTCGCCCGGCACTGAGCGAAGCGAAATATCCGGCCGTAGCCACCGTCGCCCTGTTTCAATAACGGGTCACACCCTTAAACAACACGCAATGTAAAACGGCTTTCGCTTCGCTCAGTGCGGGCGGGACGCCCGCGATCCCAGTAAACAAGTTGCATCTGTTCTGCCAACTGTTTAGCTGACCGAAAAACGACATGAACCTTACCGCTTCACGGCCTGCACCGTTGCCCCTCGTTGAACTTTCAACATTGCTGCAGCCGATTTATTCTGAACGGAGATCTCAAGAAAACCCGCGCTGCCCCAGATGGCGAAAAGTTCTTTTCCGGGCGACTTCTCTCCATAAAATTGTCTAAACGAATTCACCCGCGTGCGCCCAACCTTTAATTGAATCGATGTTCCAATGTTGTCGGCATTGATATGATCCCGTGTCAGGTTTGTAATGCAGTTGCCAAAGCGATCGATGTGAATGATCCGTCCTTCTACTCTGTCCGTCAGCTTCTTCGGACCTAGTGGAGGTAACGTGACCCATGCTTCAGTTCTCTTCCCCAACGTCTCTGGTCTGATGCCATTTGAAAGCGCAGCTGCAACAGGGGCGAATACGTCGCGGCCGTGAAACGTTTGACTCAACGGCTTACGAAAGTAGTCTTCGTTAGTTACTTCATAGACTGCTGCGTCGTCTTTTATTACGTAGCTGAAAATTCCGTTGTCTGGCCCAACGAAGAAGTGGCCTCCTGAGTCAATCAATAAAGCTCTTCGCGATGAACCAACTCCCGGGTCGACCACGGCAATGTGGATAGTACCGGCAGGAAATGAATCGGTTACTGCCAGTAACGTGAAAGCTGCTGCCGCAACATCCTGGGCCGGAATGTCGTGACTGATGTCAACAATTGTTGACGAGCGATTGGCGGACAGGATGACACCTTTAACTGCGCCCACGAAATAGTCCTGCTCACCGAAATCAGTTAGCAGAGTAATTATGGGAGACTCCGAAACAGCGACACGGCGAGCAGGTTTATTACCTACTCGCCGTGTTGCCACGCTTTGCTTTTTCTGTGGGACAGCTATTGCTGCCTGCCGCTTTCGGCGGACAGACAGGAATGTCTGTCCCACTCGGCCGCGTGTCTTCTTCACTGGCAATTTACTGAACGCGCGTCTCAGTCGCAGTGCGAATTCTTAGCAGTTGTCCCTGAGGCAAACGCAGGTCGTTTCCCCGTTGGCTGAGCACACCGGCAGTGCCGATGGAACCGCCAATCGCCGCTCCAATCGCCGCGCCTTTGCCGCCACCTGCTATCGCTCCAATGATGGCGCCGATGCCGGTGCTGGCTCCGACTTTGGATACATCATCCTTGGTCGTGCTTTTACCCCGCACACCCCCTTCGTTATCAACCTCGCCGGATTCGTCAGAGTGGCCCGTATTCATAACTTCGATTACCTGAGCACTGAAACTCGATGTCCGGTTATCAGGCGTCCTGATGCTTTCAAATGCGAGCTGAAGCTCGCCGGCGCCAGAAACTTTTCCCGGACGCTTCACCCGAATAACCCGTCCCTGCACAATCGAGCCCGCTAACTCACGAGGTTCAAGCACCCGAGCTTCGAAACGATCACCCTGCTGAGTAGCATCAGTTGAAAGGCTGCTCTGTAATTCAACTAAAAGCACTGACTCCCGCGGCAGCGAAACCGAACCAACGGTTTGGACCGAAGAGATTCCGGTTGTGTCGTCCGCACTTTGCGTGTTGTCCGCCGCGGCTGACCCAGCGTCTGTGGTGCCGGAGCGTCTCGCTAATCCTGTTGGTATCGAAGAGTTGAATGGTTCCCGATCGTAGCCGGCTGCGTAACCAGTTTCGAATCCTTGCTGGTAACCGTCGCGGTAGTCTTCAACCGGCCCCCACGCCTGGTTGTAGTTCCGGTCAGCCTGCTGAAAGTCATCATTGGCTTGATGGTTTCGCGCTGCCTGGTTCGACACGTCCCGGTATCCGGCGTTGTAACCGTCGGAGTAACCAGTGCGGTAGCCGCGTTCGAGGGCGGTTGACTGGCCCTGCGGACTGGCGGCCTGCATTGTGACTGTTGCCCACGAGGTCATTCCTATCGCCGCAATTATGACCAGGAGAATTCGTAGATATTTCATTTGATGTTCCTTCCACAGATTTACGGACGCGTTCGCGGGCGTAGGAGTCCTGGGAGAGTCAACCTCGTGCGAAACGGATGCTATCACTCAACTTAACAGTGAACAATAGGCAATAAAACGTTGATTTCAGGGCGTCTGGCTCATGTCCTTGACCGCCCCGAAAGCGCGCCATACACTCGACGATGAAACCTTAACCGCGCGCATTCGAGCGAAAAGTCACCCGAAAGCTGCCACTTGGCTGGCCCCTAAGATGCTGGTTTTGGGCTACTGGTTGTGACGTCCTGTTTACTATGACCAACCCCCGCAGAGTTTATCTGGACCATAGCGCCACCACGCCGGTCGATTCACGGGTGGTGGAAGCCATGCTGCCCTATCTGACGGAGAAATTTGGCAACGCCTCGAGCGTCCATCTATTTGGTCAGGAGGCGCGCGCAGCTGTCGACAGGGCGCGCCGGGATGTGGCGGCGTTGATCGGCTCACGCGCCAACGAGTTGGTTTTTGTGTCCGGGGGAACCGAGGCTAATAACCTCGCGATTCAAGGTGTTAGTGAATCTGCCGCAAGTCATGGACGTCACATCATCACCTCGACGATAGAGCATCCATCGGTGCGCGGGATTTGTGACGCACTGGAGAAGAAGGGTTGGGACATCACACGTTTGCCAGTTTACGAAGACGGCGTGGTTCGCGTGGGAGATCTTGAAAACGCGCTGCGGCCCGACACAGTTCTGGTCACGGTGATGCTGGCAAACAATGAGATTGGCACGATTCAGCCAATCGAAGAGATTGGGCGTGTGGTGAAGGAAGCGCGTGCGAGTGGCCGGCGACATCTTCGGTTTCATACCGATGCAGTTCAGGCTGCCGGTCGTATTCCGATTGATGTTGAGAAGCTGGGAGTCGATCTGTTGTCGTTGTCAGCTCATAAATTGTATGCGCCGAAAGGAACCGGCGCGTTGTTTGTGCGCAGCGGTACACGGCTAACTCCGCAGAATATTGGCGGTCACCAGGAGCGGGAGCGCCGCGCGGGCACGGAGTCAGTGCCGGCGATCGTCGCTTTCGGCACGGCGGCGAAATTGGCAGCGGCAGAAATGTCAGAACGTTCCCACCACGACGCAAGCCTGCGCGATCTATTTGAAACGCGTATCGCAGCATCCATCGACAACATCGTTTGGAATGGTTCCCGCACGGCTCGTCTGCCTCACTTGTCGAATATCTCTTTTCGTTTCATTGAAGGCGAGGGGTTGTTGATCAATCTGGATATGCACGGTATAGCGGTCTCGACAGGCTCCGCGTGTTCTTCCGGGACGCTGGAACCTTCGCCGGTCATTCTGGCTTTGGGCCGGAACATGGAGGTGGCGCGTGGTTCTATCCGATTCAGTTTTGGCAAAGACAATACGGAAGAGGACGTTGAACGAGTGCTCGGAGTCTTGTCCCAGGCAGTCGAGAGATTGCGTCAACTATCTCCACTGAATAAACCGTTGCAAACTGCAATCGCTGACTGAGGCTCCGTGGCTTACTCGCTAACCCTAAAAGATCACATCGCCAATCCACGTAACGCAGGGGAACTGGCTGACGGTAACGCGATTGGCGAAGGAACGAATCCGGTTTGCGGCGACCGCTTGAAACTGTTCCTTCGAATTGCTGACGGACGTGTTACAGCTACCCGTTTTCTGGCATACGGCTGTCCACCTACGATTGCCTGCGGTTCAGCGTTGACTGAGTTGATTAACGGGAAGAGCGTTGACGAGCTTAGAACGATTTCTCGAAAAGATTTGGTAGATGCGGTTGGTGGCCTGCCTGCGAGGAAACAACACGCCGCAGCCCTCGCGATTGAAACATTGCAACGTGCGATCGCATTGTCGTTCGGATAATTCGTGGATCGTTTTTAACGGTTCGATAAAAATGGAACCACGAATTACACGAAATAAATCAGCGGGGAGGATTTGCTGTGCGCGGGCGCGTTGGCTGAGAGAGTGACGAGGGTCGATGGTAATCGGAGCCGCAGTACCTGGTTGGTTCAGTCCCCAGCACAAAAGTCCTGGTCCGAACAACCGGACAACTCTCCACGGCAATTAAGCCAGTAGACGGATCAATGTCGAGGGTGATAGTTCCCTCTAAACGTCCTGCGTCGGTCCGCGGCGCCGGTCTTCGCGGCGATGGCAACGGTGAGACATCCGGCAGCGGCGCCGGCACGTATTCAAATTCAGGTGAAGGCAACGCTTCCAACTCGGGTGACGGCTCCTCTTCTTCCGGTAACGTCACGTTACTAGTTGGCGACGTACCGTTGATGAAGAGCTCGATACGTTTGGCCGGCTCTTCATCGGAAGCTGGTTCTCCGCTTCGGGGATTGATCGCCACCTGTTCGATCCCCGCAGGCATTTCCCAATCACCCTGCCACTCAGGATGTTCGGCGAGTGCAGTGCTCATGAAGTCCGTCCAGATTGGCAGCGCTGAGTTTACGCCGGTCAGGCCGAGCTGCGAACCGTCGTC
>DATEPF010000081.1:0-16963 GCA_035273325.1 Pyrinomonadaceae bacterium | reverse complement strand
TGCCTAGTGGAGCCGGCGAAGGGACTTGAACCCCCGACCCTCTGATTACAAATCAGATGCTCTACCAACTGAGCTACGCCGGCCCGCTATAGTGTGCAAATAGCGCATTCCGACAAAATGCGGATACTAACAACCCACATTCGAAAACGCAAGTCGCACTCAGGATTGCGGATATCTTAACACTCAACGTGAAAATTCACGTCCGCGAAGGAGTGAAATTCGCCTAACTCGAGAAGTTAATCCAACCCTTTCGTGTGATTTGTGAATCGCTTTCAGCTGCATAAAAACGATCCACGAAATTACACGAAATAACACGAAGTTGCTTTCAGAAAGGTTAATCCCTGGCGGGTGCAATGCGCGCTTCGTTTGAGTTGTACTCCAACTGACGCGCGACTACCAGCGATCTATAAAAGGAGCGGAAGTAGCCATACATCGAAAGACAGGCAGAGATTACTACCAACCAAAGTAGCGCCCGCCCTGCGGTATAAAGAAGTACTTGCCAATCACTAGCTGTGGTCCACCCTGGACCTATTAGGTGAGACCAGGCGGTGCCAAGTTCTGGAACTGTCCAAAACTTTATCGCCGGAAACGGTAAGCCGAAGTTCGCGACTGGCGGCTTACCGCCAACACTGGATCCGATTAACAAGGCGACGGTCAATACCTGCAACAGCATCTTCGCCTTGCCCATTCCAGACGCTGAAATCACTACTCCATCAACTGCAGCGATGGACCGCAGACCAGTTACCGCGAATTCGCGGCCGATGATGATCACCACGGCCCAGGCGGGTGCGAGTTGATTCTCTACCAGCGAAATCAAAGCGGCCGAAATCAATAGCTTGTCTGCAATCGGATCCAGCAGTTGGCCCAAACGGGTCACTTGATCTCTACGTCGTGCCAGATGTCCGTCCAGGTAGTCAGTCAAAGCCGCGCCCAAAAACAAACCAACACCGAGAATGTGTCGTGGGAAGCCCAACCAGTTCTCTGAAAATGGCGTCAGCAATACAACCACGAGCAGTGGGACGATGAAGATACGAAGAAGAGTTAAGGCGTTGGGAAGGTTCACAGACGTTCGCCATTCATGCAACTACACTGGTTAATCGCAGTGTAGAGTTCGGTAGAAAATGCGTCAAGACAACCAAGTTCCCCAACTTGCTGCTGTTCAAACGCTACGCTAAGATTACCGGTTCGCTGCTCCCTGAAATTCGCATCCTAGCAGCGCACTTTGTGTTCCATGGCAATTGATCACATCACAGTCCGGGGCGCTCGCCAACACAACCTCAAAAATATCAACGTAGATATACCGCGCGATCGCTTCACGGTGATTACCGGTCTCTCGGGTTCGGGTAAATCGTCACTCGCTTTCGACACCATCTATGCAGAAGGACAGCGTCGTTATGTTGAGTCGCTGTCCGCATACGCACGTCAGTTTCTCGATCAACTTGAAAAGCCCGACGTTGATTCGGTTGACGGACTTTCACCGGCCATCTCAATCGAACAAAAGACGGTGTCGCGCAGTCCGCGATCAACGGTGGGGACTGTGACAGAAATCTACGACTACATGCGGCTGCTTTTCTCCTCCATCGGCCAGCCCCACTGCCACGTTTGCGGAGCAGCAATCACTCGCCAGAGCATCGATCAAATTGTTCAGAACGTCCTGGGATTGCCCGAGGGCGAACGCGTTATGATCCTCGCACCAATAGTTCGGGGACGAAAAGGAGAGTTTAAGAAGGAGATGGAGAAGCTTGCCCGAGACGGATTTCTACGGGCCCGGGTGGATGGTCAACTCCTTTCTCTGGATGAAGAGATTCGTTTGGACAAGCGACGCAATCACACGATCGAAGCTGTCGTTGATCGACTTTTAATTAAGCCCGGGATTCGCGACCGGTTGGCCCAATCCGTTCAAACCGCGCTCAAACTCACTGCGGGCGCCGTGCTGGTTTCTGTTGTCGACGGTGAAGAGAAACTGTACTCGGAACGGATGGCATGCGTAATCTGCGGGATCAATGTCCCGCCACTCGAGCCTCGTTCGTTCTCTTTCAATTCCGCGTATGGCGCCTGCAAACGATGTCACGGTCTGGGAACCGTGCTCGAGGTGGATCCTTCGAAGTTAATTCCAGACACTGACGAAACGCTCGACAAGTTGGAGTTCATGGGTCCGCTCGACCGGCAGGGCTCTGCATATTTGAAGAGCGCACTGTTGGCCGTCGTCAAGCAACATAACGGTGATCCAAAAGTTCCTTTCTGTCATCAGCCCAGGGAAGTAACTGAAGGATTTCTGCATGGCGTATCCGGACAACTGACGTTTCGCCAGGGCCTCTATTCCTATCAAGGTCCGTGGAAAGGTGCGCTCCGTTGGTTACGTGATCGTCTTAATGAGGCGCCTTCTGAAAAAGTTGAAAAGGCGCTGGAAGAAATGGTGTCGCCTACGACTTGTCCGGATTGCAAGGGCAGACGACTACGCCCCGATTCGTTGTCTGTTCGCCTCGGGGGCAAGGGAATATCTGAATACACAGCTTTGCCAATTGAAGACGCGGTGCCGGCTTTTGAAACCATCAAGCTAAACGCCCGCGAAGAACAAATCGCGGGACAGATACTGCGTGAGATAAAGAACCGGCTGCAGTTTCTTGAACGCGTCGGATTGGGCTACCTGACACTCGATCGTTCGTCAGCGACACTCTCCGGCGGAGAAGGACAAAGAATTCGTCTGGCTACACAGATCGGATCACAACTGCGCGGCGTGTTGTACGTGCTTGATGAACCTTCAATTGGTCTTCACCCGCGCGACAATCAAAAGCTGTTGGAGACGCTTTCGGCTTTACGCGATTTGGGAAATACCGTCCTTGTCGTAGAGCACGACGAGGAGACTATTAGGCGCGCTGATTACGTAGTGGACCTTGGCCCGGGCGCCGGAGCACATGGCGGAGAAATTGTCGCGATGGGCACTCCTGACGACGTCGCCAACAATCCGAATTCGATCACCGGCTTATATGTACGGGGTTTAAGAAAGATTGAGATTCCCGAGCACCGGCGAACGGCAAACGGAAAGTACCTTACCGTGCGTGGTGCGCGTGCCAATAACCTGCGAGATATCGATGTCTCAATTCCATTGGGACTGTTGACTGTTGTCACCGGTGTATCGGGTTCCGGCAAATCAACTTTGGTGGCAGACATTCTTTACCCGGCGTTGGCGCGACATCTTTATGGGTCGTCGACCGAACCGGGCGCGTGCGCCAGCATCGAAGGTCTCGAACACATCGACAAAGTTATTGAAATCGATCAGTCACCAATAGGTAGAACGCCGCGCTCCAATCCAGCTACCTACACAGGATTGTTCACGCCCCTGCGTGAGTTGTACGCGATGCTGCCGGAGTCACGTGAACGGGGTTATAAGCCCGGACGTTTTTCTTTCAACGTCAAAGGCGGACGATGCGAAGGGTGTGAAGGCGATGGCATGAAGCGCATCGAGATGAACTTCCTGCCAGACGTCTATGTGTTGTGCGACGTTTGTCGAGGCGCTCGTTACAATCGCGAGACGCTTTCAGTGAAGTACAAGGGAAAATCGATCGCGGAGTTATTGGACACCACGGTTGAAGAAGCTCTTGAAGTGCTTGAAAACGTGCCGCAGATCAAACAGAAACTACAGACGCTGGCCGATGTCGGCCTGGGATACTTGAAGCTTGGTCAGTCTGCCACCACGCTTTCCGGCGGCGAAGCGCAGCGAATTAAACTGGCCAAAGAGTTATCAAAACGCGCCACCGGCCGCACCGTTTACATGCTCGACGAGCCTACCACCGGACTTCATTTCGCGGACGTCCACAAACTTCTCGACGTTCTGCAAAGACTGGTTTCCCTGGGGAACACTGTCGTGGTGATCGAACACAACCTCGATGTCATCAAGTCTGCCGATCATATTATTGACCTTGGACCAGAAGGTGGTGAACATGGCGGCCGCGTGGTTATCGCAGGAACTCCCGAGGAGGTGGCGCGCTCACGCCGGTCTCATACCGGCCATGTTTTGCGTCCACTGCTTAATGGCCGTTTGGGTCGCAACGGAAACGGGAATACGGGGCGGGAAGACAAGCAAATTGCGTGATAGAAGATTAATCGCTTGTTACAATGCACGGCATGAAAAAGGTCATCAGGATCTTCCGTTCCCACGAGGCTGCAGAAAAGTCTGATCGGGAGTTCTACAAACGCTTGTCTAGCCAGGAACGGTTGGACATGCTGCTCACGCTAATCGCCAGAAATCAGGAAGCCATACCGGATGCGACTCGAACCGGACTTAAGAGAGTTTATCGAGTATTAAACAACAATGAGGTTCGCTACCTCGTGGTTGGTGCTCACGCGGTAGCTTTTCACGGCCGACCTCGCTACACAGCGGACATCGACTTCTTTGTAGATTCGTCGCCGGAAAATGCCGAGCGTATTACCAAGGCCTTGGACCAGTTCGGATTGGGTGATATTGGCGTCGATTCAGCTGATTTCACTGTTGCCGACCTCGTTGTTCAGCTCGGAGTAGAACCCAATCGCGTGGACATCATGACGTCCATATCTGGTGTGTCATTTGAAGAAGCCTGGGACACGCGCGCGGACGGCGAATTGGACGGTCTGCCGGTGCAATTTATTTCGAAAGATCTTCTTAAGCGTAACAAAGCGTCTGTTGGTCGCAAGCAGGATCTTGCAGACTTAGACTATCTATAACCCCGAGAGCGAACTTGCCTTCCCAATACGATAACGACCTAAAACCGCTGAGTCTCGATAAAGTCAGTACATATTCGCTGTCATCCCGCGCCAGCAAAGTGTCTCTTGATGATTTCGCGTCACCAATCACAGAAGACGCTTCTCTCAAAGATTACCTTGCCAGCCTCCCGAACATTCTGGCTGTTCAAAATCTAAGGGAACTGGCGCATCGGATTCATCGTGCACGCCAAGCAGAAAAACCCATCATCTGGGGAATAGGTGGACACGTGATCAAGACTGGACTCGCACCCGTTATCATCGACTTGATGAATCGTGGTTTCGTAACAGCGGTTGCGGGTAATGGTTCAGTACTGGTCCATGATTCAGAAATCGCCATGGTGGGTTCTACGTCCGAAGACGTTGATGCAACTTTAGGCGATGGAATTTTTGGTGGCGCAAACGAAACGGGAAAGTTATTGAATCGTGCCGCCCATGAAGCAGCAAATGATCGCATCGGTTTAGGGGAAGCCACCGGCCGCGCCCTTGTCGCGCTTAAACCCGCACACGCAGACCAATCCTTGTTGTGTGCTGCTTACGAAGCCCGAGTACCTTTCACCGCTCATATCACGATCGGCGGAGATATCTGTCACTTTCACCCGGACGCCGACGGAGCTGCCATGGGCGCAGCCACGCACATCGACTTTCGTCTTTTGGGTCAACTGGTGCGACGGATGAATGGCGGTGGCGTCTATTTAAATATAGGCTCGGCCGTAACTCTTCCTGAAGTCTTCCTCAAAGCGGTAACTCTAGTCCGCAATCTTGGCCACGAATTGACCGATATCACCACAGCGAATTTCGACTTTATCCAGTCGTACCGCCCAATAACCAACGTAGTGAGACGACCCACTGCGGACGGATCTGGCCGCGGTTATTCGATTACCGGACACCACGAACTAACCATCCCGTTGTTGGCCGCTCAGTTAATTAGTTCGCAGAGCTAGAATCACCCGGCCGTCGGCCTGACCCCCTGCGGATCCCTCTTGACGCCAGTTGCTGACCTCGGTTAATCTGCCCTAGTTGAAAACGGATTTCAATTTCAGCCCGGTCTCGACCAGATTATTCGAAAGGTACTTCTTCTCGTGTTCGCCATAAATCGCGTGTTAACCAGAACTGTTATTGGTCTGTTTCTACAGGTAATGGTGTCGGCTGTGCTTTCAGTTCAAGCAGGTGAGCCTGCGGTCTTCGCCGAACTTCGTGGACGCACCCTCGATCCTAATCGCGCGGCGGTCGTGAACGCCCGCGTCGTCGTGACCCGAAGCGGCGTTGAAGTCGCCTCAGCGGTCACGAATGTGGAAGGGGACTTTTCGCTCTCACTCGAACCTGGTGAGTATCTTCTAAAAATTTCAGCTCCGGGTTTTGAGGACGTGACCAAGCTGATCAAGTCAAAGCCAACGAACTTTGAACCACTGGAAATCATTCTTCAGGTGGAAGGTTATACGGGCATTGTCACTGTCACAGACATGGCCGGTTACAACGCTATCAATATAAGTAGTGCGACTAAGACGCTCACTCCCTTGCGTGACGTTCCGCAGTCCGTAAATGTGGTGACACGCGAATCCATCAAAGAACTGGGCATGCAGAGTATCGCTGACGCTGTCCGGTATGTCCCCGGCGTGACGGCCGTGCAAGGCGAAAGCAACCGTGATCAAATTGTGATCCGCGGTAATAATTCGACGGCGGACTTTTTTATCGATGGTGTGCGCGACGACGCCCAGTACTTTCGAGATGTATACAACGTCGATCGTTTGGAGGCGTTAAAGGGTCCGAACGCGATGATTTTTGGTCGCGGTGGGGGTGGTGGTGTAATAAACCGCGTAACTAAGCAGGCGGCGTTCGCTTCATTTGGAGATATTACATTGCAGGGTGGTTCACAAAACCATAAACGAGCCTTGGGTGATGTTGGCCGCGTCGTTAATGATCGACTGGCCGTTCGCTTCAATGGCGTTTACGAAAATTCTGGCAGCTTTCGCGATCACGTGAGCCTGGAAAGATTCGGCGTTAATCCCACCGCAACTGTCATCGCCGGGAAAGATACAACCTTCCGAATTGGATACGAACATTTTCAGGATCGACGCACCGCGGATAGAGGCATTCCTTCATTCCGGGGCCGGCCACTGAACATCGATCCGTCCACATTTTTCGGAAACCCGGACGAAAGTCCGTCGCGTGCGCGCGTTAATCTCTTGTCAGGCTCGTTCGAACATCAAATCGGACGACTAAACATTCGCAACCGAACACTCTTCGGTGATTACGATAAGTTCTATCAGAACTTCGTGCCTGGTGCAGTTAACGCCGCCGGAACGAGGGTAAGTATTTCTGCTTACAACAACACGGGTCATCGGCGGAATCTCTTTAACCAGACGGATCTTTCGTTTACGGCCAAGACCGGCTCCGTCCGGCATACGTTTTTAACAGGCGCTGAATTCGGACGTCAGACCTCAACGAATTTCCGTCGAACTGGTTTTTTCAACAATACTACGACCAGCTTTAGCGCTGATCTTTCGAATCCCACTATCAACATTCCGGTCACGTTTCGTCAGAATGCTACCGACGCAGACAACCGCGTGCGCGCAATAGTCGCAGCGGCATATGTTCAGGATCAGATTGAGTTGAACCGCAAAGTTCAGGTGCTGCTTGGTGTACGTTTCGATCGTTTTGACCTGAGTTTTCACAACCATAGAAACGGCGACCAGTTGGGTAGGCTCGATAATCTCGTCTCGCCCCGAGTCGGTTTAATAATTAAACCGGTATCGGCGTTGTCCTTATACACCAGTTATAGCGTGTCTTATCTACCAAGCTCAGGCGATCAATTCTCTTCCCTGACTTCGGTGACTCAATCTCTCAAGCCTGAAAAATTTAATAATTACGAAGTCGGCGCCAAGTGGGACATTCGCGATTCACTCTCCCTCACCGCGGCGGCTTACCGATTAGATCTTCGTAATACGCGAGCGACTGACCCCAACGATCCGACGCGCATCGTGCAAACTGGCAGCCAACGAAATAACGGGTTCGAATTGAGCTTAAACGGATCAATCACTCGCCACTGGAAAGTCCTTGGGGGTTACACCTATCAGGATTCTTACGTTTCCAGCGCCACAACTTCTGCAGCACAAGGCGCGCGTGTTGCTCAGGTCCCGAGAAACACGTTTTCTTTGTGGAATAATTACCGGTTCTCGTCGAAGTTTGGCGGCGGACTTGGAATCATTCATAGATCCGACATGTTTGCTGGCATAGACAACCGAGTGGTGCTGCCGGGTTACACGCGCGCGGACGCGGCCTTCTATTTCAACGCCACCGAAAGAGTTTCGCTGCAGGCAAACTTTGAAAACGTGTTCGACACTGGCTACTTTGTAAACGCTCACAGCAACGACAACATTTCGCCGGGCGCGCCCCGGAGTGTTCGCGTTGGTTTGAATTGGCGGTTCTGATTTTGAGAATCAAATCGCCGTTACGGTAATGCCTGTCGTCTAAGCTATAATCCCGTTCCTAAACAATCGGGATAAAGACGAACTATGCAGGCAGAAAAATTAGCTCATTTCGAAGCCATTCTCCTCGCGCAACTGCGCGAACACTCCGCACACGTACGCGATGATCAGGCGGCCGCATTGGAGTTATCCGATGATGGTGTAATGGATCCGGCTGACTTGTCGTTGATGGACCACAACAAAGAGCTCGCGTTTCAACTCGGCGACCGCGAATCTCAAATGGTTGCAGACATTGACCAGGCGCTGCTGCGAATCAAGGAAGGTTCGTATGGAATATGTGCGCACTGCGGCAAGTTGATTGACGAACGGCGGTTGGAGGCCGTGCCCACAGCCCGTTATGACGCGGCTTGTCAGGCTGAAATCGAACGCGCCAACGGGGATGACAGTCCGCCGACGCTGTAGTCCAAAGTCTGAAGTCCAAGGTCAAAAGTCCGCTAACGTATCTTGAAAGCACGGTTCCGCAACCATTACTCATGATGCGTTAACGGACTTTTGACCTTGGACTTTAGACTTTGGACTTATCTACGCCTTCGGGTGCGCCTTATCGTAAACCTGAATTAACTTCTCCATCGAAACGTGTGTGTAGATTTGCGTGCTCGACAAACGCGCGTGACCCAACAACTCCTGAATATCGCGTAGATCTGCTCCGCTGTCCAACAAGTGAGTGGCGAAGGAATGTCTGAGGGCATGCGGACTGATGTCGTACTTACCGGCACACATGCGAATGTATTTATCCACCATCCGACCCACTGATCGCGTGGTAATGCGCGTACCCTGGTAGTTCAAAAACAGCGCTTCCGGTTCACGTTCTGAAATCGGGGCGTTGTTAAGAAACGCATCGCGCACATCCAGATAAGCCTTCAGTGCATCAAGTGCGGGTTCTCCAAAAGGAATGATGCGCTCCTTTCGCCGCTTCCCGGTAACCCGAATCAAACGATTTCTGAAGTCGATGTGACCAAGGTTTAGTTTGGTCAACTCAGCCACGCGTACCCCCGTCGCATACATGAGTTCCAACATCGCCCGATCACGTTTTCCCAGTTCCGTGTCAGTGTCCGGTGTTTCAATAAATCTAATCGCATCTTCAATCGATAGATGCTTTGGCAATTTCTTCTCGAGGCGGGGCGTGGCAACGAGCTTCGCCGGATTTTGTTCCACTACACCCTCGCGCACCAGAAACTGAAAGAAGGTGCGCAGAGCGGCGAGCTTTCTGGCTATGGAACTCTTCTTTTTCTGTGCTGTATGAAGGGTGGCCAGCCACTCGCGGATGGTTATGTGATCGAGGTCGGCGAGTTCTGGGAAATTTCTTTTGCCGTTCCTGGGGTTTGCGGGAGCTATGTGATCAACAAACTGTTCGAGGTCACTTTGGTAGTTGCGTAAGGTATGTTCGCTGACGTTGCGTTCGTAACGCAGGTGTTCGAGAAACTGAGTAAGCAGTTGCTCCATCAAGAGTTTTACCAATCGCTGGCGGCCACGTTCGTCGATCTCGGCGAATAATAACCTCTGCGCGCTCTCACGCGTAGATCTTTTCTCGCCTTGATCCGCAGATCGATTACATGAAAGCTGCCGTCTCGTCTCTCGGATCCCGGGTAGTAGCTCAACACATATTGTTGACCGAGATCGGCGGCGATGTTTTGAAACGCCGACTCCAGTTCGGCGGTAGATCGCGGAATGTAAACGGCGCCTCCGGTTTGATTACTCAATTGCTCCATGCGGCGCTCGGCTGCCAACGCCCGCAAGTTAGCGTCATCGTAGAGCCCGGTCTGGACCACAAAGATCTGACAGTCGTCGGCAAGAACCTGTTTTAACGTATTGTTGAAATCGTTGCGGCTGGTGGTTTCAATTCCATCTGAAACAATTACCAGGACCCGCCGGCCAGCATACGGACGCAGGTATGCTGCAGCGCCGACGATCGCGTCGAATAGTGAAGTGGAGCCGCCCGGCCGACCAAAACTATCAATCGTGTGCTCCAGCCTTAGGAGATCTCTGGTAAGCGGTTGAGCCAGATAACTATCCGACTCGATGGAATAAATGGCCGCTTCGTCGGCCGGCCGCAGCACTCGCGGAAGAACCTCTTGGCAGCTTGTTTCTCAAACTCTCGTGATAAGAAAACGCTGCCGCTATTATCAAACAACATGACCAACTTCACTTGTGTGTCGGCGCGCGTCATCTCGCTGATGGGCCGGACGTGACCGTCAACCCGCAGCTCGAAGTCTTCGAGCTTCAGCCCTGTTATTGCATTGCCGCCCGCATCAACAACTGAAGCGGGAATCGGAACCAGCGTCGAACTGATACGCACGATGTCCTGGTCCTCAACCTCATCGTCAGTCTTTGGTTTCTGAGGTTGCGGTGGGGAAGGCTGTGGCTTGGAAGTGTTGGTTGGTCCGGGTCGGTCTTGGCGCGCCGTCGTGCCGGGCGACTTCGGATTCTTTTCTTTGATCCGTCCTGATTGGACAAAAGCCGTGGGGATTGGGACGAGAGCCAGTACGAATAACAGAGCAACGCACGGGATGATGAATCGTATGCGCTTCACGCGACTACAGTTGCCGCCGGTGCCGCCCCGAAAGTTTGGTGAAGCCAAGTGTCCCATTCCTTGAGCGCTAACTTTATCTGAAGTACATGCCGGTCGCGTTTTCCTCGCACCCGCTTACGATCCGCTTCGCTTAATGGTTCCAGGAGTGCAAACGTAATATTCACCGGCTGAAAGTTTTTGGTTTCAGTCTGCGCGACGTAACGCGCGAGTGCCCCGGTTGCACTTGATGCAGGCGCCGTTATCAGCTCCTCCCCTTTTACGAGCCGCGCTGCATTGTGACCAGCCAACCAACCCATCGCCACCGACTCCACGTAACCTTCCACGCCCGTAATCTGGCCGGCGAAAAAGATGTTCTGGCGTTCCCGCATCTGCATGGTTGCCGACAACACGCGCGGTGAACAGATATATGTATTGCGGTGAATTTGTCCAAACTGCAGAAACTCGGCCTGTTCCAAACCCGGAATTAATCGCAGCACGCGCGCTTGTTCGCCGTAACGTAGATGATTCTGAAAGCCCACAAGGCTGTACGCGTCGGCCATTAAATTTTCCTGCCGCAACTGGACGGCCGCATAAGGCTGACGGCCCGTTCTCGGGTCGGCCAGTCCGACTGGTTTCATCGGTCCAAACCGCAGCGTATCAACCCCGCGCCGCGCCAGTTCCTCAATCGGCAAACACGCTTCAAACCACCGCGTCTGTTCAAAACGCTGCAGAGGTACACTCTTGGCTTCAATTAGAGCACTGTAAAAACGCGCGTACTCCTCTTCACTAAAAGGACAGTTCAGATAATCGTCGCCGCCTTTGCCGTAGCGGGCGGCGGGAAAAGCTACTGACCGATCTATGGAGTCGGCCGCCACAATGGGAGCAATCGCATCGTAGAAGTAAAGCTGATCGCTACCAGTGATCTTTATGATCTCCGCGGTTAACGCTTCTGACGACAACGGACCGGTCGCAATAATCGTGATTTCGTTGTCGGGTATTGATTGCTTTTCCTCCCGCACCAGTTCGATGCGCGGATGATTTTCGATACGCGTGGTAATCAATTCCGCAAACTTTTGACGGTCGACGGCTAACGCCGCGCCCGCCGGCACGCGCGTAGCAGCGGCGACGTCCATCACCAACGATTGTCCGCGGCGCAGCTCCTCCTTCAAAAGGTGTGATGCGCTGCCCGGCTCGTCTGACTTTAACGAGTTCGAACAAACAATCTCCGCTAGCTTGTCCGTGCGATGTGCCGGTGTCGTCGTCACCGGGCGCATCTCAAACAGACGAACGAGCGCGCCGGCCTCGGCTGCCTGCCACGCGGCTTCGACGCCGGCCAGCCCGCCACCAATCACATTGATCATGTTCATCGAACACATCCTGGTCATCTACCTGCGGCCCAACCGCCACGTTGTTTTTCTAATCTGCACCGGTTTGCGATCTACAGCCCAACAGGGTGCGGTGGCTCAAACATCCATTGCGGAAGGCCGATGTTGTAGCTGGCTGATTTAAGGATAAAAATGAGATCAGTTACGCCGCCGTTGTTAATCATGACCCGGTGCGGCTCGAGGATCAGGTTCCCCTTTCGATAGTCTTCCATCCTGGTGATCGTTCGGATATCTTCATCGTCAATCCGCATTAGCAACTTGCTGACGGTGTGGAACCAATACTTCCGGCGCGCTCCACTCCTGAGAAAAAACTCCACGACGTAGGCCGGGCCGAAAGATTCGGTGTCCTTGTAAGAAATAACGCGAGCCAACACATTCCTTTTTTTAAAATCGAGTAAATGGTTCGCATCAAGGACAGCCTGGAGTCTGGCGGCATTTAGTTCTGCGTCAGCCAGGATCTGCAACTTCCCGTCCCGTCCCAGCATCCAGGCAGATCGGTCATTTACTACTAACGACACCCGGCCGTCTTGCAGAGCAAGGTCCGCGCGAGATGAAGACGGAACAAGTATTTGAGTTGTCGCCGCTCCCGCTTGTTTATCGTTCGCCCAAACAGTCCATTTGTAAGTCGCATCTTTAATGGCCCGGACTCGCTTCTTGCCACCGATGGCATTCAGGTAACCATTCACCACTTTTTCTGCCGAAGGTAATTTGCTTGACGCGATTTTATCCTGCGCACAAACCCAGGGCGCGGCGCTCGCTAAGACCAATAGACACATAAGTAGTGACATTGTCTTTGACGACGCAATTTGACGCTCGAGCTCCCGCCGCTCTTCGACGTCCTGATCTCTGCGGACAAAGAACGGCGGCGCTGTCATTTCTTTGCGCTACGCCTGGTTGTTGAAGCTTTCTTCGAACTACGCGCAGTCAGGGCCTTTCGCTTAGTGGATTTTTTCGGTGCAGACTTCGCCGTGGTTTTTGCGGATTTCTTAACGGCCTTACCGGTCGCTTTCTTCATGGCCTTCCCGGTCTGTTTTCTGGTTGACGCAGTCGCCGGTTTCGGCTGTTTTCCAGCTCTAGCCCTGAGTCGCGGTCCTTTTGCCTGCGCTTTCGGGCTGGCAGACGCCGGATCATGGCCCGGCAAAGCGGCGTTAGGGTCGAAGTTTTCTTTCTCCCACGGACGGTCGTGTTGCTCCTTTACCTGCCCCTGGTTTTGTTGATACTCAAACTCGTTTAAGTGCCCACCTCGTATCTTGTACTGAAAAATGTTTTTGGTTGGATCCTTTGGCATCATCCCTTTCCTTTCGGTTCTGTCCGATAAAATTAGTTTGTCGCAACAGGAGAGTCAGTACCTCCTGTGGTAGCGGGTGAGTGTTTTTCCTCGCCGAAGACTCACCCGCTACCGCGGGTGCCACTGACTTCGCGAACCGACAAGCTAAAAACATACGGAACAAATGCTGCGATACCGCTGCTTGACACTGCAAAGTTTGCGTTCGTATATTGCAACCTCTCCGAACGATTCTTTGAAGGCCGGCTTAGCTCAGTTGGTAGAGCGTCTGATTCGTAATTAGAAGGTCGCCGGTTCAATTCCGGCAGCCGGCTCCATTCTCAAAATAAGTTCTCACATTAACATAACCAGAATCTGTCTGATTAATGACGCGGCCCATCTAATTGAAGAAGATTGGTTCTATAGCTGAGCCAAAACCAAACTATGTTAACGTCCGCGCGAATGAGACTCACTGCTGATCAAAAGCATCGTTACGAGGCTGACGGCTACCTGATGTTGCCTGAGTTCGTCAGTCAGGAAGCTTGTGATCGTCTGCGTGCCCGGGCGACGAAACTGGTCCAGGAGTTCGAACCCAAAGAAGTTGCATCAATCTTCTCGACACGTGAGCAGAGTCGTCTGACTGACGACTACTTCCTCGAGTCAGGAGACAAGATTCGCTTCTTCTTTGAAGAGGACGCGTTTGGGCCAGATGGAAAACTGAAGCAATCGAAAGAGCATTCCATCAATAAGATTGGTCATGCACTACACGAGCTTGACCCTGAGTTCAGTTCGTTCTCGCGTGCCGCAGCTGTGCGAGAGTTGATTGAAGATCTTGGAATCACTAATCCCCTGCTGCTGCAGTCGATGTACATTTTCAAGCAACCACGGATCGGTGCAGAGGTTTCCTGCCACCAGGACAGCACATTTCTCTACACCCAGCCATTCGATATCGCCGGCTTGTGGTTTGCGCTTGAAGACTCGACTTTGGACAATGGTTGTCTGTGGGCCATACCGGGCGCGCACAAACTTGGTTTGAAGTCTCGATGGATGCGTGATGGAAACGGCGGGATGAGATTTGATGTGTTAGACCCGGAACCCTGGGATGAAGCCAGGCTGGTTCCGCTCGAAGTTAAGAAAGGCAGTTTGATCCTGCTTCACGGTCTCCTGCCACATAAGAGCCTGGCGAATCGATCGTCGCGGTCGCGACACGCATACACCCTGCATGTGATCAGCGCCGACAGTCATTACCCTCAAACAAACTGGCTGCAGCGTCCGGCTGACAACCCGCCGCGTGGCTTTGAGTAGATTGTCCGGATCAGAACAGGCAGCGGTAGTCACCTGGTCACTCGTATTGAAGCCAAGACCAGGTCTAATCCGAGGCTACAGGCGCGCTAACTGATTAAATATAAGGACTTAAGCTGATCCGCGGAGGAGGCCTCGGAAGATACCCTGGATGGCTACCTGGTGGGCAGGAACGGTAAGTGGTTCATGAGAAGAGTTTGCCGGCCGCAGTTCTACGT
This sequence comes from Pyrinomonadaceae bacterium, assembly GCA_035273325.1. GTDB lineage: Bacteria > Acidobacteriota > Blastocatellia > Pyrinomonadales > Pyrinomonadaceae > PSRF01. Next base: position 2,060 of record DATEPF010000081.1, on the reverse strand, counting down.
TTGCTCCACGTCGATATAGTTTCTTCAACGTAGCACGGTCTTCTTCAATCAAACGCGCCACCACGATTTCACCGTCATGGGCCTCGGTGCGATTCTCGATGAGCGCAATGTCGCCGTCACAGATGTGTTCGTCGATCATAGACTCACCCTTCACACGCAAAGCATAAACGCGACTGGGATTCACTCGGCCGAGAAGGAAGCGAGGGACTGCAATGCTCTCGTCGCACTCAACTACGTCGAGCGGTGCGCCGGCAGCAATGCGACCAAGGAGCTTCACTTCACACAATGCGTCGGGATCAGAATTCACCGTCTGAGGTTTGACTATGAGGTTGAATGAACCACCGTCGCGCACTCGTTCGATTAGGCCCAACCGTTCGAGTGCAGCAATGTGTTTAGCAATTGTGGCCCGTGACTTAACGCCGAAGTGTCTCGCAATCTGCGCATACGATGCAGAGTGACCATGTCGCTCAGAGAAGCGAATGATGTAATCGAGAACATCTTTCTGTCGTTGCGTGCGCGGGATCATATGTTCGAATCGAATAAGAAGAAGCGAGACGACTACCCTTTGAGTGTCGACGCATTCTATGGCGCACCCACAAAGGCGTCAAGCGTTATTGCTGACGTCGATCGATCTGGTCTGTGAGATCAGTCTACTTAACCGAATAACGAGCAAGTGTTCGAGGAACAATGCGAACGCCGGCAGGCATCTGGCCGAGCGGTATCGGCGCACTTAGCAGAATGTCTTTGCCCTTCATGCCATAGACCGCTTCGTTGAGATCATTGTCAGGAGTGATAACAATACCTTTTAGTGCTGCTCCGATGAAAGCGCCTTTGCTACGAGAGTATGAAAGAATTCCAGCATCCAGCGTCGTATTAGTTGACGCAGCAATCTCGCGACCCACTGGACCAGCGACCAGACCCGCTTCGCCGCCAATCTCAAACTTGTCTTCGAGTAATCCCTTCACACCTTCTTCATTCATGATTAGGAAAATGTAATCGTTCTTTTGCGCACCGATTTGTGCACCAAAGCTTCCACCGCCGAGATTGAAAAATGCCGGTGCGGTCCAACCACCCTTGACGCGTCTACTAATCACGCCTTTGCCTCCGCGGCCGCCAACAATGAAGGCTGCCTTGATAACGCCCGGGAACACCGCAATTGCTTCGGCCTTATCCAATAACTCCTGTGGGATCGCCTTGTCTTTCACATTCATGATTTCAGTAAAGGTTTGGGCCGCCTCGCCCGAACGCTTCGTGGCGTCCTGTAAGCGCGACTTTTTCTGGGCGAAAGCGGGAGAAACAAAGGTCAACGAAAGCAAAGAAACAGCCAAAATGCCAGTAAAAACACTGCGCAACGACTCGGTCATCGAATCCCTCCAAACCAATGAATTGCGGGAGCAATACTAGAAAAACGCGGGAAGAGTATTACTGCCAACTATCGAATTACTGCAAACCGGTACGCGCGTGGTTGGCCGTTAGTCGCCCCACGCGGACGGCGGTTGCCGGCCGATCTAATCATCCCTCGATCAGTTTGGATGCCATATACGCCTATCTCGGCACCCTCTAACTGCTGGAGATGACCTTCCTGCGGCACAGCCAATGCCTGATCGTTCGTATCCGGCGCCGACGTGTTTTGCCCGACGAGCGAAACGCCAATTACGGCGCCAGTTATAAATCCAAGAATGACTATTAAAGCTAAAGACGTCGACCCATGAGCAAACAGCTTTTCGAAGAACTGGGTAACGGCGCTTTTGGGAATCGGCTGTACCGGTTGCGCCCTAAGATGCGCGTGCTCATCAAAGCGCGGTTCTGAAAGTTTGATCCGGCTTCCTTTTATCTGTTGTTCGTTTCCATCACTCATTATCTAATCACTCCGAGCCCTGATATAAATTGAGACACGTTTGCGCCTCATCTTTGTCAGACGCAACCATGACTCCACAAGGCCGCTGATATCCCAATGCAAGGAATTCGTTACAAAGACGCAAGAAGTGATAACGGCTTGAACAAAAGCTCATTGAGCAGAACCGGAAGCGAAGCGCAGCGGAGCGACCGCGTCGACGTTG
>DATEPF010000080.1:0-9868 GCA_035273325.1 Pyrinomonadaceae bacterium | reverse complement strand
GCCGGTCGCCACCACGTAATCGTCGGGGGTGTCCTGCTGCAGCATCAGGTGCATGGCGCGGACGTAATCTGAAGCATGCCCCCAATCCCGGCACGCGGCCAGGTTCCCGAGCCGCAGTTCCGTCGCCTTACCGTTCTTAATTTTAGCAACCGTCGAAGTAATCTTGCGCGTTACAAATTCAAAACCCCGTCGCGGACTTTCGTGGTTGAACAAAATGCCGTTCACACAATACATGTCGTACGCTTCGCGGTAGTTTCGAGTCAGCTCAAAACCGGCGGTCTTGCTGATGCCGTACGGACTGCGAGGATGAAAACGCGTCGTTTCGCGTTGCGGGACTTCCTCAGCATTGCCGAACATTTCCGATGAACCGGCGAAATAAAAACGACATTCGGGATTTAACTCCCGCACCGCCGCCAGCATAAAGTGTGTGCCGTTGATGTTGGTATTGATTGTCGAGAACCCGTCGGCAAAACTCTCAGCCACAAAGCTTAGCGCCGCGAGGTGATAGCACTCGTCAAACTTAAACTTACTGAAAATATTGAAGATGCTGGGATAACTTTCCAAACTCGCCTGGTGAAGTTGAATATCTTCCAACACGTGAATGATCCGGCCAAACCGCCGGTCAGGATCCTCGAGCGCCACACGCCGCACCAATCCATGCACTTCGTAGCCGAGGTTGAGCAAGTGTTCAGCTAGATAGCTGCCGTCCTGCCCGGTAATGCCTGTAATTACTGCCCGTTTCATAACACGTCCAAACTGACGACCGTGCCCATGACGGTGCTACACATTAATAGAGGTCGGCACCTCCCCGCCCTCAGCAGACTGCGACACGCCGGATCGATTTGCCTCATACCACTCGATAGTCTCTTTCAAACCGTCCTCGAGCTGCATGTGGGCTCGAAAGCCAAATTTTTCCAAAGCCCGCGTTACGTCTAACCGTCGCTTTGGCTGGCCGTCTGGGCGGTCGAGTTGCCAGCGTATTTCGCCACGATATCCGGTGAGCCGGGCAATTAACGAGGTCAGATCACCGATCTGAATCTCAGTTCCGGTTCCGAGGTTGACGGGATCGCTTTCATCATAAGCAGTGGCGGCGCGCACCACACCGTCAGCGCAATCGCCGACGTAGAGAAACTCACGAGACGCCTGTCCCGTACCCCAGACTTCGATGAAAGGCCGATTAGTTTCACGAGCTTCGACACATTTACGGATCAATGCCGGAATGACGTGCCCCGTCTGTAAATCAAAATTATCGCCTGGGCCATAAAGGTTGGCCGGCAGTAAAAAGATCGAATTGAATCCGTACTGCGCCCGGTAACTCTGTGACTGGACCAGCATCATTTTCTTAGCCAGGGCATATGGCGCGTTAGTCTCTTCAGGATAACCATTCCACAGATCCTCTTCTTTGAACGGTGTCTGTGTGTGTTTCGGATACGCGCAAACAGTTCCCACGGCAACGAATTTCTTCACGCCGCGAAGCCTGGCCAGCTCGATGAGGTGCGCGCCCATCATGAGATTGTCATAAAAAAATCTGCCCGGTTGCTGTTGATTAATCCCGATACCACCGACCAGGGCTGCGAGGTGAATAATTAAGTCGGGTTGAACATCATCGAGCAGGCGCCGGCTGTCAGGTTCCCGAACCAGGTCGTATTCCTGTTTCCGGGGTACGAAGATCTGCAAATTCGCATAACCGCGCAGGCGCTGGACCACGAATTTACCTAAAAAACCGGCGCCGCCAGTCACGAGAATTCGGCTATACGGAAAGTTATCTGCCATCGCTTTACAGATGTTCGATTCAGTCGGCGGTGGTAGTTGTCGTCAGGATATCGCCAAATGTTTCGGATTGTTGCCCGCTTTGGTGGTCAGGAAGAACCAGCCCGGCCGGGAATACGACCTTCTGGAGGCTCGTAGCTACATCACGACCGGACTTGGCTTGAATTGCTTGCGACCTAAATCGCTGTGAACGACTAAAGGCAAATGCCCTGGCGTCCTTAATCAAGATTCTTGGGCGCGCGTCAGGCGGGCACAACGGCTGCGGCAGGTTGCTTCGCCAACTCACCGGCTATCCAGTGATAAGTGCGCTCAAGACCTTGCTCAAGAGATATCTTTGGTTCCCAATGAAGAACCTCTCTTAAGCGAGTATTGTCGCTGTTACGGCCCCGTACACCCTGGGGCTTTGAGGTATCGTATCGCTTGCCGATGCGCTTGCCGGCTATACTCGAGACGATATCTACCAGCTCGTTAATAGAGATCATGCGATCCTGGCCGAGGTTAATCGGTTCGTTGTGGTCGCTGCGCATCAGTCGGTAGATACCTTCCACGCAGTCGTCGACGTAACAGTAGGATCGTGTTTGCTCTCCATCGCCCCACACTTCAATGTCGTCGCCATCGTCCGCCAGGGCAACTTTACGGCAAATTGCTGCAGGAGATTTTTCGCGTCCGCCGTCGTAAGTGCCTAATGGGCCAAAGATATTATGGAAGCGCACGATGCGCGTTTCGAGCCCGTAGTCTTCCCGGTAGTGGCGGCAAACGCGTTCCATGTAAAGCTTTTCCCAACCATAACCATCTTCGGCATCCGCCGGATACGCGTCCTCTTCTTTGAGAGGCGTGACATCAGCGTCTTTCTGAAGATGGCCGGGATAAATGCATGCACTGGAAGTAAACAGGTACCGATTCACACCATTTTGGCGCGCCGCCTCAATGGTGTGCATGTTCATTAAGGTGCTGTCCCGGACGATTTCTGCCTTGTGCGTTTCAATGAAGCCAATGCCGCCCATATTGGCTGCCAGCCCATAGACCTCGTCAACACCATCAGTCGCTTCGAGACAGTTTTCCCATCTCGTAAGGTCCAGAAGTTTGAATTCATGGGCCGCCGTCCGCTCGTATTCCGGCTCTTTGATGTCGACGCCGCGCACCCAATATCCCTTGTCGACCAGATATTTAGTAAGGTGATGACCTATAAAGCCGCCCGCGCCTGTGATTAGAACCTTCGGTCCAGTTGACATTATTATTGGTAACTCCGTAGGAAAAGATTAGAGAAATTAAGGGAAACAAAACTGTAATGCATGAGGAACAACTTGGCAAGTTTGCAAGTTCAGCGTGATTCCGAGGGCGAAGAAGCAAGGTCGCAACCGTAAAAGCATTACTCCGGTAATGAATTGGAGTCAGCCTTAGCGAGCCTGCGGAAAGTGCCCCAGAAGGGGCGGGCAGCCAAACCCTCAGGGTGTGTAGCCAGGGCGCGGAGCAGCCAGCGAGCGCCCTCTCGTCGATTGCCGACAGAACTCGCAGCATATGATCGCCGCAAATAGCGCGTGGCGCGGCACCAACGGCGATCACCGCCTTCAAGCAGGTTCTCGTAAACCTCCGCACTGCGTTCAAATTCGGCAATCTGACGATCACCTTCCGCCACAGTCTTGCTGACAGTGTGGAGTCGATAAGCGGCGAGGGTCACTGGGAGGTGCTCGCAACGATGTCCTGCCAGCAGCAAACGGACATACATGTCATGGTCGAAATCGTAAGGCCACTTTTCATCGAACCCGGCCTCAATTAGTTTCTTCTTCCAGAACATTCCGGGTTGCGGTGCCTTGTAACTCCAGGATAAGGCTTGGGCCGCGGAGCGCGGCACGCGGGCGTTGATAACCTCAGTGGGGAACCCATCTCCAAACATGATTGTGTCGCCGCACAACCATTCGCAATCCGGATGGTCTTCTAAGTAGTCGATAACAGCGTTGAAGGCACCCGGAAGAAATACATCGTCGCTGTTGATGAAAGCAAAAAATTCTCCGGTCGCTTGTTCGATTCCTTTATTGAGCGCATGAACCTGCCCGCGATCTTTTTCGCTGACCCAGTAGTGGATATGGTCCGCGTACTTCTTGATCACTTCCACGCTTTCATCGCTGCTGCCGCCGTCGATAATAATGTACTCCAGATTTTCATAGTTCTGTTGCAGTACGGAAAGAATCGTTTGCTCCAGATATTGAGCTTGATTGAAGGACGGCGTAACAATACTCAGCTTTGGTTTCATACTTCCTGCGACGTTTGGTTTCATACTACCGCAACCCTGATATCCACCTTCCTGTATTTACTTCTCGCTGAAAGGTTTGCTCGTAGGTTTTGTTGACTATCACTTTCTTCTCATCGCAGGACCTTTTGAAACTCAAAAAAGGTAGTCATGCGACGCGAGTCGGGAACTCTAACTCATTTGACCCTGCCAATCCAAATCGAGCTATAAAGTGGTTTCTCTCAAGCTTTTCGCTGTTTTCGTGTATTTCGTGGATAGCTTTTGTAGTACGCAAAAAAAAAGATCCACGAATTACACCAAACAGACGAACTCACGTTTCGTCAACGCGCCATCTGTTTAGTGGCGATCGAATCTTCGCTTGCGACCTGTTTCATTAATGATTCGATGTCGGCGAACAGGGGTGCATGGACTCGAATCCAATCGAGGTCGCGGTGCCACCATTCAAGCTGTTTCAGGAATGCGATCTGCTCGTCTGTGAATCTCTGACGAATAACTTTTGCCGGAACGCCACCCGCCAGTGTATAGGCGGGAATGTCACCAACGACAACTGCTCCTGCGCCTATGATCGCGCCATCACCTATTGTCGCTCCGTCCAGGATCAAGCAATGGGCGCCTATCCAAACATCGTTCCCGATGTTGACGGTTGCGAACGGTTCAAACTCCCTACTAATTCCGAAATCGGCCTTGCTGTAATCGTGTGCCTGGTAGAAAGACGGGTAGGTAGAGACCATGCTAGTCGGATGTCGCCCAAAGCCGATTTCTATATTTGGCCCGATGGAACAGAACGAACCCACGCGGCAACGTGAAATTATGCTGGAGTCTGCAAAATACGTGTAGCGGCCCACCTCACATTTGTTGAGATGTGTGTTAGGACCGACAACTACCCCCTCGCCAAAGCTGCAGTTGCCTCGGACGGTGGCACCTCGACGAAATTCAACGCCCGGGTACTTGGAGGCTGACGGATTATGCACTTCCCGCCAACGTTCAGCGATTCCCCCAAGAAGAACACGCGCCATCCGGCGTAACATGCAAAATTTCTCCTGTAATATTGGGCGCAAGGACTAACCTAGCGCGCCCCCCAAGTTCCGGCCTAATAAAATTAAATAAGCCTACGTCGCTGAGCTGACCCTTTGTAAAAATGTCACTTCATCGATTCGTTACTGCTAGTCTGCGACTGTGAATCCAGAAAAAGCGTATCGAAATCAGCACGTTTAAACACATCCAGAAATCCTCCACGGGTGGCGTTGATGATCTGGATTCCCTCGGCCTGCGATGTTTTCTGTATCATTTCGTAAATGGTCCACATGGTCATCATAGACTCCATCAACCTCTTGTACGTCCAACCCGGAAGGTTTCCGGCGGGCTGACTCTCCACGCTTTGCTCGCTGTAAAAATTAAGATGCTGACCTCCGTGAGACAGCCAATCGTGATCCAAGCCCAGTAAATAGATGCGGGAGCACCCCATGTACATGGCGGCCATGATTGCGGACTGAACCACAGTCCAGGCTCCGGGAATTACTTGCGTTAGATCAGGCTTACCCGACCAGACTTTATCCAGGCCTTCTTGTACGGCGATATAGTAAGTCCGCTCAGGTGGTAATACCGCGTGGTTAAGGAAAAAATCGCGCGCTCGATGTGGCACGAAGACAGGCGCAGATCTAATCTTGCCGGTTAACTGTCTATAGAGCGAGAGATCGGTTGAATCCTCGAAATATGCCGGGTCGCTGAGAAAATAATAGCTCGGCTGCCAATGTTCGCCGACGATGGGATGGAGATAAAAGGAATTAGTGACAAGCGTGATTTCGTTAACCAATGGGGACAGATCCTGCTCCCGCAGCGATGGACCGTTGCCGATTACGAAACAACGCCGTCCCTTATGACGGTCACGGAATGCCTCGTTCCGTTTAATTAGCGAACCGTATTCCCGGAGAAGATGATCGCGCGAGATTTTTATATCAAGAGTCTTGGACCAGGCGTCCGAGCGCCACGCTGCGCGGCGAGCGAGATAGAGAGCTGCCTTCCGCGATAACCCTGTCAAACCATTGCGCCGCAGGGTCTTAATCGATTTTTCCAGGAGGCCTGTCTTCTCAGTCATAGAGTGGCGCGATTAGCGCGCACGACTTCGCCAACGCTAAGGTGCACGATTAATAGGAGAACTCTCATTTCCTGCGGATCACTGCCAGGTAGTTCGAAGTTAGAAAGACCTCACGATGCTCGCCATAATATCGTATCGGTACGATACCCCTGGGGATAATCCTGTAAAGATCATAGTTCTGGGATAGGAGTGACCAGAAATCGTAAAAGTAAGTGCGCGAGTAGATATTAGCCGGACCGAACTCGAACTGAATCATCGATATTGAACCAGAGGCGAGTAACTGGCTCGCGCCGCGGAGGATCGCCAGCTCGTGACCCTCGACGTCGAGCTTGAGAAAATCTACTCGGTCGATCGCGTTGGTAGCGCAGAAGCCGTCGATAGTTTTGGTTTGGATTCTTTCGGTGGAGCTGACCGTTGTTTCCAAAACCTGGGTCGGCAGTCGTCTGTCGAGCGAGGCGAGGAGCGAGATCTCGCGCCCCTCAATGGCGTAGGAGTAGAGTTCGAGGTCCTTCTCAGAATCTGAGAACCCGATGTTATACGCCTTTGCTTTAACATCGCCTCTGTCAGTGAGGTTCTGGGTCAGTTGACGATAAACGGGCTCAGCGGGCTCAAAAGCATAGATGAATGCTGACGGGATGTGCCGCCGGACGAGAAGGGAATAGTGACCGACATTCGCCCCGACATCGAAGACGACGGGATTGGGGACGCCTTCGCAGGCCTTAGCGACCACTTCACTGAGCACCCAGTCTTCACCACTTGACTCAATGCAACCGCCGCCTCCGTAGTTCATCCCAAAAATTGCGAGTGTATGAAGCCCGGACCAAAGTCGCTGCAAACGCGGGCCCCTCGTGAACTGACGCAAGAGTATTTTCTTTAGTAGGACTGTCATATAAATCTTGAGTCTAGCCTATCGAATTACCAGGAAGCTGATCTTCGAATTCAACACGTTTCGTGTGATTCGTGGATCCGTTTTAGGCTGCCAAAAGTACGATCCACGAAATACACGAATACACGAATACACGAAATAACAGGAATGTCCTCTTGTTCGACTAAGGGCAAGCAGGTAAGAAATGATCGTCGCCACTTTTACAAGCAACTAGGCCTCCAACATACGCGACAAAGTATCAGTAAATAAGTCAACCGAGATCGTCAGATCACCATGGCCGTGCGTTCCCCCGTGCCGCACCGAGTCGTCACCGGCCGGGGTTCCCACGCAGCACCAATAACGCTGGTGGAGGACTTCTGCCAACATGTAGTACATGAAGTTAAGATAATCAGGATGGTGAATTTCCATCACTTTGCAATTACGCGGACCCCACACCATGTTGGTTAGTCCTGCGCCATGAGGGGCGACGACAATCTCGGCTTGAGAAAACAGCTGCACCTGTTCAACAAAGCTTAGGGTCTCGAGCTCCGCGATGATGAATCCGTGCTGCTGCAAGACCGAGTCGATCTCGTTTTCATTGATGAGACGCCGCTTAGTGGCGAGGCGACGAGTGATATATATACGTTTAGGCGTAGGCTCAGGGGCCACTGTCGCGAAGAGACGCTCTCTGATCCAGTCCAGGCAATACGGGTTTATTCCAATGTAGGCTGGAAAGTATAGCTTTTCCAGTTGCAAATAATCCGTCCCGAGCTCGACTAAGTCCTCATCAGGGAAGCCGAGAAGCTTGAGGCTCTCCAACTGCCATCGGTTCAGAGGAGAATTAACGACAAGACGCGGACGATCTTTCGCAACTGACTCATAAGCGAAGAGCCTCGGCAATACCTCAACAACCCAATGGTAGTAACCAGACGAATAGGGACTGGCAATCGTGTAATAGCTTCCCGGCAGGAACTGCGGTTCAGGCAGCCTCAAAGAACGGAATATGCGATCTTGCTCGAAGAGACCGCGAGTCCATATCGACTGGGTCACTATCCCGCCATCAGGCGTGATTACGCAGCCGTTGGGTCCGAGTAGAAGACCCGATGGAAGTGACACCAGAAAGGGCTGTCGAAATTCTATATTCTCTTGCTGCAGTTGAGGGTGAACGCGATCAAGTTCGGGTGGAAGCTTATTACGACGCGGCACCTGGCTGGGGCTACCAAAGGAAAGGTATCGCGGAAGGTTGGCTTCCGCGCCAAAGGTTTTTCCCTCTCTAAGCTTTTCAGCTACCCAAGTCTTTACATCGTCGATCTCCCACCGCGGAATCCTGAGAACGGTCCAGCTGCCAGGCAGCAATCGCGCGGCTCGTACCATAAAGCGCTGAAGACTGAATAGCAGGGTGTAGGAAAGGATCTTGACACGAAGAATAAATGCCGCCATCGCAGTTTTCATCATTAGCCGCTGATCGCATCTACGACGGCCTGCAATTCCGGATCGGCTAGTCCTACCGAGCAAGGTAAACTCAACGCGCGGCGATTGAGCTCATCAGCCACTTCAACTCGGTACGCTTGAAAGCCACGGCAAGCAGGCGAGCGGTGCAGCGGTTGCCAGAGGGGCCGAGACTGTATCCCTTTCCCGGCCAACCGCCGCATCAGAGCGCGGCTATCCTGACCGTAAGAAGCTTCGTCAATCAAGATGGTATACATCCAAAAGATGCCTTTGGCCCAAGTGGCCTCCGGCATCGTCGTTATGCCCGGAGCGGCACGAAACGCGGCTCCATACCTGGTAGCGATCGATCGCTTCTTCTCAATAAAGGCCGGCAATTGTTCCATTTGCGCGCAACCAAGCGCTGCCTGAATGTTAGTCAGACGATAGTTGTAGCCGATCTCCTTGTGAACGTATTCGACGGGATCGTCTTTCGCCTGGGTAGTCAAATATTTTGCTCTACCGGACCATGCCGCGTTGTCGGTGACAATCATCCCGCCGCCGCCCGTGGTTATGAGCTTGTTGCCGTTAAAGCTAAAACACGCGACGTCGCCCAGGTGTCCCACCATACGCTGTTGATATTTTGCTCCCAGGCTTTCCGTCGCGTCTTCGATCACGGCGAGGTCAAACTTGCGCGCGGCTTCGACTATCGGATCCATGTCGCATGGATGGCCCAGGATATGTACCGGCAGAACGGCCTTGACTCGCCGGCCGCTCGTTTTGTTGCGAAGCTCACCATCCTTCCAGAGACACTCGCGCTCCAAGAAGTCTGTCAGCTTTTGCGGATCCATCTGCCAGTAGACCGGCTCCGCGTCTATGAAAACGGGCCACGCACCGGCGTAGCGAATGGCATTGGCGGGAGCGATAAAGGTAAGCGCTGAAATGAGAACTTCATCGTCCGGTTCGATACCCGCAAGCAGGAGCGCAATGTGTAGGGCCGCAGTGCCATTCACGGTCGCGACCGCGTGCTGAGTGCCGACGTATTCCGCCACCATTCGCTCAAAGCGATCAACAAATGGACCAGCAGACGAAACCCAATTGCTGTCAAGACACTCCTTGACGTATTCCCACTCGTTACCACGGATTTCCGGCACCGATAGCGGAATCATTCCCGCTGGCGCCAGCGCGCCTGGTTCAAATGGTATAGACGCCGCGCCGGAATCTTTCATTGTTGTCCTCGATCCATTCGATAGTTTGACGCAGGCCCTGCTCCAGGGAATATGACGGCTCCCATCCCAGCACGTTTCGAGCTTTGCTCGCATCTGCGCAGAGCCGTTCGACTTCACTGTTAACCGGTCTGACCCGTTGATTCTCGGAAACTACCGGCAGATCTTTACGCATCGACTTGAGAATTGTAGCCGCCAGCTCGCCAATCGATATCTCGCTTCCGGTGCCTAGATTGAAC
>DATEPF010000079.1:0-12072 GCA_035273325.1 Pyrinomonadaceae bacterium | reverse complement strand
GTTGCAAGAAATTTTGCTGGCTGTTTAACCGGATCCACATTATAGTATCAGGCCTTCGCGGACCTGGGTTCCCCCAATTCTTGGAAAATCTTAATTAGGAGATGCAGATGAAAAAGTTCCTCATTTCTGGTGTGTTTATCGCACTGGCAGCCGCCTTTGTGGCAGTAGCCTTTCACCTCGAGCCAGTAGGCGCACAGGGCCGTCCGGCCGATCCAGGCTGGCAATCGGCTGTTCGGGCCGATGGCAAAGTAATGGCTCCCGACGGAGTCTTATTCGAATCGAAACAGGCATTCATTGAGGCGGGCAGAAAGTGCTCGACCCGGCAGGTTGACGATATTGAGTTGGAAGAAATCGAAAACACCGTGAGAGGTAATCGTGGTCTCGCCGGCGGAAGACCCGGTGGCGGTAATGGGGGTGGTGGCGGACAAGATGATTCAGCCCGACTGTATAACCCGGGCCAAATTACCATTCCAGTTCATTTCCACGTCGTGTATAGATCCGACGGTGTTGGCAACATTCCAGACAGCTCGTTGCATGCGCAGATTGCCGCAATGAATGAGCACTTCTCAGGCCTGGATACTCCAGCTTACCGTGCGGCCGCTTCGAACACGTCTTTCCGCTTCGTCGTAGCAAGCATAAACAGAACTCAGAACAATACCTGGTACGCAGCGGGCCCGGGGACGGCCGCTCAGACTCAGATGAAAAACGCGCTTCATACAGGGACTGCTGACGATCTCAACTTTTACACGAACAGCGGCGGGGGCTACTTGGGTTGGGCCACGTTCCCCAATGAATATGCCGGTGCGCCACTTCAAGATGGCGTAGTTTGTTACTGGGCGTCACTGCCGGGCTCAAACTATGTTCCGTACAACGAAGGCGACACTGGAACTCACGAAGTTGGCCACTGGCTGGGTCTCTTCCACACTTTCCAGGGTGGCTGCAGTGGTAGTGGTGACGGCGTAGCCGATACACCTGCGGAGCGTTCGGCAACTTTTGGTTGTCCGACGCGCAATCTCGACACTTGTAAATCGAAGAGCACTCCAGGTCTCGACCCGTATGAGAACTTTATGGACTACACGGACGATCCGTGCATGTACAAGTTCTCAGCCGGTCAAGCCGATCGACAAGACAGCATGTGGTCCACCTATCGCGCCGGTAAGTAAGCGCGAGAAGTACCAACAATTGGAAGGAGTGTTTCTTCGGAAACACTCCTTTTGCTTTTGGGAGACATTTCGTGTAATTCGTGGATCGCTTTTGTGTTCACATAAAATCGATCCACGAAATAACACGCGCGAGCAGAACCGGGAGCGAGCGCAGCGGAGCGACCGGGTCCACCTTGAATAACACTCAGCGCCTTGAGCACGCCGGTCCTCCTCGTGTGTGGCTTCCAACGTGGACCCGGTCGCTCCGCTTCTGCATTCCTTGAGCCATGTCAGTGCGCACAATCAGTTTTTATACGAAGTCCTCGAGGGAGAATTTGTTTATGCGAGCTTTGGTGCTTTTGCTTGTTTTAGTGTTCCCCGCTTTTAGTGAGGCGCAGGAAGGAAGGATCGGTCCGCCAGCATCGCTGAAGTGTGACCGCAGCGACGTGACTTTGTATGACGGCAGTGTGCTCGCCTACCGGCGACGGAAAGGGAAGACGTTTCTACGGGTGCGCACCAGCTTTGATACAACGGAAGAGGTCAACATCATCCATCGCGGAACAGACGACCCATCAAAGTTTTACCTGATTAATGGCGAACCGTTCACGCGTGAAGATTGGAAACGAATTGAAGTGCGGAAGAGTGTGCTGAAGAACGGAATACACGCAAACATATGGGTTTGCCGCAATAATCCGTCAGTTCAACCGGTGGTCGACTGGAAACCGTAAAACCAAAAGCGATCCACGAACTACACGAAGCAACACGAAAAATGCCAACTATTTTCGTGATACTTGGTGGATCGCTTTTAACCGTGGCGTTACATCTTCCGGCCGACGGTCGACGCGATTGACATCACTAACGTTTCCGGTTCGATTGGTTTGGCTACGTGCATTTGAAATCCCGTTTCCAACGCCCGCGCTTTGTCTTCCTTGGTCGCGTAGGCCGTGAGCGCGACTGCCGGTAACTTCGACCTCTTCGATCGGAGTTTGCGCACTTTTTTGATCAGGCTGTAACCATCTTCGATTGGCATTCCAATATCGCTGACCAGCAAGTCTGGTTGCCACTCTCGAATTGCTTTCATGGCGGCCGCGGCGGAATCACAACAGTTCACTTCACCGCCACATCTGGTCAGAATTGCTCGTACTAGTTCGCGCGAATCCGCTTCATCATCCACGACCACAATACGCAGTCCTTCAAGTATTCGTGAGAAGCCGGCGGGGACGCCGCTTACCTCCGTTTGCTTCGGCGATCCGTTCGGCGATACTGACTGCGACCCTGCAGACGCAAGCGGAAATTCGACTGAGAACGTCGCGCCCTGGTCCTGACCATCGCTATGGACCTGCACATTCCCGTTTTGCATTTGCACAAGGTGTTTGACGATGGAAAGACCGAGACCTAATCCGCCGTGCACGCGCGTGGTTGAACCATCTGCCTGGCGGAAACGATCGAAGATGAACGGTAGAAACTCCGGCTTGATGCCTATGCCGGTGTCGCTCACGGACACCCGGACGATCGGTGCAATCCGCCTCGCCTCAATGCGCACCGTTCCGGATTCGGGTGTGAACTTGACGGCATTACTCAAAAGGTTCCAAAAGACCTGTTGTAAACGATTGGCATCACCCATCACCACGGCTTCAGGTTCAATGATCGTTTCCAACTTGATCGATTTCGCTTCGAACGAGGGGCGGACGGCTTCGATTGCCGCTTCGATAATCGACCCCAGATCGACGGCGCGCGGCTCAATCTGCAGTTTGCCTGTGATGATGCGAGAGACATCCAACAAGTCATCGATTAACTGCGACTGTGAACGAGCGTTGCGCTCGATCGTTTCGAGAGCGCGCGCGAGCTGTACCGGCTCCAGTTTTCCGGTTCGAACGAGGTGACTCCAGCCGAGGATTGCAGTCAGCGGAGTGCGCAGTTCATGCGATAGTGTGGCCAGAAACTCGTCTTTCGTCCGGTTTGCCTGCTCGGCTTCGGCGCGGGCAGCCTGTTCACGGACCAACATCTCGGCGCGCTGCTCTTCGGCTTGTTTGCGCTCCGTGATTTCCAGTTGCAAGTCGGCTGCGTGTGACTGGGCATCAGCGTATAGCTTTGCATTCTCGTAAGCGATCGCCACCTGTGTAGTTAAGGTCGCTGCCAGTCGTTCGTCTGCTTCGCTAAACTCAGTAGCGTCCGACTTGTTGAGCATGTAAATCCAACCGCATACCTGCCCGGCGGAAAAAATTGGAGCGCCGAGTAACGACCGCATCGCGGGGGTCGTCGATTCATCCTCCTGCAACAATGGATCGGATTCGTTAAGCCGTACGGCGCGCTTCCTGGTCACGACTTGCCTTAATACTTTTTTTACCAAGGGCGGAATCTTGTTTCCCTTATCCTCGTGTTCCAGGATGGTACAACGGAAAAAATAACGAAGAGTCCCAGGGTCGTCACCAAGCACGCCCACCGCCGACTCTTCTGCATCGATGATTTGTCGTGCCGATGTGCAGAAACTCTCCAGCACCCGCCAAGGGTCACGTTCGGACGCCAGCTTTTGGCCCAATTCAATCAGCATGTTCAACCGGGCCAGGTTGGCATTTTCCAGCTCCAGATTCTTTTCCCGGAGCAGCTCCGCTTGCTGCTTAACTTCCTGCGTTTTCTTGAACAGCTCAACGAACACCGCCACCTTCGAGCGAAGGATGTCCGGATCGATTGGTTTAACGATGTAGTCAACTGCGCCCAGCGAGTAACCACGACTGAGATGCCGGCCTCCGGTGCTGTCGGCAGTTAAAAAGATAATTGGAATGTTCCGCGATTTGTCGCGTCCACGAATCAGCTCCGCCGTTTCCAGTCCGTCCAGTCCCGGCATGTAGACGTCCATCAGGATGACGGCCACTTCATTCGTCAACAGATACCGCAGCGCGTCCTCGCCCGACGCCGCACTGACGAGGTTTCTATCGGGTGCTTGCAGGATAGCTTCGAGCGCCAAAAGATTCGTGGCGCTGTCGTCCACCATCAGGATGTTTATTTTTTGGTCGGGGTCCATTAATGCACCGCTACCGATCCGCACAGACGATTTAGTCTGGCTGCAATTTCATTCAACGGAAGAATCCAATCCGGATGCACCTGATCAACTGCTGCTTTCGGCATCTCAGCGTGAGCGGCCGTCGCCGGGTCTTCGACCATTGTGAGCCCGCCGTGTGACTTGATCGCGGCCAGTCCGCGCGCGCCGTCGCGGTTTACGCCTGTCAGGATTACCCCGATGGTGCGATCCTTATATTGGTCTCCGGCTGACTCAAACAGGACATCGATCGAGGGGCGGGCATAACCAACCGGCGGATCGATTGAAAGCGCGAAAGACGTGCCATCAACCAGCAGGTGGTAATCTCGCGGTGCCAGGTAAACATGGCCGGACAGAATCGTTTCTTTATCTTCGGGCTCACTCACAGGTAACGGGCTGGTCCGGTTTAAATAATCACAAAGACTACTCTCGTCCTTTCCACGATGCTGCACAATAACAACCGGCACCGGAAAGTTTGCGTCCAGGCCCGACAACAGGGTTTGGCATGCCTTAAGCCCACCACGGGACGTGCCTACTACAACAATGTCGCCAGCCATTAGTTAGCCTTACAGAACTTTACGATAGAGCTTGTCGTTGTGGTTGATGCGCTGGTAGAAACCCGCCCGCGGCGTGAACTTCAAACTCTCTTTGTTTCCCAGCCCAAATACTCCAAACATACTCAAACTGTCGTAGAACAAATTGTGGACTCGCGCCTGTAGTTCCTTATTGAAATAGATCATTACGTTGCGACACATGATCACCTGAAACTCGTTGAACGAACCGTCAGTCGCCAGATTATGTTCAGAGAAGACCACGTTGTGCCGCAGAGTGGGGTTGAAGATCACATTATCATAGTGCGCCGTGTAGTAGTCAGAAAACTCCTGCTGACCGCCGGCCTTATGGTAATTGTTCGTGTACTCACGCATAGTGGCCAGCGGAAAAATTCCTTCGCGAGCCCTGCGTAAAACCACCGGACTGATATCGGTAGCGTAAATACGACACTTCTCGTAGAGATTTTCTTCCTGCAGGAGAATGGCGAGGGAATAAACCTCCTCACCAGTCGAACAGCCGGCTACCCAAATCTGGACTGTCGGATACGTCCTCAATAGCGGTACAGCTTTCTGTCTGAACGTGTAGTAAAAAGTTGGATCACGAAACATGGCGGTAGCGTGTACCGAAAGGCCCAGAATGAAGCGGTCGAGACAGTCCTGATCGTGCAACAGCTTGTTTTGAAAGGCTGAAACGGTGTCGAATTTTTCGAGCCGCATCAGCTCAAGGATGCGCCGTTTGATGGAAGCCCTCGAGTAATCACGAAAATCAAAACCGTGTGCGCGGTACACCCCTTCGAGAAGCAAACTGATCTCGATATCTTCTAACTCGGTATTTGCGGACCCGTTTCTCAAGCTTCATCTTCCCGGTACAGCCAAACTCTCAGCAGCGAGAGCAACTGGTCTATATCGAGTGGCTTCGAGATATAGTCAGAAGCTCCTACTTCCAGGCAATGATCGCGGTCGGCCTTCATGGCCTTGGCGGTCAATGCAATCACCGGCAGTTGTTTAAATTCATCCATTTGCCGGATCGCCGTGATCGCCTCGTAGCCATCCATCTCCGGCATCATGATGTCCATTAACACGGCGTCAATGCCCGGCGTCGACTTCAACAGATCAATGCCTTCCTGACCGTCTTCCGCATGGACAACTTCCATGTTGTGCGCTTCCAGTGCGCTGGTCAGCGCAAAAATATTGCGCACGTCATCATCGACGATCAGTACTTTGCGTCCGGCCAGCACGGGATCACTGCGGTGGAACCTCTCCAGCATCTTGCGCTTCGGCTCCGGTAAATCGGCCTCTACGCGGTGCAGGAAGAGCGCTGTTTCCGCCAGCAAGCGTTCCGGAGAACTTGCTTCCTTGACGATGATTGCATCCGCCACCTTCTTCAGATGCATCTCCTCTTTGCGGGTCAACTCCTTGCCGGTGTAAATGATGATTGGCAAATCGTAACGGCCCAGATCGGTTTGCAATTTCTCAATCAACTCGAAACCGCTCATGTCAGGCAGTTTTAGATCTAGGACCATACAGTCGAAGCGTTCGTCTTTAAGAAGATTCAGCGCCTCTTCACCGGTGGCCACCGCTGTAGTATGCACGTCGCCGTTACCAATCAATTCGACGACACTCATCCGCTGTACGTCGTCATCCTCCACTACCAGTAATCGCCGGAACGATCGTTCAGCGAAGCTCTTGATGTCGTCGAAGGCTTTGCCCAGATCCTCGGAAGAAGCAGGCTTCTGGACGTGATTGAACGCGCCTTGTTGGAGCGCGCGTTGGCGTTGCTCCTCGACGGTGATGATGTGCACCGGTATATGACTGGTGCGCGGATCATGTTTCAAACGATCCAGCACTGTCCATCCGTCACGATCAGGTAGACGGATATCGAGCGTGATCGCTGAAGGTGTGTATTTCTGCGCCAGCGCCAACGCCATGGCCCCGCTCGTCGCCACCAGTCCTTTGAAGCCTTTCTCGCGCGCCAGATCCAGAAGGATAGACGCAAAACGAATATCGTCTTCGACGATCAGGACTGTGCGATCGCCTTTTTCGATTTCGTTGCGGTCGTCCTGTATGGCAGCCGATTGGCTGGACAGGAGCGCCATCGCATCGTCGTCGTAGTTCTCGACCGGAGTCCAGGCCGCTTCCGCCTGCCTGACTTCAGCCGAACGCGTCTGATTGGAATCAGCCGTCGTTGCGCCCGCGGGTGTGTAATCCCGGGGCAGGTAGAGCGTGAAGGTGCTTCCTTCGCCCGGTATGCTTGTCACACGGATCTCGCCACCCAGTAATCGCGCTATTTCGCGGCTGATGGAAAGTCCCAGTCCGGTGCCGCCGTATTTGCGGCTGGTCGTACCATCCGCTTGCTGGAACGCTTCGAAAATGATCCTTTGTTTTTCCACGGGGATGCCGATGCCGGTGTCCGTAACTGAGAATGCGATCACCTCTCCCGCGCGGTTCAAAGACTCGCGGTAATACGTTTCGTTTGCCGGCGCCGGCGCAACTCGCAGGGTCACCTGTCCCTTTTCGGTGAACTTGAACGCATTCGACAACAAGTTCATCAGGATCTGTTGCAGACGCTTGTCGTCAGTTTTCACGATCGGATCAAGCTGGTCGCTGCGATCGAGAACGAATTCCAGATTCTTGTCCTGCGCGAGTTGACGGAAACTCCGTTCGACCTGTCCGACCACGTCGTCCACCGTGACATCGGAAACTTCAATTCCCATCATGCCTGACTCAATCTTCGTCAGGTCAAGGATGTCATTAATGAGCGAAAGCAGGTCCGAGCCGGACGAGTAAATCGTTTCGGCAAATTGGACCTGTTTGGGTGAAAGGTTGCCATCCATGTTTTCAGAGAGTTGGCGAGACAGAATCAACATGCTGTTGAGCGGCGTTCGCAGCTCGTGAGACATGTTGGCAAGAAACTCTGATTTGTATTTGGAGGTGAGGGCGAGCTGTTCCGCCTTCTCTTCCATTTCCCAACGCGCTTCTTCCACTTCGCGGTTCTTGTTTTCGACCTCCGCTTTCTGCCGTGCCAGCAGTTCCGCTTTTTCCTGCAGCTCTTCGTTGGTCTGTTGCAGTTCTTCCTGTTGGCTCTTCAGCAGCTCTTCGGATTCTCGTAACGACTCTGCCTGTTTCTCGAGCTGCTCGTTGGTTTTCTTTAATTCGTCCTGCTGACTTTGTAGTTCGGCTGCCAAAGACTGAGACTGTTGCAATAGATCCTCAGTCCTGGTGTTTGCTTCAATCGTGTTGAGCACGATGCCGATACTTTCCGTTAACTGATCAAGGAAGGTCAGGTGGGTATCACTGAATGTGCTGAAGGTGGACAGTTCGATCACTGCTTTGACGTCGCCTTCAAATAGTACCGGCAGCACTACGATGTTGTTCGGCGGCGCCTCACCTAAGCCGGATGAGACGTAAACATAGTTGGGAGGAATGTTGGTCACGAGGATCCGTTCACGCTCTACCGTGCACTGACCGACCAGACCTTCGCCGGGATTAAACTCATTCGCCAGGTTCTTACGTTTCTTGTACGCGTATCCGCCCAGCAGTTTCATCACCGGCTGGCCGTTGGAACTGTTGTTTACATAAAAGACACCTTGTTGAGCATCGACGAGTGGAGCCAGCTCAGACAGGACCATTTGGGCCACTGTTGTCTTGTCGCGTTGCCCCTGAAGCATGCGCGTGAACCGCGCCAGATTGGTTTTGAGCCAATCCTGCTCCATGTTTTTCTGCGTCGTATCTTTCAGGTTGAGAATCATTTCGTTGATGTTGTCTTTCAACGCTGCGACTTCGCCCTGAGCTTCAACCGTGATAGACCGCGTCAAGTCGCCTTTGGTCACGGCGGTTGATACTTCCGCAATTGCGCGTACCTGCGTAGTCAAATTCGCAGCCAACCCGTTTACGTTGTCTGTAAGATCACGCCAGGTGCCGGCCGCGCCGGGCACGTTTGCCTGGCCACCCAGTTTTCCTTCGACGCCGACCTCGCGTGCCACTGACGTTACCTGATCGGCAAAGGTGGCGAGGGTGTTGGTCATGTTGTTGATGGTGTCCGCCAGTTCCGCGATTTCGCCCTTGGCTTCCACCGTCAGCTTGCGATCGAGGTCGCCGTTCGCGACGGCGGTAACAACGCGTGCAATGCCGCGTACCTGATCTGTCAGGTTGCTACCCATCGAGTTCACGTTGTCGGTCAGGTCTTTCCAGGTGCCCGCCACTCCTGGCACATTTGCCTGGCCGCCGAGCTTTCCTTCAGTACCCACTTCACGCGCCACGCGGGTAACCTCGGACGCGAACGAGTTCAACTGGTCCACCATCGTATTGATGGTGTTCTTAAGTTCCAGAATTTCGCCCTTTACGTCGACCGTGATCTTCTTGGATAAGTCACCTTTGGCTACGGCAGTGGTAACTTCGGCGATGTTGCGCACCTGGCCAGTGAGATTGCTGGCCATCGAATTCACATTGTCAGTTAAGTCTTTCCACGTTCCCGCCACCCCGCGCACATCAGCCTGACCACCGAGTTTTCCTTCAGTACCTACTTCGCGCGCCACGCGCGTAACTTCCGATGCGAAGGAATTCAACTGGTCCACCATCGTATTGATGGTGTTCTTAAGTTCGAGAATTTCACCCTTCACATCGACCGTAATCTTCTTCGACAAGTCGCCGTTGGCTACGGCAGTGGTAACTTCCGCGATGTTACGTACCTGGCTGGTGAGGTTGCTGGCCATCGAGTTCACACTGTCGGTCAGATCTTTCCAGGTGCCTGCGACTCCTTTCACCTTGGCCTCGCCACCCAGTTTTCCTTCGGTTCCTACTTCACGGGCCACACGCGTTACTTCAGATGCGAACGAGCTCAACTGGTCCACCATCGAGTTCACGATCTTGACCGTGCGCAGGAATTCGCCTTTCAGTGGCCGGCCCTCAACTTCCAGCGCCATCCTTTGGGATAGGTCACCGTTGGCCACCGCACCGATCACGCGAGCCATTTCGCTGGTCGGCCGGGCCATGTCGTCGATAAGCAAGTTGGCGGAGTCCACCAATCGCGACCAGGATCCCGTAGCCGCCGGCACTGAAGCGCGATGTGCGATCTTTCCTTCTTTGCCGACCACGCGACTCACCCGCTCAATCTCTTTGGTGGTCTTGTCACTCAGTTCAATGATGTCGTTGAATGTGTCGGCAATCTTTCCCGCTTCGCCGGTCCATTCACCGGGCAGACGGACAGAAAAATCGCCGCGTTTAAAAGCCACCAGCGCTTTCAAAAGCAGCTTCGTGTTTAGGGACTCATTAGTCAGGGTTTGGGTACGCATCGTTTCCTTCCGATTGGTTCGTGAATGGAGAGAGGATGGAGCAAAGATTGGCCATAGCGTCGGGATTGAACTAAAAAGACACGATGGCGCAACCAACACACGCGCCGTGCTGTATTAAAGGGAAACTCTACTTAATTTGGGGGATTCAGTGCGCCGCAACGCAACTGGATGCAACATTTTACACTTAAAGCTGTCGGTTGTGTAAATGTGAACCCTTCGTGTTATTTCGTGTGATTCGTGTATTTCGTGGATCGTTCTTACTGCACCCCAAAAGCGATCCACGAAATGCACGAAATTACTTAATCCAAACCATTTTCACGTTCACGAACTCGCGGATGCCGAACTCGGACAGTTCGCGTCCGTAGCCTGAGTTTTTGATTCCGCCGAAAGGAAGCCGTGGATCGGAGGCCACCATAGCGTTGACGAAGACGCACCCGGCCTCGATTTCTGCGATAAACCGCTGCTGCTCATCGGCATCATTCGTCCAGGCGGATGCGCCAAGACCAAACGTGGTGTCGTTAGCAATTGCGATCGCGTCCTCTATGTTCTTAACGCGAAAAAGCATGGCCACTGGCCCGAACACTTCATCTTTATACGCCGGCGAGTCTTTCCGGATGTTTGCCAGCACCGTCGGTTCGTAGAAATTGCCGGGCCGATTCAGTTTGTTTCCGCCGGTGAGCACGACTGCGCCGGCGGCCACCGAAGTCTTCACCTGCTCGTCTACGTCTTTGAGAATCTGGTCTGTCGCGAGTGGTCCGACGTCCGTTGATTTATCGGCGGGATCGCCCACTCGAAGTGACTTCATCTCATTAACGAATTCGCGTTCGAACTGATCGTAGATTTCGTCAGCCACTATGAACCGCTTGGCTGCAATGCATGACTGCCCGTTGTTTATGGTTCGTGAACGAACGGCCATCTGGGCCGCGATCCGGCAGTCGGCCGAAGGCATGACAATAAAAGGATCGCTGCCACCGAGTTCGAGCACCGTCTTCTTAATCTGTTTGCCTGCGATCGAAGCAACGCTTCGCCCCGCACCTTCGCTGCCGGTTAAAGTGGCAGCAACCACCCGTGGATCTTCAAGGACCCGCTGCACGGCGTCGACGCCGATCAGCAGAGTTTGAAAGGCGCCTTCAGGAAAACCGGCGCGACGGAAAATGTCTTCGATTGCCAGCGCGCATTGGGGAACATTAGAAGCGTGTTTCAGTAGGCCGACGTTACCGGCCATCAGGGCCGGGGCCGCGAAACGAAATACCTGCCAGAAAGGAAAGTTCCACGGCATGACTGCCAGCACCGGACCGAGTGGTTGAAAGTGGATGTAACTGCGACGGGCGTCGGTTTGGACCAGTTGGTCCTTTAGATGCTGCTCTGCATTTTCGGCGTAGTAACGGCAGACCCAGGCGCACTTCTCAGTTTCTCCGATCGCACCTTTGATTGGTTTGCCCATCTCCAGTGTCATCATGCGGGCGAAGTCATTTTTCTCGTCTTCCAAAATCTCGGCCGCGCGCAGCATCGACGTAGCACGATCGGCAAACGACGTGTTGCGATAACTACGAAAGGCTTCCGCCGCGAGTTGAAGCTTCTGTTCGAGCTGCCTCGCATCAAGCGCATCAAAAGTCGTGATCGTTTCGCCAGTTGTGGGATTGATAGTGGCTATGGGCATTACTGTGCGTCCTACGTTCGCCTTGTCATGACTTTGGGAATGCGAGGATTATAGAGAGAATCTCTAAAATATGAGACTGCCTGAAAGCGGCTTTGCCGCACCCGGTGCGGAAAGGCTGTGCCTTTCCGATAGGACTTCCTACGAACTAAGGCTACGCCTTCCGGCTCTTCGATCGTGGCGGCTTTGCCGCAGCCGGTGCGGAAAGGCTGTGCCTTTCCGATAGGACTCCATGCGAACTGAGGCTACGCCTTCTTGCTCTTCGATCGTGGCGGCTTTGCCGCAGCCGGTGCGGAAAGGCTGCGCCTTTCCGATAAGACTCCCTACGAACTAAGGCTACGCCTTCCGGCTCTTCGATCGTGGCGGCTTTGCCGCATCCGGTGCGGAAAGGCTG
>DATEPF010000078.1:0-12446 GCA_035273325.1 Pyrinomonadaceae bacterium | reverse complement strand
TCCACCTCATACGGCAGGAGCAAGTAAGCATTTACGACATACCAGTGGCCCGCATCGCCGACGAGTATCTGCGTTACCTAAAAGCGATGCAGGAGCTGGATATCGCCGTAGCCGGCGATTTTTTAGTGATGGCGGCGACCTTGATTGAGTTGAAGACGAAGATGTTGCTGCCGCGCGATCCCTTCGCCGCTCCTGACGAGGAAGAGGACCCGCGCAGAGATTTGGTGGACCAACTTCTCGAGTATCAGAAATACAAAGCGGCGGCGCAGATGCTCTGGTCGCGCGCCACTGTCGAGCGTGCCGTCTTTAAACGCGCCGAGATCGAAACAGACAAAAACAATCCCGAAGTTGCTGTTGGCCTGTTTGATCTGTTGAAAGTGTTTCAGGAAATCCTTACCCGTCACAAGGAAGAAGTGCAGCTCGAAATTGAGCGCGAAGAAATCACGATGGCAGAGATGCTCGAGCGGCTGCGAAACATGGTGCTGTCGGCAGGCGAACTAAATCTCAGAGTTTTCTTCGAGCGGGCCCGCTCGCGCCGGGAGTTGGTGGTGGCGTTTCTGTCGGTGCTCGAACTTGTGCGGACAACCGAGGTACGTTTAATTCAACGCGAAACATTCGGCGACATTATTGCTCAAGTGGCAACTGTGTAGAGGAACAAGATGACGGAAGAGACTATAAAGTCGAACGAAGATGCCGTGGACGAAGCCGCGCTAAATGCAGAAGCAAGCCGCGAACTGGAAGAGATGGTAGCGGCCGAGTCTGCATCTGTCGAAGAGGCGGAACCGGGCGACACTGGCGCGTACGCGATCCAAAACGACACCGAACGGGTCGCCGTGATCGAAGCGTTGATATTCGTCTCAGAAGAACCGTTGAGCGCTAAAACGATTGCCGATGTGCTGAAAGAAGATCGTGAAGTCGTGCAGAAGAATCTGCAGCAGTTGCAGATGGAGTTTAATGGTCGCAACGGCGGATTACAGTTGCGGGAAGTTGCCGGCGGTTGGCAATTTGCGACCCGGCCTGAATACCACGAGCACGTTCGCGCGTTTTTGAAATCACGGCCGAGCGCCAAGCTGTCCATTGCGTCCCTGGAAACGCTGGCTGTCATCGCCTACAAACAACCTGTGACGGTGCCTGAGATTCTGGAGATTCGTGGCGTGCAGTCACCTTCATCGATCAAAACGTTGCTCGATAAGAAGCTGATTGTCGCGAAGGGCCGGAAGGACACTGTGGGCCGTCCGATGATGTACGGCACATCCAAAGAGTTTCTGATGCAGTTTGGATTGAAAGATTTGACCGAGCTGCCGAGCGTAGAAGACTTTCAGGACTTAGCGGGCGGCGGTTAATTGCATTTTGTGGGTTTCGTGTTAGTTCGTGTTATTCGTGGATCGCTTTTGGTCTCACGTGTGAAATACCATCCACGAAATACACGAACAAGCACGAAAATTGTTTTATGCAGGAACGTCTTCAGAAAATTATAGCCACAGCAGGAATCGCCTCCCGGCGTCACGCCGAGCAAATTATCGCGGCGGGCGAAGTCACGGTTAACGGAAAGGTGATCACGGAGCCCGGCACCAAGGCCGATCCGGAAGTTGATCACATAAAGGTGCGCGGCAAGCTAATTAATCCGGTACTAAAAAAGATCGGGAAGGTCCATGTACTCCTTAATAAGCCTCGTGGCTATCTCTCCAGCGTGAGTGATCCGGAACGCAGACCAACTGTTGTTGAACTGCTTCCGCCCTCGCTGGGACGTCTTTATCCGGTGGGCCGCCTCGACTTCAATACCGAAGGACTGCTGCTTCTCACTAACGATGGTGACTTCACCAACTTCATTACGTCAGCGCGAAACAAGGTGGAGAAGGTGTATGAAGCAAAGGTAAAGGGTCTGCCTGATGAAAAGAGCATCGAACGATTGCGCCGGGGCGTAACCTTGGAAGATGGCGTTCGCACCGCGCCCGCTAAAATTCGTCAAATCGGTGAGACTGGCAATAACAGTTGGTTTGAAATCGTATTGCATGAGGGCAAGAACCAGCAGATTAGGCGAATGTTTGATGTCATTGGCCATTCCGTCGTAAAGCTACGGCGTTCGCGGATCGGTGGCTTGCGCGATGATGCTTTAAAACCTGGACGGTGGCGCCACTTGACCGAAAGTGAAGTGAAGTTACTAACGACGAAGCGAACGCGCACACGTTCCAAATCACCAAACAAGTCGCGCGTTGCCGGTCACGGTTCGTCTCGTCCATGAGGTAGAATACTTCAACCGAAACGGCAAGTTTTTAACAGGCATTCTGCCTGTACTGACAGGCAGGAATGCCAAAACTGTGTTTAGACGGATCTGGGGAATCGAATGGAATTCGAGTTAACAGAAGAACAACAACAGATCAAAACGAGTGTGCGCGAATTTGCGGAAGCGGAGATTGCGCCGCACGTGATGGAGTGGGACGAGGCGCAACACTTTCCCATTGAGCTGCAGCCGAAGCTCGCGGAACTCGGATTAACCGGCGTGCTTTTCCCCGAAGAGTATGGCGGCGCGGGCATGGGCTATGTTGAATACGCAACCATCATCGAGGAGTTATCGCGTGTCGACGGTTCAGTAGGCATCTCGGTAGCTGCACATAACTCGCTATGTTCAAATCACATTTACCAGTTCGGAACTGAAGAACAAAAACAAAAATACCTGGTACCCCTGGCGACGGGTGCACACCTGGGTGCTTGGGGATTGACGGAGCCCAGCGCCGGGTCCGACGCTTCCGGTACGCGTTCGACTGCAGTTCGTCAGAATGGTGGTTGGGTCGTCAATGGTTCCAAGAACTTCATAACTCACGCTATCCACGCGGACACGTGTGTGGCTGTTGCCGTAACCGATCGATCGAAACGCAGCAAGGGCATCTCGGCGTTCATATTTGAGAAAGGCATGCCGGGATTCGCGCCTTCTAAAAAAGAGAACAAGCTTGGATTGCGGGCTTCCGAGACTGCCAGCGTAGTTTTCGAGGATTGTCAGGTGCCCGACGAAAACCTGCTCGGTGAAGAGGGGATGGGCTTTGTGAACGCAATGCAGATTCTGGATGGCGGTCGCATCTCAATCGCGGCGCTGGCTGTCGGCATTGCGCAGGGTGCATACGAATCAGCGTTGCGTTATGCGAAGGAGCGCCAGCAGTTTGGAAAACCCATCGCCGAATTCCAGGCCATTCAGTTCAAGCTCGCGAACATGGCAACGCACATCGATGCCGCGCGCCTGCTGATGTACCGCGCTGCCGCGATGAAGGATGCGGGCAAGAAGACGACGAAAGAGTCCTCCATGGCCAAGTTGTTCTCTTCTGAAATCAGCGTCAATGTTTGTGAAGAAGCGATCCAGATCCACGGGGGTTATGGTTATACCAAAGATTATCCACCCGAGAAGTACTGGCGCGATTCGAAACTCTGCACGATCGGCGAGGGCACCTCGGAAATTCAGCGCTTGATTATTGCTCGCGAAATTCTGCAACAGGTTGTTTAGTAGTTGGCTTCCTCAAATGACAACTCGTCACTCGTGGAACGCATTGCCGCCGGCGACATGCGCGCCGTAGCTCGCGCCATTTCCAAAGTAGAAGACACTTCCAAAGGTTCCGCGGACTTGATGAAGCAAATATTTCCGCTGACGGGGCGGGGCCTTGTCATTGGGATCACCGGCGCACCCGGCGCGGGTAAGTCATCGTTGGTGGACAAGTTGGCGTTGCATTACCGGCAGCAAGGGGAACGAGTAGGAATTGTCGCGGTTGATCCGTCGAGTCCCTTTTCCGGCGGTGCGATCTTAGGGGATCGTATTCGCATGCAGACTCTGGGTCTTGATCGGGGAGTATTTATTCGGTCAATGGCAACGCGCGGCAACCTTGGCGGGCTGGCGCGCGCGACCGTGGATGCCGTTTCCATACTCGATGCGGCCGGCTACCACAAGATCATTATCGAGACCGTGGGCGTGGGGCAGGACGAAGTTGAGGTTGTAAAGGCGGCCGACGTTTCCGTCGTGGTACTTGTGCCGGGAATGGGCGACGACATTCAAGCGATCAAGGCGGGGATAATGGAGATAGGCGACGTCTTCGTCATCAACAAAGCCGATCGCGAAGGTGTTTTATCGACTGAGAAAGAGCTCGAGGCGCTACTGTCGTTGGCCACTCGTGAAGACTCCTGGGAGCCGCCGATCGTAAAGACCGTTGCGACCGAAGGGACCGGAATTCAGCAACTTGCTGAGGCAGTCGAACAATATCGTCAGTTTAATTCAAAGGCGAGTGGGGCTGACGGCAGACGGCGTGCCATCGCCCGTTGGCGAATTCTGGAGTTGTTGCGGGAACGACTGGTATTGCAAACCCTTGGTAAGGATTCGGCATCGGAGAAGCTTGACCGTTTGGCGGGTGAAGTTGCGACCCGACAGCGAGACCCGTATTCTGCTGTGGATGAGTTGATGGAATAAGAGGTCAGTACCACCTGCGGTAGCGGGTGGGTCAATGCCTGGACGAACCCACCCGCTACCGCAGGTGGTACTGACCTCCTTACCCTAATGAAAGTTGACCACATCGGAATCGCTGTCACCGGGCTGGACGAAGCGCTCGCCGTTTGGCGGGATGCGCTGGGACTCAAGGTGGAACACACAGAGGAAGTAGCGGAACAAGGTGTCCGGGTGACCATGCTTCCCGTCGGTGAGTCGCACATCGAGTTGCTCGAACCGTTGAGGCAAAATTCGCCCATAGGAAAGTTTATTGAGAAACGGGGACCGGGAATTCATCACATTGCGGTTCGTGTTCCCGACATCAAAGCAGCGCTCGCGCAACTGAAAGAGAAGGGGACGCGGCTGATCGACGAGACGCCCCGAGTAGGCGCGCGAGGTTGTTTAGTCGCATTTGTGCATCCGTCATCTGCAAACGGTGTCTTACTCGAGTTGGTGCAGCATCAGTAGGTCTTATTTAGAAAGGATTTAGTTTTGAAGTCTACTACTAAAGCGTTAATAGCGGCCGGCGTCGCTATCATATTTGCACTCGCCTTAATTGTTTGGCAGGTGAAAGCCAGACGTTCAGAGTCTCTTAATCTATCGTCCGAAGACGTCGCCTTGATCGCTGAAGATCAATCGCCGCAGTTTCGCACGCGTTTGGCAAGCGACGAAGCGGCGCGTAAGGAGTTTGCGAAAGACCTGAAGCAATTGCTGGCGGTGGCAGAGGAAGCGCGCTCGAAAGGGTTCGCCAACAAGCCGGAAATGAAGCGGCAGCTCGAGCTCGTGCGATCAGTTGTGATCGCAGAGAACTATTTCAAGTCGCAGGGTACTCAGGCGCCTTCACCGAACATTTCGGAAGAAGAAGTAGAAGAGCTTTTTAAACAACCCGCCAACAAAGCAAAATTTGATCAATTTATTGCCGACGCCAAGGCCAAGAACCCGCAGCTCGCCAGTACCGAGATCCCGGAGGAACAGCTCAAGCAGGTAAGACGCCAACTGGGCCAGGTCTTGATCGGCGAG
Organism: Pyrinomonadaceae bacterium; assembly: GCA_035273325.1. Classification (GTDB taxonomy): domain Bacteria; phylum Acidobacteriota; class Blastocatellia; order Pyrinomonadales; family Pyrinomonadaceae; genus PSRF01. The sequence continues at coordinate 6,967 of DATEPF010000078.1, read as the reverse complement.
AGCCGGGGCATTGCAGCAGGTCTCGACAAACAGCGTCCGGTTGATCTTCAGATCAAAATGGAGCAGTCACGCATACTCGCTTCGAGCTATGCGCAGGAGGAACTCGCGACGAAGATGAAGGCCACCGACGAAGAGGTTGATGCTTATATCAAGCAACATCCGGAGCTGGACAACGCACAGCAAAAAACCAAAGCGGAAGAAGTGTTGAAGCGTGTCCGTGCCGGCGAGGACTTCGCCAAACTGGCAAAGGAGTTTTCATCCGATCCGGGTAGCAAGGAAAAGGGTGGTGACCTTGGTTGGTTCAGTGCCGGCGCCATGGTGCCCGAGTTTGAGAAGGCAGCGTTTGCGTTAAAACCGGGTGAGGTAAGCGAACTGGTAGAAACACCGTTCGGCTATCACATCATTAAGGTGGAAGAGCGTAAGAGCGAGACGAAAGAGGGCAAGACGGAAGAGCAGGTACACGCCCGGCATATTTTGATCGGCGGTCCCGCCGATGACGCAGCAAATCCATTTGCGCCGCCGCAGAGTGGTCGAGACAAAGCACGCGCGGTTGTGGAAAAGGAAAAACAGGAAAAGCTTCTTGACGAGATAGTGAAGCGTTCACGCGTCACTGTGGCCGAGAACTTCCAGGTGAAGATGCCGGAAACACCGCCACAGCCTGCGCTTCCTCCCGGTTTCCCACAAGGCGCCGACCCACACGCACAGCCCGTTGAACCAGGTAATGCACCGAAGCCGGCCCCGGAGCAGAAGTAACGACGGCGATGCAGTTTGGCAATTACCGCGTTGAGATCATTCCGGACACGGAGTTTCGACTCGACGGCGGCGCAATGTTTGGTGTGGTTCCGCGCACGTTGTGGTCGACCGTATTTCCACCGGACGACCACAACCGGATCCGCTTAAACATGAACTGTGTCTATATTGAAGCCGGTCGCGAGCGCATCCTGATCGAGACAGGAATTGGTGAGAAATGGTCACCGAAACACAGCGCCATGTACGGCATCACGCGTCAGCGAAGCCTGGCAGAAAGTCTGCGGGCGATTGCCGGCGTTGAACCGGAAGACATAACGATTGTCGTTAACACCCATCTCCACTTCGACCACGCCGGAGGGAACACAATTCTGAACGTCTCAGGAAACGCGATACCTGCGTTTCCGAAGGCGCGTTATTTCGTTTCCCGCGCGGAGCTGGAGCACGCAGAAAATCCGAGCGAGCGCGATCGCGCGAGTTATCTGCCGGACAACTGGCTGCCGATGATTGAAACTGGACAACTGGACGCGCAACCTTCGGATTATGAGGTGGTGCCCGGCCTGCGTATGGAGACGCATACAGGCCATAACCGATCGATGCAGTGCTGGCGACTTTCGCGTGACGGGAAAACAATTTTCGGTTTTGCTGATTTAGTGCCCACACGCGCGCACGTTTCGTTTCCATGGATCATGGGCTACGACCTGTATCCGGTAGAAACACTCGAGGCGAAAAAGAAGTTGCTGCCACAAGCTGCGCGCGAAGGTTGGGGCTGTTTGTTTTACCACGATCCGGAACAGCCGCTTTCAAAGTTAGTTGAGGTCGAAGGTAAACTGAAAACCGTTCCATTTTCGTGTTAGTTCGTGTATTTCGTGGATCGTTTTTATTCTGACGAGAAAAACGATCCACGAAATACACGAACTAACACGAAGTCTGGGGACTATGACTAACGTTAAAACAGGAATAATTGGCGGCAGTGGGCTTTACCAGATGCCGGAGCTTACAGACGTTGAAGAAGTCAACGTTGACACTCCGTTTGGTAAGCCTTCCGATGCATTCATTGTTGGTACCCTCGACGGCGAGCGTGTCGCTTTCCTTCCACGTCATGGTCGCGGACATCGGTTCACCCCCACCGAAGTACCCTTTCGAGCAAACATTTATGCGATGAAGTTGTTGGGAGTCGAGCAGATTCTGTCTGCGTCGGCTGTCGGCTCGCTGCAGGAGAAGTATGCACCGCTCGACATGGTCATTCCCGATCAGTTTTTTGACCGTACGCGTGCGCGCGTGCGCGAGTCGACATTCTTTGGTGAAGGTATAGTTGCTCACGTGACGTTTGCGCATCCGGTGTGCGCCGAGTTAGGTGACGTGCTGGAAGAGTCGTGCAAGGTTGCAGATGTGAAGGTTCACCGGCGCGGCACGTATCTTTGTATGGAGGGGCCGGCGTTTTCCACGGTTGCTGAATCCAATGTTTATCGGTCGTGGGGCATGGACATTATCGGCATGACCAACCTGCAGGAAGCCAAGCTCGCTCGGGAAGCGGAGATATGTTATGCGACGCTGGCATTGGTCACAGACTATGACTGCTGGCACGAAGGCCACGATGCAGTTACAGTGGAAACTGTTGTTGAGTATTTGAATAAGAACGTGCGCAACGCTCAGTTAATTATGAAGGATGCAGTTAAGCGTTTGAGCGGACGAACGCGTGCTTGCAAGTGCGCGACGGCCCTCAAGAATGCGATATTTACGGCGCCGGATTTGTGGCCGTCGGAAACAAAACAGAAGTTAAAGGCAATTGTCGGGAAATACTCCCCAGCGTAATTGCGTTTCAGTTAGAAGAGGTGAGTTATGAATAAGTATCTGATGTTGTTTGCATGATTATTAGTGATGTTGTTTTTGTCGGCGCCGCTATCGTCGGCCCAGGGCGTGGCGCGCACCAGTCCTGAGGTGGTCGCCGATGCAGAATTGGAAAAGGACTCCCAGCACAACCTTACGGTGGCGCGTCATTACTTTAAGTTGAAAAAGGCGTACGTTGCAGCCTTGAAGCGGTGCGAAGAGATTGACAGCGCGAATCCGAATTTCGCCAGGATGGATGAGGTGTTGTATATCGCCGGCTTGAGTAGTCTGCGGCTGGCGGACAGCAAGGGGAAACAAAAGTCTATGAAAAGTGCTGATGACCTGCGTCTAGACGCGCGCGTCTATCTTTCGCGGCTCGTGGCCGGTTATCCCAACAGTTCTTTTGTTAAAGAGGCGCAAACTGAATTGGCTGCCCTTGGCGGCCCCATCGAACCGGCAAGTGAAAAGCAGTAGCATCTAAAATCTCAAATCTCAAATCTCAAATCTCAAATCTGAGATCTGAGATCTGAAATCTGAAATCTGAAATCTGAGATCTGAGATGAAATCTGAAGTCTGAGATCTGAAATCTCAAAGCTGAGATCTGAAATCGAATATGTCATTACTCGTAGTTGGTTCTGTCGCCTTCGACGCCGTCGAAACGCCATTCGGAAAGATTGACAAGATGCTGGGTGGCTCAGCCTCCCACTTCTCCATCTCCGCCAGTTTCTACACCAACGTCCGCATTGTCGGCGTGGTCGGCGACGATTACGGCCCTGAAGAACAAGCAGTGTTCGATTCACACAACGTCGACACATCCGATCTGGAGCATGTGCCCGGCGGCGAAACATTCAGATGGTACGGGCGGTATGACTACGATCTAAACGTGGCGCACACGCTCGACACCAAACTGAACGTATTTGCCGACTTCAAACCAAAGCTTTCGGAAGCGTCAAAGAGCGCACGACTGGTCTTTCTCGGCAACATTCAACCGGACCTGCAACGCGAAGTGCGCGAGCAAGTGCCGAATGCCGAGTTGGTGGCGCTCGACACCATGAACCTTTGGATCGAACACACCAAGCCCTCGTTGCTGAAGATGATCGCAGGTGTGGATGTCGTGATCATTAATGATGCGGAGGCGCGGCAATTAACGGACATCCCAAACGTGATCAAGGCCGCCCGCACAATTCTTTCGTGGGGACCGCGGGCCTTGATCGTCAAACGCGGCGAATATGGTGCAGCTCTGTTTACGCGCGACAGTTATTTCGCGATTCCCGCGTATCCGTTGGAGTCTGTGTTTGATCCGACCGGCGCCGGCGATACTTTTGCCGGCGGCTTTATGGGCTATCTGGCCAGCCAGCCAACGCTGGATGAGGCGGCCATGCGTCGGGCAATGATTTTTGGATCGGTGATGGCGTCATTCAATGTTGAGGAGTTTGGCACTGCACGCGTCCAGAAGTTGACTCACGACGAGATCAATGCGCGTTTTCAGAACTTCAAGCAAATTACCCACTTCGATGCCATTCCGTTTGAACGCGCGGTCCAGGCCGCTAAATAAGATGTCCAAAGGCCAATGTCCAAAGTCCAATGTCTGTCTACTTAATGAAGTTTGTCTATCCGTGATGTTGTTCGAAGCTTTTACGTTGCGTAGTCAGACATTGGACTTTGGACATTGGACTTTGGACTGATGGTTGGAGGGTTTATGTTTTGTCCTGTATGCGAATCGGAGTATGAAGCGGGCATCGCCAAATGTCCGGACGACAATACGGAACTGGTTGAGCGGCTGACGCCGTCCAATACGTTGCGCGATAACAGCGAGGCGAGCTTTCGTTTGCTGCACACTCTCAACGCTCCGGCCGAGGCCGAGATGGTTGACGACCTGCTGCGGAAAAATGGGATCCGTTCGATGGTCCGTGGCGGAGGCGCTGACAACCTCTCCCCGGCTTTATCGGGCACCGGCGAAGGCGCGGCCGTGCTTGTCGATCAGCGCGATTACGATCGCGCAAAGGAACTTTACGCAGCTTTTTTTGGCAACGATTCGAGTCCTTTTACCGGCGCTACGGAAGAGGACGAAGAGAACGACGAGGACGACGATTAGAGTTCGTCCAGTTTTGCCCTCCCATTGGGAGATTTCGTGTAATTCGTGGATCGTTTTTAGCCCGCATAACAGCAATCCACGAAAAACACACGAAATAGCACCAAGAACATCAAATGTCTAACGCGATCGTCGTCTTCATTACGGCACCTACAGTTGATGAGGCGCGCGCAATCGCCGACAAACTCGTTGAAACACAACTAGCCGCCTGCGTCCAAATACTTCCTGAAATGAAATCGGTTTATCGTTGGCAGGGGAAGGTTGAACACCAACCAGAACACCTGTTGTTAGCGAAGACTACGGCGGATCGGTTTGCGGAGTTGGAAAGGGAAGTGCGCGCTATGCATAGTTACGACACGCCTGAAATTGTTTCCTTTCCCTTGACCGCGGGCTCGGCGGATTACTTGCGATGGCTGGAGGAAAGCGTCGCGGAGAGCTAGCGTTCGTTTGAGGCGCGATAGTTCTGGGCAGCGATCAGATCGTTTTCAACTTCTCGCAAAGAGTTCTGGCTCTCCGAAATGATCCTGACCACGTCGGCAGGCGAGTCGGTCACATGCATCAGTCGTAAGTCCGCTTCCGAAACCTTACCTTCTTTCAGCGCCGAATCGCGGACCCAATCCAGCAAAGACTTCCAATAGGCTGACCCGAACAGAACTATCGGGAAGTTACGAATCTTGCCGGTCTGGATCAGTGTCAGTGCCTCAAACAATTCGTCGAGTGTGCCAAACCCACCGGGAAAAATTATGAATCCCAAGCTGTACTTTACGAACATCATTTTCCGCACAAAGAAGTATTTAAACTTCAGACCCAGCGTCAGATAGTCATTTGATTTTTGTTCGAAGGGAAGTTCTATGTTGCAGCCGATTGACAACCCACCCGCTTCAAAGGCGCCGCGATTCGCAGCTTCCATAATTCCAGGACCGCCGCCGGTAATAACTGCGAACCCTTCTTTTGCCAGCAGCGCGGCTGTTTCCTGTGCAGCGCGGTAATCCCGATCGTCTGTTGACGTGCGCGCCGATCCGAAAATGGAAACGCCCCGGCTGAGCGTAGCCAGTTCATCAAAGCCGGTGACGAACTCACCCATGATGCGGAACACGCGCCACGTGTCTGTGTGAGTAAATTCATCCGGCCCCGGACTCTCGAGGAGCTGCTCGTCCTGCGTGGTGCCGGGTTTGTGTTCGTCTTGATCAGCCATATCGAAGAGTTTCGAGTTTCTAGTTTCTAGTTTCCAGTTTCCAGGTTCTTAGTTTCGAGTCCGAGTTTCGAATTCCCAGTTTAAAGCCTTCGGGTTTCGCTTCCAGTATTAACTCGGAACTAGAAACTGGGAACTCAAAACTCCGAACCTTTTTAGATTCCCATGATGTTGTAACCGCAGTCGACGTACATTACTTCGCCGGTAATGCCGGAAGCCATCGGGCTACAGAGAAACAAAGCGGTGTTCCCGACTTCTCGTGGATCGACATTGCGACGAAGCGGCGCGCGTTCAGCATGATGTTTCAGCATGGTCGAAAAATCTGAAACACCGCGGGCCGATAGCGTTTGAATAGGACCGGCGCTGATCGCGTTAACCCGAATGTTGCGCGGGCCCAGATCGTTTGCGAGATACCTCGTGCTGGCCTCGAGCGATGCTTTGGCGACGCCCATTACGTTGTAGCCGGCGACAACTTTTTCCGCGCCGTAGTAACTCATGCAAACGATGCTGCCGCCGTCCGTCATTAACGGCGCCGCTGCTTTTGAAAGTTGGACCAGCGAGTAGGCGCTGATTTCGAGGGCCGTCAGGAATGCTTCGCGACTGGTGTCGAGATACTCGCCGCCGAGCGCTTCTCGGGGGGCGTAAGCGATGCTGTGTATCAGAAAATCCAGCTTGCCAAATTCAGCCGCTACCCGTGAGAAAGTCTGATCCACCTCTTGCTGGTTGGCGACATCACAGGGCAGCAGCAAAGAACCAGCCATTGACTCACTCGTCAGCGACTCGACATTTTCCTTCAAGCGATCACCTTGATACGTAAACGCGAGGCGCGCGCCTGCTTCGTGCAGCACTTGAGCACACGCCCAGGCGATCGAGCGCTTGTTCGCGACGCCGAAAATAATTCCGTTTTTGTTTTGCAGCATAGGGATGAAAAGTATCGATAAAGTCCGTGGAAAGAGCAAGCGTGCTATTGTTCGTGTAATTCGTGTAATTCGTGGATCGCTTTTTAATTGCACGAACGGCGATCCACGAAATACTTAGTACACGAAACAGCTGCTTAATGCTTAAAGTGCCGGACCCCTGTGAACACCATTGCCAGATTGTGCTCA
>DATEPF010000077.1:0-3909 GCA_035273325.1 Pyrinomonadaceae bacterium | reverse complement strand
TAATCACGCTAAGGATATCCGTGGACTCTTTTACTGGGACCGCGGGCGTCTCGCCCGTACTGAGCGAAGCGAAACGTTCTATATCGTCTTATAACTTTCAGGGAATTAGGCAATATCGACTATTGACCCGGCTGCAAGCGAGGTAACGCTACGACTGTTTCGCTTCGCTCAGTGCGGGCGAGACGCCCGCGGTCCCAGTAAAAGAGTCGACTTACATTCTGGAAGTAATGAGGTAAGGTGACGCTTTTCGGGGGTAAAGATTGTCTGCAGGTTAGAAGTGTTCGCTGGACGGCTTGCGTTTACCCCGTCTTCGATTGCCTTTACGTTTTTCGTCGACACCTTTCAGCGAAGCGAGTGGCCACAATTTATGCTCCACCTCTGCCAGGCCCGCTTGTGTGACTGCGCGCAAAACTTCTTCTGCGGACTTATATGCCGGCGCGGCTTCGTCCAAAGGCACGCGTCCGTCCACGTTCACCAGGATGCCCGCCGCGGCGTATTCATCGTCAATCTGTCTTTGTGACAACACTTTTGTCGCCTGCCCACGTGACAGTTTTCTGCCGGCGCCATGATTAACTGAGAACCCACTCTTCGCCGCCCCCTCCAATGGACGCAGAATGTAACTGTAGTCCTTGTTGCTTCCTGGAATCAGGACAGGGTGTCCTGTATCGGCCCATACAGTGCCCTGCAGAAACGGGTGACCCGCAGGAAACGCGCGGGTCGCGCCCTTGCGATGCACCCAAACGTCGCCAAATTCCGGGTGCCATTCCTTTTGGACCAGGTTGTGACTAATCTCGTAAATCAACTCGAGCTCCGCGCCAAACACTTCTCGAAAAGCTTCGGCAACGCCTTCAAAGATCACCAGACGATTGAGTATTGCGTAATTGCCGCCGGCGGCTACGGCATTCAGATAGTTTCGATAATGTCGCGACTCAGGAGTGAAGTAACCTAGGTCAATATCTGTGATCGCGTCCGGCCGTTCCTCGCGCGCCATTTCAAAATAATTGGTTGCCATTCCGTGTCCGAAGCCGCGACTCCCGGTGTGGACCTGCAAAAATAAAGTGCCGGTCATCTCCGAACGTTGCAGTTCGATGAAATGATTACCCCCACCCAAACTTCCCAGTTGGTCATGACCGCGTTCCGGTTTGCCCTTGCCGCCGTAAGGAATTTGCCAATCATCATCGACCGGAATCCTATGACGCTCGGCGCGGCTACGATCGAACGTAGCTCCATACTTTTCGACGTAATACTCGGCGCCGCCTCGCACAAGATTATTGAATTCGGTTTCGTTTAAGCGTCCGAGACGATTACTCTTTCCGCCGTATCCCATCTCCACACGCGCCATCACTGCTCTGTTAAATGCGACTTTCTTTTCCGGCGTGGCACGGTCGGCATCGACGTCAGAACGCGCGCTCATCATGCCGCAACCGATGTCATAACCCACCGGGCCCATTGCCACTGCGCCACTTTCCACGTCGGTGAGAATCACACAACCAACCGGAACGCCGTAACCGTAGTGAACATCCGGCGTGATCACCACTAACTTCACACCAGGAAAACTGGTCGCGTTAACAATCTGACCGTACAGAGTGTCTTCCGCTTCAGCTAACAAAGTCGGCGTCAGGAAAAGACGTACAGGCACGTCCCTTATATCTTCCGTTTGCAAACTGTAGAAACCTTCGGCGGTGGGTACGGCAAAAGACTTCCAGTTGTCGGAATTCTTCAGAGTTCGACGATGCTTCATCGCCTGGGCTTTTCCATCCGGAACACTCAACGGGATCTCCTTCTATGCATTTCCTGTAATTCGTGTATTTCGTGGATCGTTTTGATTCCGGCAAATAAATCGTTCCACGAATTACACGAATTAACAGCTACATACCAAACTGTTATTACAAAAGTGCTGCGATACGTTCGGCGATCTGCGTAGGCGATTCATCTCCTACCTCAACGTGAAGATCGGCAAGGCGATAGAACGGAAGCCGCTCTGAGAAAAGTATTTCGGCGGCTGACCGCGTGGGCGCCAAGGGTCGCGAGTCAGCATCTTTTGCAATTCGTCGCCAGCAGAGATCCAGCGGCGCATCCAGCCAAACCACGACGGTCTCTAACGCCGGAATCAATTCACGATTTACCGGAATGGCCCATGCCCCTCCTCCCAGAGCGATGACCGTTCCCTTTTCACCAGCTGCCAGTATTGCGCGCAGAGCCTGCGTTTCCACCGCTCGAAATGCCAGCTCGCCATCGTCTTCGATGATCTGCGCCGGACTGCGTCGTTCAAGATCTTGTATATGCGCATCCAGATCCAGGCAGCGCTTTTTGAGCAGTCGCGACAGTTCTTTTGCTACTGCAGTCTTTCCGCAGCCCATGAATCCCACTATGACGATCAGCTTATCGTTCATCTTTCCACGAGCGACTCGAGCCGCGCAAAGAAGTCGGGGAATGAAACCGCCACGCTGGCAGCATCAGTTATCTCTGACTCGCCCTCTGCCACCAACGCAGCGACACTGAATGCCATAGCAATGCGATGATCGCCAAAGGTTTGAATAGTTGCACCTTGTAAACGCATCGGCCCATCCACACTAAACCCATCTTCAAACTCTTCAATGCGTGCGCCCATGGCTCGCAGGTTTTTCACGGTTGCTGCCACACGGTCGGTTTCTTTGAAACGCAGTTCGCCGGCGTCTCGTACAACCAGCCCACCGGGAACCTGTGTTCCCACAACAGCCAGCAAAGGTAACTCATCAATCAAAGCAGCAGTCTTAGGCCCTTCGATCACATTTGATGAGGCATGCTGAAACGTGCAGCCGCGAACACGGATTGTACCGACAGGTTCATTACACGGTTCGCGCACATCTACAGTTTGAATCTCCGCGCCGCACGACCGCAGCACGTCAATGAGCTGTGTCCGTGTTGAATTTAGACCGACACCGACAATCTCAATGTCTGATGCCGGCAGCATGGCAGCCGCCGCGATGAAATAAGCCGCACTTGAGAAATCGCCGGGAATTTTAAGGTGAGCAGCGAACAACCGTGCCGGCCCATTGACGGCAGTTACCGTAGAACCCGTTTCCAGCGCCACCCCAAACCATTGCAACATCCTCTCCGTATGATCGCGCGTTCCGACCGATTCCCTAATCGCCGTTCGGCCCTGCGCGCGTAACCCTGCGAGTAAGACAGCAGTTTTAACCTGCGCGCTGGGCGCACTCGATTCATATTCGATCGCAGCCAGACGATCGCTCCCGTGAATTGTTAAAGGCGGCCTTCCGTTGTCACTACGAAGTCTGGCTCCCATCATTTCCAGCGGCTCGATGATCCTCGCCATCGGTCGTTCACTCAATGAAGTGTCGCCAGTTAACGTACATTCAAAGTCTTCGCTCGCAAGTCGCCCGGCCATCATTCGCATAGTCGAACCGCTGTTCCCGCAGTTCAACGGCCTGTTCGGCGGCCGCAATTTGCCGCCATGAATGCGGACGGTTGTTCCATCCTGTCCCAACCGGATTCCTACGCCAGCCAAACATGACAATGTGGCCGCACAATCCGCAGCCGTCGAAAAGTTTTCGAGTGTTGACACACCTTCGGCAAGTGAAGCAATCAGGGCTGCGCGGTGCGAAATTGATTTGTCCCCGGGGACCGAACAGGTCCCTCTCAAACGCCTGGCAGACGCGATCCTCATGGCTTCATCTTAACCTTCACCTTGCCACCGAACGAAAGTTGTAACTAAACTGCGCCGCGCGCTTAAGGGCTTGAGCGGCAAGGAATTCCGGTTGTTGACGTTCTTGACACGTGATAGTCGCGCGTGGTACACCCTCGATTCCTCCGGATAGATTTTGGAGTTTCATAGCTTTCAGCCGGGACCCGTCAAAATGGTCTTGGAGTGGCCATGTCTTTTTCTTGTGACCCAAGCGACGACTGAAC
>DATEPF010000076.1:0-12925 GCA_035273325.1 Pyrinomonadaceae bacterium | reverse complement strand
GTGAGCACGCTGATTGATGACCAGCGGCGGACCGGCAAAACAACGGACCAGTTAAACGAATCAGGACGAAGAGAACTGTTAGAGGTGATTGATGAAGAGTCAGACCGGCTTGATAGATTCATCGAAGACTTGATGGCACTCGCGCGAATTGAAGCAGGTGAACTCCAGTTGCGGCGCGAATGGGGCTCGCTTGAGGAGATTTTTGCTGCGGCCGTAAAACGGGCTGCGCCATTGTTACGACGGCATAAAGTTGAGCTCGCGCTCGCTGACGGACTGCCTTCAGTAAGGGTCGACGAACGTGCAGTTGCTGAAGTGATCTATGTGCTGCTGGAAAATTCTGCCAAGTACTCACCGCCTGAGAGCATTATCCGGCTTAGCGCGAATGAAGGTGATCACGGAATGGTCGAGCTAATGATTGAAGATCAGGGACCAGGTATTCCGCCGGAACTCCGCGAACGTGTTTTTGAGAAATTCTTTCGGGCGCCGGCCGGCGGGGACTCCGGCGTGCGAAAACCGGGCTCCGGAATGGGGCTCGCGGTAGCGAAAGGCATTGTTGAAGCGCATGGTGGACGGATCTGGATTGAGGATGGGCCAGACGCTCATGGAACGAAGGTGAGGGTTCTTTTGCCGACCGGAGATGTTAGTAACAATCACGACAATCCGCTCGAAGCGCCACAGGTATCAGCACCGGCACGAATAACGGTTCCCTCGGATGGCAGATAAACAGCGAATTCTCATCGTAGATGATGAAGCTCAGATCGGCCGCGTTATGCGCACAGGCCTATCATCAAATGGCTTCGACGTGCGCGTAGCAGCCGATGGTGAAGCAGGTTTGGATCTCTTCAATGATTGGCAACCGGCCCTGGTTATCACCGACCTCTCAATGCCAAACATGGGCGGAATCGATTTGTGTCGTCGTATCCGACTCGTTTCGGATGTTCCGATAATTGTTCTGTCAGTAAAGAGTGAGGAGGCTGTTAAGGTGGCGGCATTGGATGCCGGAGCTGATGATTATGTAACCAAGCCGTTCGGGATGGACGAACTGCTAGCGCGCATGCGAGCCGCTCTGAGACGAACTTCACTTCACACCACTGACGAGTCGTCCGTCATTGAGGTCGGAGATTTCACAGTCGATCCTGAAGCGCACCGCGCGTCAATGAAAGGCGAAGAAATACATCTCACGCCTAAAGAGTTTGAACTGCTTCATTTTATGATTCAGCATCCGGGCGCTGTCCTGACTCATCGAAAGCTGCTGGCGGCTGTTTGGGGTGGAGATTACACACAACAGACTGAATATCTGAGAGTCTTTATCCGCCAATTGCGAAAAAAACTGGAGAGAGATCCAGCAAATCCAAAATACATCCTCACCGAACCCTGGATCGGCTATCGCTTCGACGCTGGGGAATAGCCGAACTGCCCATCACCTAAAAATCCTTACAAACTTTTTATTTTCTTTTTACTCCCTTCTTATGCGGGCAGGCGTACACCTGTGTGTATGAGAGAGCTCAATCGAAAACGCGTTCAGAAATGGGAGGCCTTGGCGGGGGTTTGTTGCTTTGTTGCTGGAATTCTCGCTCCGCTGTTTGGGATGGTCCTGCTTATTAGTGAGTGGCTGGCTGGAGTCACGCTCATATCCTGGCTGCATGGCGTTGGAACTGCGCTTTTGATCGCAGGAATTCCATTAGTTTTGTTCGCTGGTTTCTGCCTGGATTGGGCGGAGGCAAAACCGAAGCCCCGCAATTCCGACCGGGAAGGAAACAATCGGACTGTGCAAAGGGTGGTTCATCTTGTAACCATGGTTGGCCTCTGTTGTGCCGCTTCGTTAGCGCAGGGCCAACAGACGATTTTCAATGTTCCGAGTACTGATGTCCTCGACAGGGGCCAGGTTTACCTCGAGCTGGACGCCAGCCTGAAGCCTACCCCCGGCGACAAAGTATCGAAATTTTCGTCGTTCGTGCCGCGAGTTGTGGTTGGCGTAGGAAATGGAATTGAAGCTGGCCTCAACGTCACCGGTAACATTCAACCCGGGTCCGACTCAACCACGTTAGTAGCTACCACCAAGTGGAGACCTCTCCAAGCCAGGGAGAGTGGATGGGCCTTCGTTGTGGGTGATCACCTGTTTTTGCCGGTTCGTAACCGTACATATAGCGCCGGCAATTACGTCTACGCCCAGGTAAGTAAGACTTTCGACAGCGGAAGCAGGATTACCTTTGGCGGGTACGACTTCACACCCAACGTTGTAGCTCCAGCGAATCGCGCGGGTGGTCAATTCGGTTTCGAACATCCGGTAGGCAAACAACTGACGCTTGCCGCCGATTGGCTCACCGGGAAGCATTCGTCCGGTTACTTTACTCCCGGAGTCATATTCAAAATTGGACCAGCGGTAACCGGCTACGCCAGTTACTCGGTCGGTAATACCAACGCAGCCAATGGAAATCATTGTTTCCTTTTGGAGCTTGGATACAACGTTAACTAAATGAATCGTTCTGGAAGATTCACACTAAAGCCTCCATTGAATCCCAAACCTCCAGGCACGTCGCCGTGCGCCGTTCTTATCGACGAGCTCACGCTGTTCGCCTCCTTATGTCTCGCCAAGCTGATGATTTGGAGAACGCTTCGACGAAAAAGCATGGAGCGCCAGGCGCGTCGCAAATGCATCAAGTTGATGCCGCGAAACCACGGTTAGAGACGTGCTCGCTCCTGAACGATAAAAAATGAACATCTTTCCCAAGAAAGCAGAATCGTGGCATCAGAACTCAAACGTTTCATCATCGGTCGCGCACTCAGGACAGAACAAGCCGCTCACCAACGTCTCTCAAAGAAGACTGCATTGGCCGTTTTCTCCTCGGACGCACTTTCTTCTACCGCCTATGCTACTGAGGAGATTCTACTCGTGCTGGCAGTGGCAGCGGCGTTCGGGCAAGCGGGCGCGTTTCAGTACGTGGTGCCCATCTCCATTGGCATCGGGGTGCTACTTGTTATCGTAGCGACCAGCTATCGACAGACTATTCACGCTTATCCGTCGGGAGGCGGGGCCTACATCGTAGCCAAGGAGAATTTGGGAACGAATGCAGGCCTGGTTGCGGGCGCATCATTACTTGTTGATTACGTTTTGACAGTAGCGGTTTCAATCGCCGCCGGCGTTGCCGCCATCACCTCCATGGCCCAAGGCACGCAGTACGAATGGTTAGACGAACACAAGGTTCTCCTCTGTTTAATCTTCATAGCTTTCATAGCCGTTGCTAACCTTCGTGGCGTACGGGAATCCGGAGCATTGTTCGCAGCTCCCACGTATGCCTTCCTCATCAGCTTTCTCTTCATGATTGTCTATGGACTCTTTAGCTACTACATGTACGGAGGATCTGCACCAATACCTGCAGCGGAAGAGCTTAAGACAGCTGAAGGGTATTCTCTTCAGCCGTTAACTCTCTTCCTGATACTTGGGGCTTTCTCAAACGGTTGTGCGGCGCTAACAGGGATCGAAGCTATTTCGAACGGCGTCCCTGCGTTCAAGAAGCCAGAAGCACGGAACGCCTCGACGACCCTTCTCGTCATGGCCGCGCTGCTGACGACCATGTTTCTTGGCACCAGTGTGCTTGCGTATCTCTATGGTGTTCATCCGCATGAGAACGAAACAGTCATATCGCAGTTCGCGCGCATTATGTTCACAGGCCCAATGTTTTGGTTCTATTACGTCGTGCAAATCGCCACCGCGTTGATATTAGTTCTGGCGGCCAACACTGCGTTTGCTGATTTTCCACGACTCGGAAGTCTTCTTGCGCGAGACCGGTTTTTACCGCGACAGTTTGCCACGCGTGGTGACAGGTTGGTTTTCTCAAATGGGATCGTCATCTTAGCCATCTTCGCCGGCCTTCTGGTGATGCTTTTTTCCGGCGACACCAGCCGTCTAATTCCACTTTATGCCGTCGGTGTATTTCTATCGTTTACGCTTTCGCAATCCGGGATGGTGCGACATTGGCTCACAGAGCGAGGAAAGATCCAAAAGGAAAACGGCCGGCGTAAAAAGAACCAGACGGATATTCATTTCACCGAAAGCACCGTTGATCGAGACTCCTTACCGGATGCCGAGCTTGCCGTTTCGGAACAACACAGCTCAACCTTCGTCACCGATGAAGTGACCGCCGCCTCACATTGGAAGAAAAGCATCGCAATAAGCGCCGTAGGTGCCGCCGCTACCTTTGTGGTCCTCTGCGTCTTCATCGCCACAAAATTCGTCCATGGCGCCTGGATAGTTGTGGTGGTAATACCTCTCCTGGTGTTGATGTTTCGCGCCACTCATAACCATTACGTGGGCGTTGCGAAACAGCTTTCGACGGAGGGGCTCGGAACCATCCGTCCAATCAATCACACGGTCCTTGTCCCAATCTCCGGTATTCACCGCGGTGTGGTGAACGCGCTGCAGTATGCTAAGTCAATTGCGCCAGAACACGTTCAGGCGGTTTACGTTGATTTCGACGATGAGGCGACGGTGAAGTTGCGAGAAAAGTGGGAGCGCTGGGGGGCCGGTGTCAAACTGGTAATACTTCCATCGCCCTACCGTGAGCTAACAAGGCCCTTACTGCGATATATCTCGCGACTGAAGAAAAACAACGGAAACGATGTGGTGACTGTGCTACTGCCGGAGTTTGTTCCCGCGAGATGGTGGCAACATCTGCTGCACAACCAAAGTTCTCTAATGCTCAAAGGCGCGCTACTTTTTAGCGAAGGTGTAATCGTTATCAGCGTGCCTTACCATCTAAAGAGATAGCGGGCCGTCATCGGTCAAGCGTTTCATCTATCCGATAACCAGCGGCTTGGCCCAAAAGTCGAGTCAACACATTTCATGTTAGTTCGTGTGTTTGGTGCAATTCGTGATCGTTCTCTTGCTCCATAAAAAGCTCTCCACGAATTACACGAACACACCACCTAACACGAAGTAAGACGAACG
This sequence comes from Pyrinomonadaceae bacterium, assembly GCA_035273325.1. GTDB lineage: Bacteria > Acidobacteriota > Blastocatellia > Pyrinomonadales > Pyrinomonadaceae > PSRF01. The sequence goes on along the minus strand of DATEPF010000076.1, from coordinate 7,977 downwards.
GGTTGCTGGAGTTGGACTTCTGAGGCAAAGCCATAACAAGTAGTTAGACGGAAGTGTAGCGAGTCGAGGTAATGGGAGGACGGGTAGCTAACTACTAACGTGTCAAACGTTGGCGGAGTCGTTGGCTTCAGTTGTGCGGCCGGCGAGGAAGCATGATCGGCAATAAACCGGTCGGCCCTGTGAGGGATAGAACGGGACCGTAGTCTGCTGCCCACACTGTGCACATTGCACTGAGACTTCGATTCGCTGACGAACTCCGGACGTTTGCGCTGCGGTGATTGCAGCCAGCCGCTCATTCTTTGCTTGCTTGCACGGCTTGCAGCGCTTCGGTTCGTTCTTCAGTCCTTTGTCGTGAAAGAATGCTTGTTCGCCGGATGTCCAGATGAAGTTTTCGCTGCAGTCCACGCACTTGATAGTGCGATCGGGATGTTGGCTGGCTAAATCTGAATCTACCTCGATGGTCTCTTCCCTTTGTGACATATCGATCTCCCAGGGTCGATCTACCCATGTTTATTTCTGGCGGGACCACGCAAGCGAGGCTGCCATTTCGTCAAGAGGAACCGCCGATGTCCTGGCGAGTGTCGGGAGGAGCGGGTGGCTGCCCTCGAACAGGCGAAGCGGATGCGCCAAAGTATAACTATGGCGAAATTGTGTCAAGGCTAAATGAGGATTATCCTACAACCTCTTCAAACAGTTTTGCGGATGAGGGAATAGCGGAAAACATGAATATCCTCGTTTTAGGTTCGGGCGGCCGGGAACACGCGATTTTATGGGCGTTGAAGCGCACCGCCACGTCTGGCATCAATTTGTACTGTGCTCCCGGAAACGGTGGAATTTCAGATATTGCTGAATGCGTTCCCATCCCCGTTTCCGATCACCAGGCGCTCATAAAGTACGCGCAGTCGAATCGGATTAATTTGACTGTGGTTGGACCGGAGGCGCCGCTAGCGGCCGGCATAGTTGACGAGTTTGAGGAAGCCGGACTAAAAATCGTTGGACCATGCAGCGCTGCAGCGCGGCTCGAGTCGAGCAAGGCTTTCGCGAAAGATTTCATGCATCGGCATGGGATCCCAACTGCCGACTCGGTGACAGTGTCTTCAGCAGAACAGGCGTTGGAGACAATTCGGCATGGAAGATTTGGTGCAGCCGATTCGCGAGTCGTTATTAAAGCTGACGGACTTGCGGCCGGAAAGGGAGTGATCGTTGCCGGTTCCCGTCGCGAAGCTGAAGCAGCCATCGCGGAAATAACGAGCGGTGCTCTCGTTTCATCCGAAGCAGCTCAACACTTGATTATTGAAGAAGCACTCGCCGGTACAGAAGTTTCAGTGCTGTTGTTCTCTGACGGCCACAACTATGCGCTGATGCCGGCCGCGCGCGATCATAAGCGGATTGGTGAGAACGACACTGGACCCAACACGGGGGGGATGGGTGCAATAACAGATTCATCTGTTCTGGATGAAGAGACGTTACAGCAAATTGTAAGGGACGTCGTTGAGCCGACTCTGAAAGGCGCTGCCGCTGATGGTTTTCCTTTTCGCGGGATTCTTTTCGTTGGATTAATGCTGACGGCGGCCGGACCGAAAGTGCTTGAGTACAACGTGCGTTTTGGTGACCCGGAAACGCAGGCGATTCTCGTAAGACTAAAATCGGATCTGTCACGGATATTCCAGGCAATGGTGGACGGAACACTCGACGCGCTGGATGTGGAGTGGACGGACCAGTCGTCAGCTTGCGTCGTTTTAGCGAGCGCCGGCTATCCCGGTGCTTACGAGACCGGTGTCCAAATTAACGGTTTGCCTCAAGTGCCTCCAGGTGTTCAGGTCTTTCACTCGGGAACGTCAAAAGACAACAGGGGTGGTTGTTTGACTGCCGGTGGGCGCGTGCTGGGTATCACGGCTGCGGCGGATACGCTTAACGATGTGCTTCGGCTTTGTTACGCAGCGACTGATCGCATTAGCTGGAAAGGAATGCAGTACCGTCGCGACATCGGACGGTTTCACAATTCAGAGTCTCGAGTTTCTGGTTCCTAGTTCCAGGTCCTTGGTTTCTAGTTACCCTAAATTAGAAACCTGGAACTAGAAACCCGGAACCTTTAACCCCGGAACTCGATACTGTGTTAACGGGCTGTTATACTCAGTTTCATCAGGACATACGGGAATTTGAACCCTTCGAGCTTATCCATCGTACAAGTCATATGCGGGCGGGCATAAGTTAGAAGGCCTTGGTTAAACACGCTCTAACCAACAAAACCGCTGGAGGGTTGAGTTAAAAATGGGACTCTGGACGAGAATGAAACGCTCTTTGCGTGCGGCTTTCGGTGGCATTGTCGAATCCACTGAAAACCCGGAACTCATACTTCAACAAACCATCCGCGACATGCGTGATCGGGTGCCTGAACTGAACAACTCCGTGGCGCAGGTGATGGCCACAGAAAAGTTGCTTGCCAAGAATAAGGAGCGTTTGGAATCACAGGTTGTAGACATCGATTCCAAAATTCGCGCCTCAGTGAAGTTAGGGCGCGACGACATAGCCACAGCTTACATCGGCCAACTTCAGCAAGCGCAAATCGATCTGTTGAAGACCGGCCAGCAACTTGAGCACGCGACGCTCGCATCAAAACAAGCTCTAAAGGCGCGGGACAACTACGTGTTGCAAATGCAGAGGCGTACTGCTGAAGCGATGCAACTAATCAATCAGTCGAAGCAAGCGCGTTTGCAGGAGCAACTCGCGCAGACGATGGAATCGTTTCAGCTCGGCGACGACGCGTCCACGTTCAATGAAATGCGCGACAAGATCGATCGGCGCGCGGCAGCCGCCGAGGCAAAGATGCAGCTCGGGGCGGCTTCGGTGGACAACCAGATGCAGGACATCGAACGCGAAGCGATGGACATGCAATTGCAGGACAAACTGTTGTCGTACAAGCGTGACATGGGATTGTTGCCGGCCGGCGAGGGCGCTGCTCCCCAGGCGTTGCCCGCACAGGGTGAAACAACGGGGCACAATCGAAATTAGATATCATTCAGAGTTCAAGCTACTTTGAATAAAGAATTACCGATGGACGTGAATCTCAGTTCTTCAAGGTTATGGCAGACGCTAAGTTTGATTCGAAGTACCTCAAAGAGGCTTTCAAGGAACCTTTAAATTTTTGGGGATTGGCTACATTTGGTATTGGGGCGGCCTTTTTTCAGGACATAACGTTTCTCGGCGCCGCACTCGCGGCCGAAGCGGTTTATCTAACCACATTACCTGTGAGTTCATTCTACCGACGACTTGTAGAACGCCGTGAAAAGCAACGCCTGCTGAAGCTACGTGATCAGCAGCGCGAGGCGGCCATTAAGTTGTTTGACCCGCGCGAACGCGAGGCGGTTGAGTATCTGCGTTGGATGAAAAACCAGATCTACTCAAATTACAAAAAATTCACCGGCACCAAACAGATTCCCACCAACATTCAAAGCCTCGATCAACGCTGGGAAGACTTTGTAGATCTGCTCGATGTTTACCGCCGTCGCAAACATCACCTGCGATCAATCAATCGTCAGGCGGTGCAGAACCAACTCATACAGGCGGAGCGCGCCGTCGAACATTCGAAGGACGATCGTGAACGCAGGGTGCAACAGGCTAACGTTGAGATCCTCAAGCGGCGCGTGGCAGCGTTCATGGATATCGAGCGGTCAGTAAAACTGGTCGAAGGCCAGTTGCAGTCGATCGAAAACTTCTTTGGTTTGGTAAATGATCAGGTGGTTACGTTGCCGACTCCGGAGAGAGTGTCGTCGCTTGATTTCGAACAACTGAGTGATTCGATCGCGATGACCAAGCAGATGTTGGAAGAAACGTCGGATACCTTCGCTGCTCTCGACAGCCACAACCGCGGTATCGGCAATTACGAACTGCTCCTCAACAGCTCCTCGAAGTAAACTCTATCCGCAGATTACACAGATTCCGCAGATGTAACGTGAGTCAGCCACGTTGAGTATCGCCCTCGAAGTCTGCAATTAGAAAAGTTGTTTTTACTCTTTGGAAATCTGTGTAATCTGCGTAATCTGCGGATAACTGAATGGTTGGAAAACACACCAAAAGTCGCCTTTTATCAGTAGTTTAGTTCCTCATGTAAATCCTCAATAAACACAGTATAATGCATTGAAAAAAAAGATGACCACAAGATATTGACATGCGGAATTCAAAGGAGTATATTGCGCTCCGCTTGGAAACGAGGCGGGTTGACTTGGAGCAGTGGCAGGCCCCCCTGTGTTGCGCTCCACGAGGTTTTTCGCTTCGAGCAAGCCAACCGTAGTATCCGCTAAACATCAAACGATATGGTTATGCCTACGCTAATGTAGTCGTACACCCGTCTTTGAAACTCGCAGCATTCACTCGTGCGGCTCCCTGGGCACGAGAAAGGGTTCGACATGAGCGCAGCCATCGGAAAAAACACCCCCGACGCCAAAGTATCTTCAACGAACAGCACCGCCACGCCGGCGATTCGCCGCAAAACGCAGCCGCTGGGATTGAACGCTAAACGTGTTATCAGCAAGCGTTATTCGTTGAAAGATGCGAAGGGGCGCGCGCTCGAGGAGTGGCCGGACATTGTCCGCCGCGTCGTTGGCCATGTGTCGGCGGCGGAGAAGGATTCGCAAAAGCGCGATTCGTTTTTTGCAGCGATGAGCGAGATTATGTTGGCTCGCGAGTTCGTGCCCAACACGCCCTGCCTTGTTAACGCGGGCAAAACGAATGGACAGCTGGCTGCGTGCTTTGTGTTGGACGTGCCGGACTCGATCACGGGAATCATGGACCATGCGAAGGCGGCTGCCACGATTCATCAGACCGGTGGCGGCACGGGCATGACCTATGAATTCCTTCGTCCTGCCGGCGCACTGGTTGGATCAACCAGGGGCGTAGCGTCCGGTCCCGTGTCGTTCATGAATATCGTCAACCAGGTCACCGACGTAGTGAAGCAGGGCGGCGTGCGCCGCGGCGCGAATATGGGCATGATGCGAGTGACGCATCCAGACGTGCTCCGCTTTATTCACGCGAAAAACGATCAGCACTCGCTGACAAACTTCAACATCTCCGTAAACGTCACAGACAAGTTTCTGAAAGCTGTCGACGAGAACGAATGGTTTCAGCTTGAGTTTGACGGCGAACCCTGGACGGATCCGATTTACGATCCAGTCCGCGATGGCGAGTACATCGTTTACCGTCGTCCCGACGGTTCGACTGTAACGTTCCCCGACAAGCAATCGTTTGCTACTGCCGACCTTTCCAACTGCATGATCGAGGAGCCCCCGCGACCTGGCATGGTTTACGCGCCGGACATCTGGAACCGCATCGTCGCCAGCGCGCACAAGTACGCGGAGCCGGGCATCGCCTTCATCGACGAAGTGAATCGTCACAACCACATGATGAAGTCGATGGGCCCGATCTATTCGTGCAACCCCTGCGGCGAGCAGTTTTTGCACTTCTCCAACTCGTGCAATCTCGGCTCAATCGATCTTGCCAAGTTCTATGATCCGGAAAAACGCGTCGATTGGGAGCGTTTGAGGGAAGTGACTCACCTGTGCACACGTTTCCTCGATAACGTAATCGACACGTGTGCGTGGCCGTTGCCGGAGATCAATGACGTCGTCAATCGCACCCGTCCCGTTGGCTTGGGCATCATGGGTTTCGCAGATCTCTGTCTCAATCTGAAAGTTACGTATGGCTCGCCGGCGTCAATCGATCTGATGGACGAGATGATGGGCTTCATCAGACGGGAGTCGTGGAACGCCAGCATCAAGTTGGGCGCTGAAAAGGGTGTGTTTCCCGAGTTTGAACCGAACCGTGAAGCTTACGAAGACTTTCTTTACAACCAGATCGGCATCTCGCGCGATCTGCCACTCACGCCGCGCAACTATGAAGTAACCACGATCGCGCCCACCGGAACGATCTCTCTGGTTGCTGAAACCTCTTCCGGCATCGAGCCAAATTTCTCCTGGGCCTACGTTCGTAAAGACACGCTTGGCACGCGCACCTACGTCCACACACTCGCTGCGCAGGCACTCGGCATGGACGTGGACCAAACCGAACAGGAGTCAATCGATAAGGCTGCCGACTATGTTGTGGAACATGAAAACGAGTTGCCGCAGTACTTCATATCGGCGATGAATATTTCCGCGGAGCAGCACGTTCATGTACTCGCCGCCGCACAGCGCAACGTCGATAACAGCGTTTCTAAGACTTGCAACGGCGCGGTTAACGACACGATCGAGTCAGTAGATAACCTGTACAGATTGGGCCGTCAGCTTGGCTGCAAGGCTGTTAGCTATTACCGGGACGGTTCGCGCGAGAACCAGGTTTTGACGTCAATGAAGTCTTCGGAAGAACCGAAGGGCGAGATTGCCTGCAATCCGGAAGCGCAGGTCGAAGTGCTGGACGAACCGCCGGCAACGCATGCCGACGCTGCGCATGTTGCTCCTGTCAGCACTGATTCCGAAGTGTTGGCGCGGCAGCAGATTCAAGCTGATACCGCAGCATCATCAGAACCGGACTCCGGGGCACTAGCCCAACCGTCAGGAAGGGGAACTTCAGCTCAGACCGAAGCGATCCGCATCGAGCGTCCACGCGAGTTGCGCGGCGCAACCTGGCAGATTCCGTTTGATGGTCAGAACCTCTACGTCACCGTCAATCACGACGGCAAAATGATCCAGGAAGTGTTTGCCACTGGTCCAATTAGTGGCGGCGTGGGCTTGCTGGCTTCCAAGATGCTGCGCGGTGGTTTTGATGCGGCGGAAGTGGCCTACAGTTTGAACAAAGTAACCGGCACACACGCGGTTTGGTTCAACGAGCGTTTGTTGACTTCACCTGAACAGGCAGTGGCAGAGTGCATCATGATCACCAATCGCCGCGTTCAGGATCTTCCCGACTCCGCGCGCGCACTAGCTAAGCAACAGCAGAGCGGTGTCACCTCCAGTCCTGCGACTCCCGGCGTGACGGGCGCCATCATGTCAAACATGATCGGCATCTGCCCCGAATGCCACGGCCAGCTCGAACACGCCAGCGGCTGCGACTTCTGCCGTGACTGCGGCTACAGCAAGTGTAAGTAAGTTGATTTCAGAACCTTCGGGTTATTTCGTGTAATTCGTCGATCGCGGGTCGGCCAATAAATCGTTCCACGAACTACACGAAATGGCACGAAGGTGCTGTGTTCACCGCGGTGGCCTTCCATTCCATCGAACAACTCCCCTCCTTAAAAAAGCGTCTAAGGGACATAACCTAGGAGGGTGTTTGATAAATGAAAGGAAAATATTTAAAGAGGATTGGTGGGTTTGTCCTCGCAGCACTGATGCTTTCAGGAATTGGCTTCGCGTCCGCCACCACGGCCGAGGCACAGCAACGCCGCTCGAGACGCCGCGTCGTTATCGTTCGGCCTTATCCATATAGCTATTACTACAGCCCGTTTGGTTACCGGCGCTTTGATGCGTTCGGTTATGACCAGTGGGGTTACAACCGTTGGGGATACGATCGCTGGGGCAACCGTTATGGTTATGACCCGTTCTTCTCCCGCAACCGTTACAGCCGCTACGTTTTTGATAGTCGCGACAAAGCCGTTGCCCAGGCTTACAAGGACGGTTTCAAGACTGGCAAAGACGATGGCAAGAAAGCGAAGACCCATAAACCGGAACGTTCGCACTACTACAAAGAAGCTGGGTTCGGCAACTTTGGAGAAGTCTATCGTTCAGGTTTCGTGAGGGGTTATCAGGACGGATACCGAACTGGTATCAATGAACGTAACCGCCGCGAAGCGTAAGTCCAGTAAGCAGACGGCAGGAGCAGTAGGCAGGATGCGGTGATCGTCAGGTCGCCGCATTTTTGTTTCGTGATTCAAATCAAATAAGGCGATCCACGAAAGGCAAGAATCCGGCGGAAGGGCGGTGCAACAACCGCACTATCGAGAACGTATGTTCTTAGGTATGCTTTCTGACATCTGACATCTGACATCTG
>DATEPF010000075.1:0-10305 GCA_035273325.1 Pyrinomonadaceae bacterium | reverse complement strand
GTTTGTTTCGGGTAATTCGTGGTCGTTTTCCGATGGCGGCGAAATCGAGCAACGAATTACACGAGAGGATTAATTAATCATGAGAACTATCCCGCTTGCGATCGCGTTTTCCTCAGTCCCGCCTGCACGCCAGTATGCGGTGTTCTTAATCTTGGTCGCTTCCGTGGTCTGTGTAGGCTGTTCTCGACCAAACACCGCCGGCGAAGCCAACGGCAATGGTCCGCCGCCCGCAACGCCCGCACCTTCAAGTCCCGCTGGTTCTCCGTCGCCGGAAATAGACCCGCTTAAGGTTCCTGAAAGAGTCGCTTCAGGCGAGGTCACCGAGTCAGGAGGAAACTGGAACAGTGCGGTGCGAAGCAATACCTACCTGAGTACTGCCGACAACACTCAACAGCCGATGATGTTCTACAAACCGCAAGGGAATGAACCGAGACCGCTACTGGTCGGCCTCCATTCATGGAGTGAAACCTTCAGGCAGCGCGAGAGTGTCATCTATGCCGAATGGGCCATCGCGAATGATTGGGTCTTCATTCATCCAAACTTCAGGGGTCCGAACAATAAACCGCAAGCCACGGGGTCCGACCTGGTAATCGCAGATGTGCTCAGTGCAATTGACTACGCGAAAACTAATGCCCGAGTGGACCACAGTCGCATCTACGCGGTGGGTTGGTCCGGCGGTGGTCATCTGGGGTTGTTACTGGCGGGTCGCGCGCCGGAGGTTTGGGCCGGTGTATCCGCCTGGGTGCCTATCTCGGATTTAAACGCATGGTACGAGGAGAGCAGACGCCTCGGAACGAAGTATGTCAGCCAAATCGCGGCTTCGTGCGGTGGCAGGCCGACAGACGGGCCGCCGGCTGAGGAGTGCCGCAAACGTTCGCCGCTCACGCATCTCGAGCGTGCGCGCGGCATTCCAATAGACATCAATCACGGCATACGCGACGGGCGTAACAACAATGATCCGGTTCCCATCGGTCAGTCGCTCCGGGCGTTCAACCTGCTGGCGGCGCCCCAGGACCGAATCACGGAAGAAGAGATCGAGTACTTCACGCGCGAATTTCAAGTTCCGCCGTCTTTGAAAAGCGAAACTTCAGATCCCTTGTACGGAGGTCTGAAGATCCATTTCCGGCGGCAATCAGGCAGCACGCGCGTCACTGTTTTCGACGGCGCTCACGACAAGAACACCGAAGCTGCTTTCAGGTGGCTAAACCAGCAGAGACGACGATGAATGATCTTAAGGTGATGTGAATGTTTGAGTTTTTTAGAAGTCTGATACCGATTGTGGCCCCGATTTTTGTGGTTTCCACGATGCTGAACGTCGGTTTAACGCAAAAGCTGTCTGACATTACCAGCCACTTGAAGAACTATTCCTTCGTTCTCAAGATGCTCGTCGCCAACTTCCTGGTCGCGCCGCTGCTGATGATTGGCGCTCTGTATGTCGCTCCGTTCCATCCGGCACTCAAAACGGGGCTGCTGATCTTCAGCCTGTGCGCCGGCGCTCCGTTCCTCATCAAGCTGACGCAGACAGCGAAACATGACCTGGCGCTCGGGGCTGCGGTGATGATGCTCTTAATGGTGGTGACAGTCGTCTATACACCCATTGTGCTGCCGTTGATTTTGTCAGGCATCAGCGTCGACGCGTGGGCGGTTGCCAAATCACTGTTGCTGCAATTGCTCTTGCCGATCGCAGGCGGGATGTTTCTCGTTCAACTTCTTCCTGATTTTGCAAAAAAGACGCAGCCGTGGATCGGATGGCTGGGCAACATCACATTGTACGTGCTGGTCGGTGCCACCTTAATAGGTTACTTCCCCAACATGATTGCGATCGTCGGAACAGGCGCGATTCTTGTCGGCCTGGCGTTCATCGCCGCCGCGTTTGGCGCCGGCTACCTGGCGGGCATGGGCAAGGATCATCTGGAAGATGTGGGTGGGCTCGGCACGGCACAACGTAACACAGCGGCCGGGATGATTATCGCCGTGCAGAACTTCAGCAGTTACCCCGATGTCCTGGTGATGCTGACGCTCGCCAACACCTTGGGCATAGTTATGCTGCTATTGATCGCCAAGGCGCTGGGCCGGGACAACAAGGTTGAGACACAAACAGTGTGAACCTCGATTCACTCGATCGGCTCTCTTTCAGAGAAGCGCCGATCAAATCGAGAACGCGATAGATTTCAAGAAGTGACAGAGAAAAGGAGACGAACATGGGCCAACTTTCACCACCAAAAATCGTTTGTTTGATAACCCTGGTTACCGCAGTCGTTTTCTCCTCGGGAGGATCGACGGCCAGCAAAGCGCAGGAAACCGCTGCGACTAAGGAGCGCGGAGGGTGCGACCAGGGGAATGCCGGACTCACACTGCCGCCCGGATTTTGCGCGTCGGTATTTGCCGACAACCTCGGCCGTGCGCGTCATCTCACCGTCGCACCCAGTGGCGATGTCTACGTAAACAGCTGGAGCAGTTCATACACCGAACTGAAGAACGCGCCCGGCGGTTACATCGTGGGGTTGCGCGACACTAATCGTGATGGCAAAGCAGACGTGGTCCAACGTTTCGGGCCGGTGCATCAGGACGGCAAACCCGGCGGTGGCACCGGTATCGCGGTTCATCGCGACGCGCTGTATGTAGAGGACATCGGAAAGATCGTGCGCTACCGGCTCACGCGTGGGCAGTTGGTTCCGCAGAGCAATTCGGAGGTGATCCTGCGCGGCATGTGGACCGAGCGCGGCCATATCATGCATCCGTTCGCAATTACATCCGACGGGGTCCTTTACGTAAACTCCGGTTCGATCACCAACTCGTGTCAGGAGAAGGACCGCTCATTGGAGTCGCCGGGAATTTCCCCGTGTCCGGAGCTGCAGCTACACGCAGGCATCTGGCGTTACGACGCGAATAAGACGAATCAGAATTTCTCTCCCGCCGAACGCTATGCCACCGGAACTCGCAACGTCGTCGCCCTCGCGGTGAACGCGGCAAATGAACTGTATGCCACGCTGCATGGGCGCGATAATTTAGCCGTCCACTGGCCCAAGCTGTACACCGCTGAGCAGAACAATGAACTGCCGGCCGAAGTTTTCGCGCGCATCGATAAAGGTGACGACTTTGGCTGGCCGTACTGCTATTACGATCCCGGCCAGAAAAAGCACGTCCTTGCGCCCGAATACGGCGGTGACGGCGGTAAGACGCAGGGGATCTGCGCGCAGAAGAAGCAACCGGCCCTCACGTTCCCGGCACACTGGGCGCCCAACGGGATGACGTTCTATAACGGATCGACGTTTCCTGCTAAGTATCGCGGCGGTGCTTTTGTCTCGTTTCACGGTTCTCATGATAGGACGCCCATTCAAGCGGGTTATCGGGTGATGTTCGTGCCGTTTGAGGCGGGGAAACCAGCAGGCCGTTCTGAAGAATTCGCGTCCGGATTTTCCGGCCCAACTCCTCTATCGAAACCTACTGAAGCACCTCATCGCCCAATGGCCGTGGCGGTTGGACCAGATGGGGCTTTGTACGTCTCAGATGATGTGAAAGGGCGGATTTGGAGAATCACTTACGTTGGAGGCGCCTGATCGTTGGGCGGTAGCAGAACCGGGAGCGAAGCGCAGCGGAGCGCAGCGGAGCGACCGGGTCCACGTAGGATAACTAAACTGCGCGTGCACATCGTTCTACCTGTTTGTGGTATCCAGTGCGGACCCGGTCGCTCCGCTGCGCTCGCTCGCGGTTCTGCTTACTGCTCCCGGTCCGCCATTTGGTGTCCACTGCAACGCGAGGCAACCAGATGACTGCATCTTCACCAGGAGGGAGTTGATATGAATACGAACACGAAAACCAATACTGACTTCGACGTGGCGAGGAGGCCAAACTTCGTGTTCGTCCTTGCCGATGATCTAGGCTACGCAGACCTCGGGAGCTACGGCGGCATGGAAGACTGTTCGCCTAACCTGGACCGCATAGCGACCCAGGGTTTGATCTTTACGAACGGGTATGCCAACTCGTGCATCTGCTCGCCTTCTCGGTTTGCGATTATCACGGGACGCTATCAGCACCGGCTTCGCGGCGGGTTTGACGAGCCGATTGGCAGCGTATCGCCCGAACTCGGTCTGCCGCCCGAACATCCGACGATGGCATCCCTGCTGCGCGACGCGGGTTATGCGACCGCGCTCGTGGGCAAATGGCATCTGGGTTCGCTCCCCTGGTTCAGTCCGCTTAAAAGTGGTTACGACGAGTTTTTCGGTCACCGCACCGGGGCCGTCGATTTTTTCTCACACAATGGTTTCGGAGGACACGATCTTTGGGAAGGCGATGAAGAGGTATTTAAGGAGGGTTACCTGACCGACCTAATGACGGACCGGGCGGTTGATTTTGTTAAGCGCCAGTCGGCGGAAAAACCGTTCTTGCTCTCATTGCATTACAACGCGCCCCACTGGCCGTGGGAGACGCGCGCAGACGAAGAAGAGTCGAAAAGAATCGGGAATAAGATCGCGCACCTCGACGGCGGTTCAGTGAAAACGTACCTGCAAATGGTGCGCGAGATGGATGAAGGAGTCGGCCGCGTCCTGGCCGCGCTCGACGAAATCGGCGCGAGCGAAAACACACTCATTGTCTTCACGAGCGACAATGGCGGCGAACGTTTTTCGAATACCTACCCGCTGGTTGGCAAAAAGTATGACCTGCTCGAAGGCGGCATCCGTGTTCCTTACATCGTGCGCTGGCCTGCACAACTCCCGGCGGGTGAAACCTACGACCGCCTGGCTATCGGGATGGATTGGACGGCAACGTTTATCGCCGCCGCCGGGGCTAAGGCGCATCCCGACTATCCGCTCGACGGCATCGATCTGTTTGGTGAGGAAGTTGAACGCAATCTTTATTGGCGAATGCTTTACCGCAACCAGAAGGCGGTGCGTTCCGGCGTTTGGAAATATCTTTCCATCGAAGGCAACGAGTTTCTTTATGACTTGTCGCGCGACGAACGCGAGCGCGCGAACATGAGATATCGCGAGCCGGAGCAGTTCGAGAAACTGCGTAAGGCGTATGCCGAATGGGAAGCGACTATGCCGCCGAGACCCGAAGACGCCGAGGTCCATTTGGAATACACCGAAGCAACTATGGCAAAGTCCGACGGTTAATTCCGCGCCGAAGAAACGAAAAAGAGAAACGATCCGGATGTGAATTGATGGAAATGCAATCACCTGACATAGAGCCGGAGGTCAACCAACCGGGACTACGTGAGTTGCGTGAAGCGGTGGCTAACCACCTTGGCAAGTTACCTTCCCGCGCTTCTCTGCGCGATGATGGCATCGCCGGGTTGAACAGTGCCGTGAGCAGCGTGCCCGACGGAATGGCCAGCGGAATTCTTACGGGCGTCAATCCGATCTACGGCCTCTACGCTTGCATGGTTGGACCACTTGCCGGCGGCATCTTCTCCAGCACCCGGCTAATGATTATCGCCACCACTAGTGCCGCATCGCTCTCCGCGGGTCAGGCGCTCGGCGGTCTGCAATCGGAAGCACGCGACAGTGCTCTGTTCCTGATGGTGATTTTGATCGGGGCCCTGCAGGTTGTGTTCGGTTTGGTGCGCACGGGGCAGTTGACGCGCTTCGTATCTTACTCAGTGATGACCGGCTTCATCATGGGCATCGCGGTCCTCACGGTACTTAGCCAACTCCCCACCGTAGCGGGATACGAACCGACTGCCGGCAACAATAAGGTCACTCAAACTTTCAACCTGATCGCGAACTTTAACCAGGTCAAACTGTGGTCGCTTGCCGTCGCGGCCGCTACTCTTGTGCTCGCACTCCTGCTGCCACGTACGAAGCTTGGAAACTTCGGCAGGTTGATCGCGATCATCGTCCCATCCGTGCTCGCCGCTCTCTTGCATCTGGATGGCGTGGCCCTCGTCCGGGACGTTGGCCAGATCCCAAGCGGCATACCTATGCCGCACCTTCCGTCGTTCTCCGCTCTTTCGTTCGATGTGGTGACTGGCGCGCTGGCCGTCTCCGTAATCATTCTCGTTCAGGGCGCGGGGGTCAGCCAAAGCGTGCCTAACCCGGATGGCTCGCGGCGCCGCATGTCACGCGACTTTATGGCCCAGGGCGCGGCGAATGTTGCCTCCGGGTTCTTCCGGGGTCTGCCAGTCGGAGGTTCGTTGAGCACGACCGCACTGAGTGTCATATCCGGAGCGCGTACACGGTGGGCGGCAATCTTTGCAGGATTGTGGATGGCGTTGCTCGTCATTGTCTTTCCGGGACTAGTCTCGTACGTGGCAATGCCGGCGCTCGGCTTGTTGCTCATCCTCGCCAGCCTCAGCACTATCAAGCCGTCCGAGGCGCTTTCGATCTGGAACACAGGTTGGCCCTCACGATTAGCCAGTATCACTACTTTTCTGTCGACCCTCCTGTTGCCGATTCAGGCAGCAGTCGGCATCGGGGTCGTACTCTCCGCACTCCTTTACGTCAACGAGTCTTCAACCGACATCTCAGTGGTTGAACTGGTGAAGCGAGACGACGGATTAATCGAAGAACACAAAGCTCCCAAACAACTAGAGTCAAATTAGGTGACCATACTTGATGTGTATGGGCACCTTTTTTATGCGGGCGCGCGCACGCTGGCGCGGTTATTCCCAAAGCCAACCGGCGCGCAGAGCCCGGTGGTCGTTCTGCGCTTGCGTGGCCGCGATAATGTCGGCGCCACGCTGGTAGAAGTGCTCGCCAACTATGCAGACAATTTAAAGGAGGCAAACGGACGGCTGTATCTAACGGGAGTCAGCGAGCGTGCGTATGAACAAATAGTGCGCACGGGCAAGCTCCGGCTGACGGGGCCGGTGCGAGCCTACGAGGCGACCCCGGTCCGCGGGCAATCAACGGAGGAGGCGGTCGCCGATGCCAGGACGTGGCTGGTCGGCAAGAGCGCCGACTCGTCTCCGGCCGACGCCTTATCAGACGATAGTCAGGGATCAACTCGCGAAAGTGATCTCCAGTAGTTGAAGATCCGCAAGCTACAGATGAGGAGATGCAGATGCTTCAAGCACTAGGGAACCAACTCCAGATTGTTTTGGGACTTGAACTCGATGTTAGCGGGGCGAACGCCGTTCAGATGGCGCTGCGCACGATCGTCGTCTATGTGTTCTCGCTGGCGATCGTTCGTCTCGGCAGCAAGCGCTTTCTGAGCCAGGCATCGGCTTTTGATTTCATCGTCGGCATTATGCTCGGCTCCGTGATGAGCCGTGCCATTAATGGCTCGGCTCCCTTTTTTCCAACACTGGTGGCAGGGACGGTGCTTATCGGGATGCATTGGCTACTCGCGGTGCTCGCCTATCACATCGATTGGTTCGGCCCCTTGGTCAAGGGGAATCCGGTCTTGTTGGTCAAGGAGGGTCAGATTCAGGAGCAAGGAATGCGGCGCGCTGGGCTGTCCGCCCAAGACCTTGAGGAGGCGCTGCGGCTGCAATCTGATCAGACAGACGCGTCAAAGATTCAACTAGCCCACCTTGAGCGGAACGGCAGCGTAAGCGTCATTCCCTTCAAACAAGACGTGCGGGTCCTCGACGTATCCGTCGCCGACGGTGTGCAGACCGTTCGCATCGAGCTTGGATGATTGGAGCGGGCTTAATAGTGGAAGGAGACATATGAACCAAACACCAGAGCGAAGTGCGACTTATGAATTTACTTTCGACCCGACCAACAAGATTATCGGGATCATTGATGATCCTGCTGCGGCTAAAATAGCGGTACGCGATTTAAGAGCAGCCGGTTTTGCGGCGGATGAAATAGAAGTCGTAATGGGTAAGAAAGGGGCCGAACGAGTTGACCTGACCGGCGAGGGCCATGAAGCGTCAATACACGTTGTTAACACTGAGAAACCGCCTGCCTTCTATGACGCGCCGGTAATTATCAAAAAGGTCGAAGAAGAGATGTTGGCTGGTCACTACCTGATTGGCGTTTCCGCTAAAGAGCAGGAAGCGAGGGAGCGTGCGCTCGATATTCTGAAATCCCATGACGGACACTTCATTAACTTCTACGGGCGTTGGGCGGCGGAGTCGTGGGAACCATAATTCAGTGCGCCTCATGTGCAGCCTCCTGCCCGATGCGCAGTCCATCGCCAACGTTCTCCTCCGGCTGAATATGGAGGCGGCGCCATCATCACCTCGCCGGTCCCGGGAACTGACGGCAGCCTGAACGTTAGCCGGTTCCATCACCATTGAAACGAAAAAGGAGACTAGAAAAATGAATCGTTTGGAAAATAAAACGGCTGTCATTACAGGCGGCGGTGGCAGCATCGGGAAAACGACGGCGAAATTGTTCCTGGCTGAGGGAGCGAAGGTGGTTTTGGTTGACCTGAAAGATGACGCTCTGCAGAAAGCCGCCAAGGAATTGGGCGGCGGCGAGAAAGTTTTGACGTGCGCGGCCGACGTGACGAAGTCGGAAGAGGTTAAGAACTACGTCGCAAAAACGGTCGAGGCGTTCGGGAAGATCGACGTGTTTTTTAACAACGCAGGGATCGAAGGGATAGTGAAACCGATCGCCGAGTACCCAGAGGAAAAGTTCGATCAGGTAATGGCGGTAAACGTGCGCGGCGTATGGCTCGGATGCAAATACGTGCTTCCCGAAATGAACGACGGCGGCAGCATCATCATTACCTCGTCCGTCTCCGGCCTCATCGCGAGTCCGGACCTGAGCGCGTATATCACTAGCAAACACGCGGTCGTCGGCATAATGCGTGCGGTCGCGCTCGAAGCCGCACCGCGCGGCATTCGCGTCAATACGGTTCACCCGTCGCCGGTTGACAATAGGATGATGCGCTCTTTGGAAGAGGGCTTCTCGCCGGGACAAGCGGACGAGGCGAAAAGAAACCTGGAAAAATTGATACCGTTAGGGCGTTACGCCAAGCCGGAGGAGATCAGCAAGCTGGTTCTCTTTCTGGGAAGCGACGACAGCCAGTTTATCACCGGTACGAAGCACGTCATCGATGGCGGGCAGACCGTGACGTAAAGCCGTTGCAGTAAAAAAGAATCGCCGGCAATCGCTTTGGCACATGCGCTTTCGGCGAAAAGAGATAAGAATGTTTGATCAACGGGAATCGAATTGAGGTAGTGGTTTGACGGGGCTGGTCTATCAAGACGGAGAGCCGCTGAACACGATTGCGAAAATAGAAGGGCGCGATGATAACCGGTGGTCCATGGATCCTGCATCGACTGAAGATCCTGAGGACGACGAGGAAGTAAGAGTCGATTAATAGCGAAACCATGGCGAGGCCGGACACAGATATTTAGGGGGATTTTGCAGATGAGAGAATTATTAAAAGCGGGCGAGCACGCTCCTGATTTCACGTTGTCGAGCCACGCTGGTGCGGCAGCGGGCGACGCGGAAGATAAATTCACACTGAGCGAACAGCGCGGTAAGAACGTCGTGCTTGTGTTTTATCCCGCCGATTGGAGTGCGGTTTGCGGGGACCAATTGACACTCTACAACGAGCTTTTACCGGTGATTGAAAAGCTGAACGCGGAGTTGTTCGGTATCTCGGTTGACGGCGTGTTTTGTCATCAGGCGTTCCGGGAAAATCGCGGTTACAAGATGACTCTCCTGTCGGATTTTGAACCGAAAGGAGATGTTGCGAAAAAATACGGCGTCTACCGGCACGGCGATGGATTCTCCGAACGCGCCTTGTTCGTCATCGATAAAGACGGCGTGGTTCGTTATAGCTACGTTTCGCCAATCGGCATCAACCCGGGCGCGAATGAAATTTTGCGATCACTCAGAGAGATTCAAGCCGCCGAAAACGGCCAAGGAGCACAAGCGAATGCCTGAAACAGAAGCACCTCAATTAACGGTTCTGGTCGGTGAATACGACCACGTTCAGGGCTCGGAAGACGCGCCGGTCACGCTTGTTGAATACGGCGACTACGAATGCCCGCACTGCGGACGAGCCTACTGGATTGTCAAAAAAATTCAGGAAAAAATGGGCGACCGGATGCGTTTTGTGTTTCGGAATTTTCCGTTGACGCAGGCCCATCCCCATGCTTTGCACGCCGCTGAGGCAGCGGAAATCGCTGGCACGCAAGACAAGTTTTGGGAGATGCACGACCGGCTGTATGAAAACCAAAATGCGCTGGACGACGAAAGCCTGATTAGTTACGCCAAAGAAATCGGACTCGACGTTGAACAATTTACGGAAGCTTTGCAAAGCGATACGTTCGAGGAAAAAGTCCGCGCCGATTTTATGAGCGGGGTGGAAAGCGGGGTAAACGGAACACCTACATTTTTTATCAACGGCGTTCGCTTCAACCAATCCTGGGATTATGAAACTTTGCTTGAGGCT
>DATEPF010000074.1:0-7082 GCA_035273325.1 Pyrinomonadaceae bacterium | reverse complement strand
GCCAGCCGCGTCGAGCCGCTTCATCAAAGGACTATAAAGTTCAACTAGGACGATCTCCTCGGCTACGACCGCCTGGAACACGCGCACGTAAGCCGCTTCGCGCTCTTGGGCCAAAAGCTTAATGCGTTCCTTCGCACCTTCGCAGTCAGTGAGCCGTTCCTTTAATCGTTCAAGTGCGACGCTCTCCTCCGCGATTCGTTTCGATAACGCGGAAAACTTGCCCGTCATCTCGCGGTCTGCGCCCACCAGCTTCTCGATGCGGCCAATCTCGGCTTCAAGAAGCGCCAAATTTTGCCTTTCTAGTTCGGCGTCATCTGAAAGCAGTGGCGTGTTCGGGTCGGCCGCTTCCATCCCGATGCCTTTCCAACTTTTCTGGCTATCCCTGGCCTTTTTCAGATGAGTCGTCAATGTCGTATCGACGTCGCCTGTGTAATCGAGCAGAAACGGATCCCATTCGTCGCCTTTGAGATTCGTCGCGCTGTAACGCTCTTGCGAACGCCGTAGCGTTTCGGGCGCCTGATGTGCTCGGAAGTTCTTCACCTCATCCTGCAGCACCTCAAGATTCTGTTCTCGTGTTGCAAAAGTCCTGACGTATCCACGCACTTTCTCCGCTGCGGCGGTTAGTGCCGCGAGGCGGGCGACGCGCACTTCGCTCCCCTTTGTAATTAACTTCGCTCGATCCCTCTCATAGCCCTTGATCACTTTTTCTTTTTCCGCAATCTGTTTCTTCAGTCCGGCAACGACCTTGGTTTTTTCAAGTTCGATCCCGATGCGCTCTGACAGATCAGTCAGAGTGGATTCCTCCCGTGCCCGCGCTTCCCTGAAGCGCGTTACACGCATGTCTCGAAGTTCTTCAAAATTGATAGCACCGTCACGATCCCCGAGCGAATGGGATTCAAAGATGACACGCTCAATCTCGCTCATTAGTGTGTCCGTCATGCCTTGAGCGGAGCACAGCTCCTCGACAAACTGTTGCGAAAGATAGCGAGCCCTCGGGACGTCGTCCCACGAGATTTCTTCTGTGTCATCGAGGTAGCGCTGGGAATCATCGCCGTCTTGCCATCCCAACGTGACTGATGAGCCCTCCAGTAATGTATTTGCGCGCGTCAGAAAGGATGTTGGACTCAACCCTACCGAAGTAGCGTCGCAGCCGCGCGCAATGATGTCGGCCAAAGCCGTTTTGCCAGACCCGCGCGCACCGATGATGGCCACAAGGCCTGGATTCAATTCGACGACTGGAGTCTGGACCCAAGGCGCATCGTGGATGTGAACACCTTTGATTACCTGTGAAGGGGTTGCAGCAATCGGCGTCGTATCGCCTACATAAGCACGTCCAACAGGATCGATGTTGGCCTGCCGCAAGGTGTCGAAGGCGACGGCACCCTTAATCCATGAGTAGCGATCTCCGTCCGGCACGCCGATGCGGCGGTGCTCATGGGCGTCGCTGCCATGCATACACGGCTTTAGATCGCCGTATCGTTCGCGAATTTGTTCCTCATTTAGAGTCTTGCGTCCGAGCCAGAACTCCCTTTGCGCTGAGCTGCTGGCGAAGATCACATGTGCAAACTTTTCGACTTCTTGTCTCAAGGTAGCGTCAGCGCTTTCACGGACACCGGACGTGCCGTCCGTTTCGCTTCCCGCCACACCGATGAGGATGTTCTCCTGTGCCCATGCACTTTGAACATAATTTTCCCTTAACTGATCGAATGAGACTTTGAATTGCTCAGAACCGTGCTCAAGCGCAGCGGTCGGATCGGTCAGGTCGGGACGGGATCGTTGCCCAAGCTGGATCAGATCATCCTTGGTGCAAGCGTAAGAATCTTCATGTGCCTTGAAAGTCAGACGCGCGAGAAAACGCTTCAATTCCGCAAGATGATTCGGATCGTCAGGACAAACGAGCAGGTGAACGTTCACCCATCGTCCCTTCACAGTTCCGATGCCAAGGCGCATCTCGATGTTTGGAAAAATAAGATCGCAATTTGGCAGACGCCCGCTACGTTTGGATTCAACCACCTGCTCGTAGGTATCAGTACTGTAGTAATCGGTCACGCCAATGGCGCGGATTTGCGGTGTCGCCACCTCCAGCGCGCCCAGATAGGTCTCCCATTTGTCGCTGCCTTTGAACTGATCGTTAAGAACTGTTCCAGGTGCGTGGATGTGAGGCTCCCAACGATGCCAATGAGAGCCGGAATTAGGAACTGCCATATAAGGACGACGCCCTCTTAACGAATCAGGTGCCCTAAGATTATCGACCAAGTACAAAATTGCGTAAAGCTACTACAATGAGATGATGGACGAGCAGCCGTTACAAATGGGATTCGCCAATTTCGAAGAGTGGAACCGTTTCAATCAAAGGTTCCCTGAATATGTGCAGCGATACGGTTCTATTGACGCTATGCGCGGCACTGTATTTCAACGCCGGGCGGTTGGTGCACGAGTTGACCGTGTGATATTCGGATTAGGCTGGTCTGCCTTTGAGGACTTCCAACAGATTAACCTTCTCTGCGGTAATGGCTACGGTATCGGCGCTATGCAGATCTTGCGTGGAATGTACGAGCGAGTAGTAGTAGCTGCTTATCTTTCGCGACATCCTCAAGACGTCGATGATTTTCTAGATTTCGATTATGTACAGCGGCGTAAGGGACTCAACAATCTACGCCGATTGTATCAGGGTAATGACTTAGACCGCGTGGTTTCTCCCGATCGACAACGCGAGATTGAAGACGAGTACCAGAACGCGAAGCGTGACGGCAGATTTACCGAAGTTCTCTGTGATGTCTGCAATAAGGTTCGCGACACCATTTCTTGGACTAGATTGAGTATGCCCGACCTTGCTCGACGCGGCGGACGAGAGTTAGACATTTTCTTATTTCCGATTTACATCAAGCCTACACTGCTTTCTCACGCAAGCCTTTATTCACTAATGGCAAGGATGCGCGATAACCCTGACGGCGGTTTTTCTTTTGATGCAGAAGGACAACGCGCCCAAGTAGAACCGGCACTGCAGCATGCGCATTTTTTATTGGTTCATATGTTCGGTACTCAAAATGACCATTTCCACTTAGGAGCCGATGATCAACTTCAAGCACTTCTCGATGATTATCGGGCTTGCTGGAGGCATGAACCACCTACGGATGCAGAACCGGTCGAAACGTTCTAACTCGCGTGCATCTCAAAGAGATCCAAATTTACACTTTACAAATGCTTTTCACGCACGCCTTTCTTCTGCTCGTCAGCGCGTATAGGAAGATTAGATTTGGTAGCTTGATTTGAGTTTCCACCTTCCGACATCTCACCTTTGAACGAGAGCTCCTGACCGCAACCTGCCTGAGCGTTGCAACCAGTAACACGAAAAGTAGCGGTGTCAGATCAAGATCGCTAGTTCGGAACATTTTGCTTAAACTGCTTCGGAATGCGAGGCCAACGAATCATCCTAGACAAGTCCGTCATCTACGGACTAAACAACGCTGAAGTTGATTCTTTAGATCGTTACTTCTTTCAAATTGTCCCACCGATTCTCGTCAATGAAATCCTCGCAGATCTAACTAAGCAATCCGACCCAAAACATTCCACTAGAATAGCTGCACAGGCTTATCGAGTCAGCGGCAATCATGGGCTTACACTCGATTACCGAACACGGCTCGCCAATTCTCTGCTCGGCAGGGAAATTCCGCTGGACGGACGGTTTTTAGCGTCGCGCGAAGTAGTCGTTCGAACCGTCAGTGGTTCGCTCGCAACAATAGTCGAGACCCCGTTGGAAGACGCGATCCTCACTAGATGGCAACGTGGTGAATTTACGGAACAAGAAGGAACCTGGGCACAGCAGTTCCGCAAAAGAATGGACCGGACCCTTAGTCCCAAGCTGTACCTCGACAATATTCAAAGGGCGGGCTTGTCATTTCAGATTCCTCAGTCCGATGAAGAGCTAATCACGGCGGTTAATGAATTACTGAATGATAGAAAACTGCTACCTAAGCTCTTTGCAATTCTCGCTCGACATTTCAACATTCCCGCTCAGTCCGTTAACGAAGTGACTCTACGATGGTACAAGGAAGGTCGGAAACCATTTGATGAATTTGCTCCTTACGCCTTTTTTTGCCTAAAGGCTAACTTTCTATGGCACCTGAGTCTAACCAATCCCACTCTTTTCAAACCTGACAAGAACGACAGGAAGGATCTGGAATATTGCTACTATCTGCCGAACACCCAAATCTTCGCCACGAAAGACGAGAAGTACAAACGTTTACTTCCCGCGCTCTTGCGGTCGGACCAGAGTCTTGTCGATGGAAACAAACTTAAACAAGACCTTCGACGAATCAGTGAGGATTGGAACAAGTTAACCAAAGAACAAAAAATTGCTCTCAACGCGCGACGCGGCGATGCGCCACCTGAAGATGAGACCTCCGACGTTTATCAACTATGGAAAAAACATGACGGCGAAATCAGTGTATCTAGTCACAGACAAATGGCAGATGTGAAATTGACCGATCCAACGCTTCCGAAAGAAGAACAGGTCGAATTCACCTTTCGCGAATTTATGCAAAGGAAGGCCAAGGAAATACGCGAGGGCACGAGGCTCTCTACCGGAGAATTGCAGGAATTGAACAGACGTTACAAGGGCGAAAACCCGACTACGAGCCTAATGTTTAAGAGCACAGTCAGTCGCGACCGATTAAAGCAATGGCATCCAGAACTTACTGATGAAGATCTCGCAAATGAGAATTCAGACATGTACACCCAGATTTATTTAGACCCTGAAGAATATGGGCACTTTATTGTTTGTTAATTAATTAATGCCTTGCCTCAGTCTGATTCAACTTCGACTGCGTTCATAAGGCCTCGCCTTCATTCCGCTTCGCTCCATTACTGCCTAGACAATTGATTTAGTTCCCCCTCTGCGGGCCGATTGTGCCACGAGAGCCCGCCCGCACAACTCTCCGCAAAGCCTCCGAGTGCTCCACTCCGTTCCGCCCCTTCGGGTGTGCGTTCGGGCACCCACTCGTGTCCCAACGTCCCTACGAGGGGGAAACACTGTTTTAAGCCCCAGACCAAAGACACGCGCAGCGAAAGGAGCACGACCAATGCAACGACACGCCACCAAACCAGCGCCCGACGTTCCCAAGTGGTCAGCCTTGTTAGTTGAAGCAGTCAACAAGCCAGGTCTGATCATGGAAGCTTACAGCGCATTTCACAACTACTCGATCGGAAATCAAATCCTTGCCCTCGTGCAATGCCAATTGCGCGGACTTGAACCCGGCCCGATCAATACCTTTCCCGGATGGCAAGCACTAGGCCGCACCGTCAAACGCGGCGAGCGAGCCTTGATCCTTTGCATGCCGATAACTCGCAAGGTTCGCGAAGAAGCACCCGAGAGCGAAGGCGAGAACGGCGAGCGAAGATTTACCAGCTTCATGCATAAGGCGCGATGGTTCGCCATTAGTCAGACCGTCGGCGACGAATTTACACCGCCACGCTTGCCGGAGTGGGAAGCCGAGCGAGCACTTGCCGCGCTCGACATTGAACAGATCGCTTTCACGGACACGGACGGCAACTGTCAGGGATACGCGAAGAAGCGACAGATCGCGATCAATCCCGTAGCCCAGCTTCCGCACAAGACACTATTCCACGAAACGGCCCACGTCATTTTAGGCCACACCAGCGAAGCCGATTTCACCGACACCGAACGGACGCCCAAGAACCTGCGCGAAGTAGAAGCGGAAGCAGTCGCCTTGCTTTGCTGCGAAGCGCTGAACCTCGAAGGCGCGGACTATTGCCGAGGCTATATCCAAAACTGGCTATGCCCCGCCATCGGCTACAACGGCGACGCCATCCCCGAAAAGAGCGCACAGAAGATTTTCCGCGCCGCAGATCAAATCCTGCGAGCCGGACGACTACAGACAAGCGAGAGCGAACAAGAGCAGTGAGAGAACGAGAAGGGGCTAGGAAAGCGCGTCAACGCTCGCCTAGCCCAGGCACCAACTTTTCACCCGCTAAAGGAGAAATCATTGATGCGAAGAAACCATAACACAACCACGCAAACCAGCGTGACACGCTTTGCGCTAGGCCAAACCTTCATCACGCCCGGAGCCGAAGAAGCGCTCCAGATTGCCGGACAGACAGCGATTGAGTTTTTGCGCCGTCACATGTCCTGCGATTGGGGAGAGCTTTCCGAGGACGACGTTCGCGAGAACCAGCTTTCACTTGAGCAGGGTTTCCGACTGTTGAGCAACTACCAAACCGGAAAGGGCCAACAGCTTTGGATCATCACCGAAGCAGACCGTAGCGCGACTACAGTCTTGCTTCCGTCCGAGTACTAAGCCGAATCGACCGAGCGCAACGAGCAGCGCGGGTGTTGATACCACCCGCGCCGCTTACACCGTGACTTTGCCCAACTTCAAGGAGAAAGCCAGATGCCAGATCAGAGTACAGGTGTTTGCGCGGCCAGAACAAACGCGCTTGTCTGCAATATCCACGAACTGATCGCCGAGTTAGAAGAACGGATCGAGGACGGAGAACCGTTCCACAATCCCAAGCTTACGCGAACCGCAGAACGAATATTCGGCGGCAGCAGAGCGCAAGGCAAATACACGCCCCGCGATGCTTACGACGCAGTAGAAATCGCCGTCAATAATTATCTATTAGAGAAACAAGCCGCAGAGCTAATGCAGATGGACGTGACCGAAGCGCTCGCTTCTATCCTGCGTCCATTGATGCAGCGATTGCCCCGACAAACGGATCGCACGTTAGAACAGAACGAGCTACAGCAATTCTCGACACCGCCGACGCTGGCTTACTTCGCCGCCCGATTACTCAATCCGAAGCCCGAGGACATTGTTTTAGAACCATCAGCCGGAACGGGAAGCCTCGCGATCTGGCCTCAGGCAGTGGGCGCAAAAGTCATCTGTAACGAGACGAGCTTGCGCCGAAACTCACTGCTTCGTTGTGTTCTCAACTTCGATGCATTGCCGCTGGATGCTGAATTCATCGACGACCTACTACCAGCAGAGATTCAGCCAACCGCCGTCTTGATGAATCCGCCGTTTAGCTCTACCAGCGGCAGAGTCAAAAGTACAAATCCAATT
>DATEPF010000073.1:0-16312 GCA_035273325.1 Pyrinomonadaceae bacterium | reverse complement strand
CTTCTTCACTTTGTTAATCGCGCGGACCAGCTGACTGAGATCCTGGGGAACAAATGATCTTGCCCCTGACCCGTCCTGGAGCGCGCCGCCGTCACCAACAAAAACGAGTAACTGGCCGGGTGTCGCATCTTCAGGAATCTGTACCGGTATACGTTGGACAAAAAGTTTTCCGGACTCGGTGCGGACGTGTGCGTTAATTTCGATCTTCTCACCGCGTCGCGTCTCAGTCTTGTTCAAACTAATCCGTTCAAGTGTGCCCGCGTATTTGGTATCGGTTGAAGAAATCTCAAGATTGACACCTTCAATTTGCACGTCATCGAAGCCGCTTCCCAACAACGAGCTGATAGGCGCGGCGACCGAACCCGCCGCCAGCATCGAAGAATTCATCGCGGAAAACCTTCGATCCACGGTGATCGGCTCCTGCCCTTTGACGTTAATGGCGCCTTTTATTGTAATTGTCGACTCGCCGAGGATTCGTTCGCTCGAGCTGATCGTGTTGAAGACCGTGATGTTCAGTAACAGCGGAGTCAGGAACGCGTCGTTGGCAATCTCGTAAGAGAAAGTTTCACTACGATCGCGGCTGGTGCGCATATTGATTTTCACCGGAATCATCTTCGGCGATTGGCCCAACTGGCCAAAGATGCCGGTTGCGCGATCCTGCGAGATCGAACCCATCATCGTGCCGGGAACTGACAACTTGAACGAGTTATGCGTGCTGGGGATAACAGTTACCACCGCTGATTCGCTCATGGGCATATCGGCGGCGCCAAGGCTCAAAAACGGGTGCCCGAATGCATAGACTTGATCACCGTCACGAAAAGTCACTGTGCCTGACGCGGCAATTGAATAGTCACCTCGCACCAGTTGGACGCTTACTGACGTGCCGGGCGTTAAAGTTTTTTCGGTTACCTTGCCAAGTGGTGTGATCGCGGCCGCTCCACCCGCGCCGGAAACCGGCAATAGTCCGTTCGCCATTAACTGCGGAGCAAATAGGGACAAAACTTCCTGGCTGATTCCACCAAATACGACCGGCGTGGCGATCGGCGTCATCTGCTGACCCAGCAAGGGCAACAACGCGGAATTCTGAGAGACTGGAGCAATCAGGGTTGCAGAAGTTACCGCCTGACGCGGGAAGCTCGGCTTCCAATCCGTGGACGCCAGTTGCGTGAAGGAAACCGCCTTCGGTTCTTTTGGCCTGGTGGTTTGGGTAGAGCCCTTCTCAAAAATCTCGATCATTTGCTTGATCGGAGTTATTCCCGCAATGGGCTCTTTCGAGAAAGGAAAACTGAATGCGATGGCGCCAACCAGCTTGTTATCGATGTATACGGGTGAGCCGGACATGCCGCCGAAGACACCGGTTTTAGCGACGTTGGGACCCGTTAGACGAGCAATGATTGCGGACTGCCGCGCTCCTGGAAACCCCGGCAAAACGCCGAGCACTTCTACGCCAAATTCCTCGGGTTCCGTGCCCGAGAACACCGTTCGGGCTGTACCTTTCATTCCGGGTCGCACATCTTCCAGGGGAAAAAGGTGCGCATCCTTAACGGTAATGCCCGCCGCCGGCGTCTGTGCGCAAACCGCGACACTCAACATTGCGATCGCTGTTGCGCATAAAAGGAGTCTGGCAAATTGCTTCATAGTTCTAACCTCATTTTTGTTGGCCGGCGTGCGGTTGGTGCGACTATAACTTTCGTTTCCAAGGGGGTCAAGGTACTGCCAAATATTGCTGTGGAACAACTTCGGTGAGGCGGTCGCCAGCCCGTCGTCGCGTTTGTTAGACGCTGAAAACGGGTAAAACGTTCCTCTTGTCGCGGGTTTTTGTTGGTGTTAATTTGCGCGCGAAAGCTATGGCGGCAGGTTCATGTTATTTCGTGTAATTCGTGGATCGTATTTATGCTGCCAAAAAAAAGATCCACGATGACACGAAGATTCCGAAGCGGAATCTGGAGCAGTCACACAAGCATGCGACCAATAGGCGGGTTCATTTTGAGTGGCGGGCAATCCCGGCGTATGGGCCGAGATAAATGTGAACTGACGCTGGGCGACCGGACGTTCGTTGAGTTGATCTCCGAACAAATGGTGGGCGTCACCTCATCGATAAAGGTGGTAGGTGGTCTCGTTGCCGATTCGCAGTTGTCTCACGTGGCCGACATACATCCGCATTGGGGTGCGCTCGGTGGTGTTCACGCCGCGCTGGCAAACTGTTCGAGCGACTGGGCACTCGTCGTAGCCTGCGATTTCCCTTTGGTGACGACAGAATTATTCACGCAAATGGCGGACGTTACCGCCGGCTTCGATGCTGTCGCCCCGGTGCAACACGACGGAGTGCCGCAACCTTTGTGTACCTTGTATCGAGTCGAACCGTGTCTGGCCCAGGCCGAACAATTAATCAAATCCGGCGAGCGGAAGCCAATTGCTCTGTTACAATCCGTCCGAACGCGTTGGATTGCTTTTGATGAGTTGCGGCACCTGGAAGGGTCGGGAAGTTTTTTTGACAACATCAACACGCCGGAAGATTACGCGCGCATAACAAAACAAATTGAACCTACTGAAGCGGCTACGTAGATAGGTTCGGACTGCTGCTGATCGTTCAAATAGATCATGCCTCGACGAAGACTGGGCAAAAAACTTTTTAAGTCGCTGCTGCCAATCCTGCTGGTCGTTTTCGTTGCTATCCTCCTCGCGGTTGGCTCCATTATCTATGGAATCACGAGTCCCCCGCATCAGCCATACCTGGTCACTCCGCAATCGTTCTCCCAAATTAGTGGTTCAGCCCTCAAAGTAACCGACGAAACGTGGAGGAACCGCGACAGGACATCAGCTCGCGGTTGGTTGTTGAAGGGGGCGCCGGGTGGCCCGGCTATCGTGTTGCAACATAAGTATGGCGGCGACCGCTCCTGGTTGTTCAACCTGGGGATCAAAATAAACGAGGCCACCGGCTTCACGATTCTCTGGCCGGATTTAAGGGCTCATGGGATGAACGCGGCGGTGAAGACCACCACCTTCGGCACCCAGGAAGCCGACGACCTGGGTGCGGCGATCGATTTTCTCGCCTCATTAAAAGGCGACGGGAACGCTGCTTTGATCGGTAATCGCGTCGGTGTGTACGGCGTGGAACTAGGTGCCTATGCAGCAGTATTAGCGGCACGACAGGACGCGCGTATCCAGGTCCTGGTCCTGGATTCAGTACCGCGCGACGCAGATCAGCTCGTCAACGCCGCCGTGCAGGAACATCTGGGCGTTAATTTTCGCGTCATTTCATGGCTAACTCGCACCGGCACCCGAGTCTATTTCACGGGTCGCTACGAAAACACAGACACCTGCGAAATCGCGGGCGCACTTCGAACACACCGAGTTCTGCTACTTGCTGGAGCGGAACAAAGTAGTTTCCGCGATTCAACAATTGCGCTTCAACATTGCCTTCCTAACCGATCAAACCTCGAAATCAAAACCGATCTCCCGTTAACCGGATTAACACTTCCATCTGCGACGGGCGAACAGGGCGAGGCATACGACCGGCCGGTGATTGACTTCTTTTCCAAGAGCCTCAACTAGCGCCACTCTCCAAGGGGACCGACCACAATCAACGCGTGTCTCCCATTGCTTCCGATCACAACCGTACGCACCGCGCGTTGTGACGAGAACAGTTCCGCGTCAATGTCCGGTACAAACACCAGTACGGGTCCTCCTTGTCGCGTGATTTCGTTGCCGATCTGTTCGAGTCCAACATACATCACAGGTTCACCGTCTTCTGCATAAGTAACACGGCCGGCTGCGTAAAACTCCGGCGTGCGGTCATCTGGCTGTAACCCGTAAATGACGGTTCGACCGTAACCTCGTTCATCCGCCTGTTGCAGCAGAAATTTTGCGGTGTCTTGCGCGGCGTGGTTTGGCGCCGCCACATGCAACGCTCCGAGCGCGAGTGCGGCAATGGCAATAGCGATCGAGACCATTTGGGTCGTTCGACCGGGCATCGGCAACAACGCCAGCGTGCCTGCAATGATGCTGGGTGCGGCAATTATCAAGCTGATGGGAATGTCGCCTCTTCCAATTGAGTAAACTAATGCTGAAATAGCCAGCGCGAAGCACACCAAGCCTGTTGCTCGCATCGCCCAACGACCGCGAGTGCCACTGTCTAACCATTCCGCCAGGCGTTCACCACCAAGCAGAGCGAGCGCCGGCAACACCGGCAGTATGTAGCCCGGTAATTTCGAATTAGAGAAGCTGAAGAAAACCAATGGGACCAGAATCCAAACGAGTGCAAACGTTCGCATTCTGTTGAGCCCATCCTCCGTTCGCCAAAGCCATCTACGGATCCGGATTAAGGCTTCGACGATAAACGCTGCCCAGGGAAGTGATAGCAGCACCAAAATAACGACGTAGTAATAAACAGGCGCCGGATGGTGATAGGTGTTTGACAGGTAACGCGCGAAGTGATGTTGGACAATGAACTCGTCGAAAAACAGTGCACCGTGTTTTACGAACATCGGTCCATACCACGTCGCCGCAATCAGAGCGCTGAGTGGCAGCCCCCATAACAAACTGGTCCAGACTAACTTCCGTGGCCTCCTCCTGCGCAACAAAAAGTAAGCGGTAACAATGCCGAGCGGGATAACGAATCCGATTAGTCCCTTGGCCAATAAGGAAAGGCCAATAAAGACATAAAATCCTGCCAGCAGTTTTCGCTTGCGCTTGTCCTGCTCTTCAATTTCGCAGGCAATGAAGAAGGCGAGGGCCCAGGTCAGGGTCATGGTCACAACGATGTCGAAGCTTGCCGCGCGTGAAAAAACTATGAAGCCAAGAGACGACGCCAACATCAACGCGCTACAAACACCAAGGCCTTGAACTTTATTTGACACGCGCCGCCCTACCCAGAACACCGCGACGATACTCAACACTCCACAGATAGCCGGGCCCAGGCGCGCGGACGATTCGGAAACACCAAACACGGTGTAACTGGCAATCATTAACCAATAGAGCAGAGACGGTTTCTCAAACCAGATGTGACCGCCCAGCGTTGGAGTGATTAGATCGCCGCGCTCAAACATTTCCCGCGCGACTTGCGCGTAGCGTGCCTCATCAGGGCCGACGAACGGTAGATGACCCAAACCGTAAACATAGAAGACGGCGATCGCTACGAACAGTGTGAGAGTGAGCGGCTTGGCAAGGGTTGAAAATTGCAAGTATATTGTCGGCTCCGACTGAACCTGGAAAAACGGCACGCAGCAGGCGAATGGATTCTGTCTGCTGCCTTTGCGTTTCTACCGGTGTTTTGCGGGGTTAACCTAAACTAAAACTAAAGATCAGTAAAACCGTGACACTAAAAACTGCTGTAATCGGCGTGGGCCACCTGGGCAAGCAGCACGCGCGCATTCACGCGGCCTTGGCCGCTGAAGGTTTGACTGACTTTAAATCGGTTTGTGACGTAAACGAAGAAACCGCTGCCGAGATCGGAAACGAACGCAAAGTCGAATGGACCAAAGACTGGCGGCAACTGATCGGTAAGGTAGACGCGGTTAGCCTCGTAGTTCCTACTGAATCGCATTCCCAAATCGCGTGCGGTCTCCTCGAAAATGGAATTCATGTGCTCGTGGAAAAACCGATTTCACGCACCCTAGCTGAAGCTGACGACATGATTCGCGCTGCCGCAAAAGGAGGGGCCCTGCTGCAGGTCGGCCACCTCGAGCGATTCAACCCGGCGCTGGTCGCTTTGCGCCCGCACGTGCGTAATCCGGTTTATTTCGAAATACATCGCGTCGGGGAATTCACCGCACGTTCACTGGACATCGACGTCGTACTCGATTTGATGATTCATGATCTCGATATCGTTCAGTGGCTGGTTGGGGAAAACGTGGAAGTCACCGAGCTGCACGCTGTTGGTATTCCGATACTAACCAACAAAGTTGACGCTGCTAACGCCCGGCTCGAATTTTCGACTGGTGCGGTTGCTAACATCACGGCGTCGCGAGTGGGCACGGAAAAAATCCGCAAGATGAGGTTCTTCCAACCTCACGACTATATCGCGGTCGACTACTCCACGAGGCACGCATCGATTAGCAGTCTCGCGCCTCCGACCGCCAGCGGCGCCTGGCCCGGCGTGCACGTGAAGAACCTGGACGTAGTTGATGTCGAACCGTTGCGCGCGGAGATCGTTGCTTTCGTTGAAACTGCGCGTGACGGACTTCCTTCCCCTGTTTCCGGAGCTGATGGACGCAACGCTCTGGCCCTTGCTATCAAAGCTCTCGAGCGAATCGAGCAGCACGCCTCTCATCCAGGCGTTAGCGCTCTCGGCAAAACCACCTAGGTCGCTCGCTTACTCATAAATGCCCGACAGTAATTCTCAAATTTCCGCATTTCTTGCCGAACGCATTTCGGCCGGGGACTTTCCTTCGGCTGTTTATCTCATTGCACAAAACGGCGAGCAGCTTTTTTCAGATGCGGTCGGAAATGCGGTGGTCCAACCACAGCAGATCGCTGCTACGGTAAATACGATTTACGATCTCGCGTCACTAACCAAACCGCTAATTACAGGGTTACTTTCGTCCCGGCTAATTGAAAAGGGCGAACTGGCGCTCGACGAATACGTTTCCCATTACGTTCCGGAATTCGACGGGAAAAACTCACAATCGATCACCATTCGCCAACTGTTGACTCACAGTGCGGGTCTTCCCGCCTGGCGACCACTCTACATCCTTGCTGAAGGCGATCCGGATCGCACTTTAACAATCATTGCGAACAGCCAGCGCGAATATAAGCCGGGCACTCGTGTGGTTTACAGCGACCTGGGATTCATTACCCTCGGATTATTGCTGGAGAGGCTTACCGGCAAACGAATTAGTGAACTCGCGGGGACAGAAATTCTTCAACCGTTGCAACTGAAACGAACCTTTTTCAATCCAGCGCAGGCAATGCAAACTGGTATCGCCGCGTGCGAACTCGGGAACGGACACGAACGTGAGACGTGCCAGAATGCGAATCCTGGACAGTACACAAGCTGGCGAGAAGAACTAATCTGGGGACAGGTACACGACGGTAATGCGTTTTTCCTGGGTGGCGCGGCAGGTCACGCGGGATTGTTTGCCGATGCTTCTGACACGTTAATCATCGCCAATCAGTTTCTGGCGGCACGAAGTGAACTACTGAAACCGGAGACGTGTTCCTTGTTTCGCTCGAACATGACTGCAGGATTAAACGAAGCGCGATCGGTGAGCTGGCAACTAGCCGCTACCAGGGATTCCACGGCCGGTGCCGCACTTCCTTTAGACAGCTTCGGCCATACGGGATTTACGGGTACAAGTTGTTGGATTGATCCAAACAACGAACGGGTTTTTATCCTTTTGACCAACCGCACACACGCGCACTCGCTGCCCTTCACTAATATCAATAGTGTGCGCCGTCAGTTTCATAGTATGTCCGTTGAAGCGTTGGAAGGGATTTAGCAAATGGCTTTCGTGTTATTTCGTGGATCCATTTTAAGCAAGCCGAAAAAATCATCCATGAATCACCCCAAATAACATGAAACCAGCCGGCGTCAGTTAGTGGTTCAATGGCAGGATCGTGAAGGTGGTGAGGCCGATAAACACCCGATCCAGTCTGCGCAATGGTGCCGACAAGGCGATCGGTTTCGGTCGGGTAGCGAGGACTGGTTTGGCAGTTGATCTTTCAGGGGCTTCGGTCGTTAACAGATACGACATGTCTGCCGGGTCGCCGTTCGTGCCCGCGCCGTGATCCAACCGTAGACGCACTCGTTCAAACGCCCCGACAAAACTGGTCTCTTCAACAACGGCAGCAGACAAACACGGATGCTTCCCCAAACGATCCTGGCTCGTACCAACCACCACATCCTCTGGCCGGAAGATCAGTTTCAAGTGTTGCCCTTCCTTAAATTCCGCAGCCCGCTCGCCGAGCGGTATGCGCACGCCCCCGACGTCTAAAAGTTCGTCCCGCAAAACGCCTTCAAGTATGTTTGCGGCCCCGAGAAACGTGGCTACATACTCCGTGGCCGGATTGTTGTAGACCTCGGCGGGCGTGCCGATCTGTTCTATGTTTCCCGAATTGATTACGGCGATGCGATCACCCAACTCGAGAGCTTCTTCCTGATCGTGCGTGATGAAAATCGCCGGGACGTTAACCTTGCGAAGTAGTGCGCGAATCTCACGCCGGAGGTGAGTGCGTGTTTGGGCGTCGAGAGCGCCGAACGGTTCGTCAAACAACAGCACTTCGGGTTTATAAGCGAGGGTCCTGGCGATCGCCACGCGCTGTTGCTGGCCACCGGAAAGCTGCGACGGATACTTCTTCCGGTGTTCTTCCAGCTGAACGAGCGCCAGCAAATCGTTGACTGTTTTCTTGATTTCTTTCCGCTTGTGCTTCCGAATCATCAGTCCATAACCGATGTTCTTTTCCACCGTCATTTTTGGAAAAAGCGCATACGCCTGAAAGATGACGCCGACGCCCCGC
This sequence comes from Pyrinomonadaceae bacterium, assembly GCA_035273325.1. Taxonomy (GTDB): domain Bacteria; phylum Acidobacteriota; class Blastocatellia; order Pyrinomonadales; family Pyrinomonadaceae; genus PSRF01. The sequence goes on along the minus strand of DATEPF010000073.1, from coordinate 7,855 downwards.
TCACGCGCTGGGAGTTCAGTTACATCTTTACCATGCAGAAAGATCTTGCCGGTGTAGGGTTGCTCCAAACCTGCGATGATGCGCAGGATGGTCGTCTTGCCGCTGCCCGACGCACCCAACAAGACCAAAGCCTCGCCTTCAGCAACGTCAAACGTAATGTTCTGAAGCACACCGGTCTTGCCGAAATACTTACTGACACCCAGCACTCTCGCAGCCGCCACGGGCGTACTGCGACCCGAATCTGGTTCCGTCGTCTTCTGCATGACTCGCGCTACCTGGGCCATGGCCTTTCCATTCAAAACTAAGTTTATCAGTCCACGTCAAACCAATCGCGCGCGAAGAACAACACGCTGAAAATCAGAAAAGAAAATAACGCCAGCACGATCGCGATCGCATTCGCCGCTTCAATCTGGCCCTCGTTAAACTTTGCAAAGATATAAAGAGGCGCCGTTTGGGTGCGGCCCGCCAGGTTCCCCGAAACCAGAATCGTCGAACCAAACTCGCCAACGGCACGCGCAAACGTGAGCAACGCACCGGAAACTATTGCGCCACGAAGCGATGGCAGCGTGACATGCCAGAACGTTTGCCACCGCGTCGCTCCAATTGTCGCGGATGCTTCCTCGAGCGAACGGCTCATCGTGTCAAACACCGGCTTGATCACGCCGAAGGCAAGTGGGAACGTGACGAAGATGTTTGCCAGTATGATTGCCAACGCCGTGAACATAATTTGGATTCCGTGCGGCTGGAGAAAGCGGCCGAGAGTTCCGTACGGTCCCCACAAGAGTAACAACGCGAAACCCGCCACTGCTGTCGGAATGGCCGTGGGTAACGAGATGGTGACGATCAGGGCGTTGCGTCCCCAGAAGTTGTAACGAGACAGAACGTAAGCTGCGAACAGACCAAAGACCACATTGAAAATTGTGGCCCAGAAACTGGTTACCATTGAAAGCTTCAACGCGAAGATCGCTTCCGGTTGCATTAGAGCTTGCCAGAAGTTGCCCAGTCCGGTTCTGGTACCAAACAGAAAGATGGATGCCAGTGGCAGAAACACCAGCGGCAACATCATGAAGACCAACATGCCGATGCTGATGGGACGGGCCACGTCGAAACCGCGTACGTGTCGCATTGATGGCGTAACTGTGCTCATGCGTCAGAGTGATACTTATTTACCGCGTTGAACTCTATCTCGAAAAATACCTTCAATTATTTCCGGGTAGGCGCGCTCCCAACCGCCAAAAAATTCAATCGTCAGCGGAAATTCGATCTTGCCGAGATCCTGGTTGGCAGTGTCGAAGGTTTCATTCGTCGCGGAACGAAAATGAAACTTTACAAATGCCTGTTGTGCTTCGTCCGTCCATAGGTATTGCATGAATGCGTCGACGGCCGCGCGCTTGTTTGCCGGAACGTTTTTATCAATGACTACAGCCGGATGTTCGCTGAAAATAGTGGATTGGGGAATGATGATCTCGATGGGCGTCTTGGGTGATTGTTTCATCAACAACCCTTCCAGTTCATACGTAATCAGCGCATCGCCAAAACCTGTCTCGAATTGTGTGCGTGCCTCGCGGGCCGAACCAGGCGTCGACTTTACATTGCGCCAGATCGCTTTCAACGTTTCCAGCGACCTGGCGGTATCCGGCTCCCCCGTTTGCTGTTGCGATTTCATTAATTCAGAACCGTAGATCGCGAGGACGGACCACTGGGCTCCTCCTGAACTGATCGGATCCGGGTGAATTATGCCGACGCCGGGTTTAGCGAGATCGGGAAAGTCGCGAATTCCTTTTGGGTTTCCCTGCCTTACCAGAATCACGAAAGGTGTTTTGTTGAGAACGCTTTTCTGCGGATGCGTGCGCCAGTCTGCTGTGACGAATCCACTGTCCTTTAGACGAAAGACATCGCGTTCGATGGATAGAATCGCCACGTCCGCATTTACACCTTGCAGTATTTGATTGGTGATCGTTTCAGAACCGGCGTAAGAGGAAGTAAACCGCACGTCCTGGCCATGAGTTTTTTTCCACATGGCTGCGAAGCCAGGGAAAATCGCCTTCTCCATCGATTCCTTCATGATGGAGAAACCGTAAACCGTAATGTTCAGATCTCCCGATTCACCGGGAGGAGTGGGAAGGCAACTGACCCCGAGACAAAGCACGACCATCGCAGCAATGAGAACGAACCGGTCTCTCGGTGTGATTTTTCGCATGGGGAGAGTTGGCCTTCGGCCGCAGCCGTTACGCTAATTGTCCTGCAGGGGTCTAGGGTCTATACCATACCTTCGGCAGTTCTGGAAAGAATTGCCGGCTCCGCATAAGATGGCGGTCCATGCCACATTTTCGCTGCGGAGGAATTTTTGGTTTGCAGGCCTCGTTGACACTGTTGGTCGTAACTATTTTGTTAGTGGCTTCGTGTTCATCGCCCTCCCAAGATCATCGGCCCGAACTAATTGTTGCTGCAGCGTCTAATCTGACAAATGTGTCTGCGCAAATTGGAAAGCAGTTCACCGCGAAGACTGGTGTGCGAGTCATTTTTACGTTCGGTGCGACGGCTGATCTGGCAAAACAAATCGAGAACGGCGCGCCCTTCGATGTTTTCGTAGCCGCGGACGTATTCAATGTGGAACGCCTCCAAAAACAGGCGCTGCTCACGTCCGCAATTCCGCAAATATACGCCCGAGGGAGATTAGTACTCTGGACTCCCGCAGGTAGCCCGCTGAAACTTCAAACAATTCACGATCTCACGAAACCGGAATTCGAACGCATTGCCATTGCCAAGCCCGATATCGCGCCTTATGGAGAAGCGGCGGTGCAGTGTCTACGCGCGTTAAATCTTTGGGATCAGGTAGCGCCTAAGATCGTTTTTGGGCAAAATGTGGCTCAGGCAAAACAGTTTGTTGCAACCGGAAATGCGGAAGCTGGTTTTCTGCCGCTCGCTCTGCTGAAGCCAAACGAAGGTTCATACTTGGAAATTCAACAGAATTTACATAAACCGATCGAGCAGGCGGCGGGCGTCGTTAAAAGTTCCTCGAAACAATTACCAGCGCAGCAGTTCGTCGAGTTTTTGTTGAGCGATGAAGGGCAGCAGATTCTTGAGGCCGCGGGATATGTACGCGTTTTCTGAGGTTCTCGCTTCTGTACGTTCGAAGACATAACTGATATGCTGCTCACCGTTTAGCGTCCATGTTCGAAATTTTCACAGGTTCCCTCGTTTTTTGACGGTACACGGCTGTTTTTGATATCGTTCGCGGCACACCAGCCAGCACAATAGGAAAAAGTAATGAAAATCTTGCTCTATAACCCCGACAACGGGGTTACTCACAATTTCATGCCCCATCTGTGGATGTTTCTGCTGAAGTCTCTCACGCCGGCAGAACACGAAGTGGTGCTGATAGACGGCAATGCCAAGCCGATGGATGAACAACAACTGGTTCAATTCATCAAAGATGAACAAATAGGACTTGTCGGCATCGGCGCTATGACGCGCATGATTGCGCGCGCCTATCGAATGGCTGACGCGATCCGCGCCATCGGTGTGCCCGTGGTGATGGGTGGACCACACGTTACTGAAGTTCCCGACGAAGCACTCGGCAAGGATGGTGGTAAACGCCATGCCGACGCCGTCGCGCTCGGAGAAGCGGACGAAACGTGGCCCCTGATTGTCGAAGATGCCGCAGCCGGGCGACTGAAAGACATCTACGCACCGCTGGGAGCGGACGGAAAAGAGAAAAAGCCCACCCTACAGGATTATCCCGAAATTCCCTGGGACAAAATGGATCTTGATCAGTTCGATATGATCCCAAACTTCGCCAAGCCGTTGCTCAATCGCTACGGCTCGGGTTGGAAGTCTGTTCATATCCTGCCGATCGAGTCTGGTCGCGGTTGTCCGTATGGATGCGAATTCTGCACTGTCACGGGTTTCTTCGGCGACTCGATCAGGTTCCGCTCCAACGAGAGCGTGGTCCAGGAGATGCTGCGGTTAAAACGTTTCGCCCGCGCGAACCGGCAACAGGTCTTCGTCTTCTTCATCGACGACAACTTCGCTATCAACATCAAACGTACAAAGGCTTTATTGCGGGACATCATTGCCGCAGACGCACAGTTGCCATGGATGGCCCAAATTAGTGCGAACCTGCTGCGGGATGAAGAGCTCGTCGATCTGATTGCCCAGTCTGAAGGTAAATGGATCTTCATCGGCATGGAATCCATTGATACTGCCAATCTTAAGGACGTCAACAAGAGCTTCAACAAGCCAAATGAATACGCCGCTGTCCTTCATCGCCTGGCGAAGAGAAATATCTACGCCATCACTTCTTTCATCTTCGGTCTCGATAACGACACACCAGGTGTCGCCGACCGCACGATTGAGCACATCAAGACCTGGCCACCCGGACTGCCTGTTTTTGGTATGCTGACCCCTTTCCCGTCTACGCCGCTTTACAAACGGTTGATGGATGGTGGACGACTTACGCGGCCGAAACATTGGCTGGATTACGCGCCTTATACGATGGCCCACAATCCGCTCAAGATCACAATTGATGAAACGCACGCCGAGTTAACTCATGCGTGGCAAGAAACGTACAGCCCGCAACGAAACATGGAAGCGATGCAGGCACTTGCCGATCAACCGATGAGTTTTCGGATCACACACCTGGTAATGCGCTTGCTGTTCCGTGGCATCTACTTCCCGCAAATGAACAAACGCGCGTTTTTGAAAGTGGTCCTCCAAAATCGCGTGCCGCTCCTTTCCCTGACCAGGGAAGGATTCGGCCGGCTCCTCACATCCAGAAAATCGCGTAAGCGCGAAAACGGGCAACCAGCAGAAATCATGAATGAAAGACGCGCCGCCTGAGATTGAAGTGGCGGTGACCACGCTGGACTCCGGGTACCGGCACCGACTCGTTATCTGAGTTGACCCATGGACCAGCCCACACGCCTCGCCAGGTTCGCAGAGTACTTTAGTCTTGAACGCAACGTCACAATTGCATCAGCCGCCGTGTTCCTCATCGGCCTCGGCGAAGAGCTCTGGAAAAAATTCCTGCCTAAGTATCTGGAAGTCCTCGGGGCCGGAGCGCCGATCATAGGCCTGTTCGGCACTGCGGAAACCTTCTTCGACGCCATCTATCAATATCCCGGCGGTTGGCTCGCCGATCGGGTTGGACGCCGCAAAGCTTTTCTGCTTTTCGTGGTGCTGGCTTCGATCGGCTATCTAATCTATCTGCTCAGCCCTTCCTGGCCTCTGATGTTCCTGGGTCTCGCATTTGTCATGGGATGGCAAAGCATGGCGTCCCCGGCGATCTTCGCGCTCATTGGCGACGCATTGCCGCAGGACCGCCGAGCGATGGGCTTTACCATCCAGTCTATCTTGAAGCGAGTGCCCATCATTGTTTCGCCGCTGATCGGCGGAGCGTTGATCGCTCATTCCGGTCTGAGTCGCGGCATACAGATCGGCTTGGTCGTCACCCTTGGCCTCGCCGCGGTGACGCTGCTGTTGGTCCAGAGAATCAACGTTGAAGTGAAAATCGCGGACGCCGTAAACATTCGGGGCGTCTGGCGTTCATTTCACCATGCGTTAAAACGGCTCCTTATTTCCGACATCATTATCCGAGCATGCGAAGGCCTGACCGGAGTACTTACTGTTCTTTACGTGATCAATGTTCACGGCTTAAGTGCCGCGCGTTTTGGAACACTAATCGCAATTCAGATGACGACTTCAATCCTCGTCTACCTTCCCGCAGGCAAACTCGCTGATCGGATCGGCCGTAAGCCGGTCGTAATCGTCACCTTCATTAGCTTCGCTCTCTTCCCGCTCGCCGTCATTCTCGCTACTAATTTTGCACTTCTGGTCGTTGCTTTTATGATTGGGGGTCTCCGCGAGATTGGTGAACCGGCACGCAAAGCCATGATTGTGGACTTTGCCAGGGACAGCGTTCGCGCACGCTCTGTCGGTCTTTATTACCTGATACGCAGCCTGTCGATCACACCCGCGGCTGCGATTGGTGGTTTGTTATGGAACGCGGATCCGCGTGCACCGTTCGTGGCGGCCGCGGCGATGGGAGTAATCGGAACGTTAGTATTTGCAGCGACGGTCGAAGAGCGCTTTGCGAGTTGAGTGTGCCTGAGAGTCGAATTAGTCACTCTTGATGTTATTTCGTGTAATTCGTGGACGTTTTTGAACTGCATGAAATACGATCCACGAATTACACGAAACACACGAAGTATCAAACATCTTAATGCAGTGAAAGTAGATAGGAACATTCTGCTGATCAGCAACTCCACGCTTCACGGCAGCGGGTTTCTCGATCACGCCGAAACCGAGATCCGAGACTTTCTCGGTAAGGCCACTCGGCTTTTGTTTGTGCCGTTCGCGTTACATGATCAGGACGGATATGCAGCCAGAGTGAAGGACAGGCTGGGGATAATGGGTTACCACGTCGAGTCAATACATCAATCGGCCGATAAGCAGAAAGCTGTCAGCAATACCGAAGCTATTTTCATCGGCGGAGGTAACACATTCCGTTTACTAAAAACGCTGTACGAGTTTGATCTGCTGGATTTGATTAGAAAGCGCGCCGACGCCGGCATGCTGTATATGGGGTCGAGTGCGGGTTCAAACGTTGCGGCTCCGACGATCAGGACCACGAACGACATGCCGATTGTTGAGCCTCCATCGTTGGATGCGCTGGGCCTGGTTTCATTTCAGATTAATCCTCACTACCTTGATCCGGATCCCGGCTCAAAACATATGGGTGAGACCCGCGAAGAAAGAATCCTGCAGTTTCTGGAAGAAAACGAAACTCCCGTCGTCGGCTTACGCGAAGGCGCCATGATTCGTATTGCGAATGGAATAACCACCCTGAAAGGTTCGACCGGCGCTCGCATATTCCGCCGAGGCAACCCACCGGTTGAAGTTGTGCCGATCACAGACCTTGGCGAGTTGCTCTACTAGTTTCGTGTATTTCGTGTAATTCGTGGATCGTATTTGTCTGTATAAAAAATGATCCACGAAATACACGAACAACATGAACAGTTGTAGTACTATGACCGCGCGGAACAGCCCCCAAGACTAATCCGCGAAGGGTTTTGTAATGCATCATCTCACTGCGCGAACGGTAATCGCGCTTGTGCTTCTCTCCCAACTCGCAATTCCAACTTCAATAATTGCTCAGGGTGACTCGCGTCCGCGGCGGTCGCAGCCTGCCAGCCCCGGCGTGTGGAAGAGTGCGCCGCATGAGACGGTAACTTCTAGCGGTCCAAAGGACGCGCCTTCTTTGACTGAACCGAAGATTCGCGTCGCGCTGGCGACCGATGTGCGCTCCGCCACAGTGTCAACGAGCGGCCAACTTATGAACGCGACTGACGCTGCAACGACGCTGGTCGCGCTCGATGTGCAACGGGTGAGACTTGAGCCGCGTCTGCTTTCGCCCCTCTCGATCGACTCGGAGGACACTTTTCAACTGCAAATTGCCGGGCTCGCTTCACGCGCTGAAGCTAGAGAGAAATCAAAAGAGCTGCAGGAAGCGACTGGTCAAGATTCTCAGATCACCAACGACACCACTACGAATACGTGGGGATTAATTGTCGGCGGTAAACGGAGTCGTGAAGCGGCAGATGCCGAGCGCGCGCGATTGGAAGACGCTGGTTATGCCGTTTCAGTTGTTCCGGTTTCCGGCGCGTCTTCGCGGCTTGCTGAAACTAACGGCACCGGCACTATTCTGGGGGGCGGCGTGCGCACCGTTTCGCGTCCCAGCAGTCCGTCGCGAGAAGTGGTTGCATTCGCTCCGAATGCCGGGCGTCTGTTTAGCTCCGGGGCACCGGTGACATTTGCTGCAGGCGATGTTAGTGCACCCATCCGATTTAACGAT
>DATEPF010000072.1:0-3060 GCA_035273325.1 Pyrinomonadaceae bacterium | reverse complement strand
GCACTTGTCCGACAACTTCGACCCGCAACTCCTGGAGCACCGACGCGATGCTCTCGCGCACTAGTTGCGTCGTTATCAGCCTGGACTATCGTCTTGCGCGTTCCATTAAACCGTGATGTTTCCCGTTAGAAGTCTTCTGTGTGCTCGCTCATGCCGCTGGTTTCGGCGAGCGGAATATTGAGCGTCAAGCTGGTTCCCTCAGCCACTCTCGTTGATATTTCAACGGTTGCCCCAATCAGTTCCGCCCGCTCGTGTATGGCGGCAAGCCCGATGCCATGGCTGTCAGTGACGGCGGTGTAGTCAATTCCTCGACCGTCATCCTCCACAACAATAGAGGCATTGTTCCCCTGAATTGAAAGTTTGATTGAAATCTGTTGTGCCTGAGCATGTTTCAATGCATTGGTGGTGGCCTCCTGCACGATGCGATAGGCGCTGGTCTCCACCATTTTATGGAAACGGGGAAAGTCCGGGGCAACGTCGACCTCAAAAGCAACGCGCGACCTGTGTGTCAACATGCTCAACTCCCGCGTGAAACTTCGCAGTGCCGTAACTAATCCGTAGTGCTCTAAAATCGAAGGGTGCAAAGCGTGAGCGGTCTGCCGCAGAATTTCCAGCGTTAGTTGTATGAGATGATTCACTTTGGAAAGATCGTGGTTAAGAGACGCTTCTTCGGGTAAGGAGCGATTGAGTTTTAGGCCGAGCTGGTCCAGGTAAATCGACGCCGCTGCAAGGTCCTGGCAGGCGTCGTCGTGGAGTTGTCTTGCGAGGCTTCGTCTTTCGTCTTCACGAGCGAATGCGAGTCGTTCGGCCAAATCGCGCCGCGACTTCTCGGTACGCTTCTTTTCGGTAATGTCTGTGGCGACAACAAGCACGGACGCGACTGTACTGTCCTGGAATACGGGAACATAACGAATTCGATAGCTGCGGAAATTAACGTCAGACGCCTCGATATTGCAGGTCGTGCCCGTGTTGAATACATCCTCGAGACACTGTTCAGCACGTGCGCTCGACTCAGGCTGAAGAAAGATGGAAAGTTGCTGGCCGAGAACCTGTTCTGGAGTGAACCCGGGAGCCGTGTGATTGATATAACGAATGTTGCCAAGCCTATCCAGGATCAAAACATGATCCGGAATGTTCTCCAGAAGATTACGTAAGCTTTCTTCCGAGTCTCGCAATGCCTCTTCGGCACGCTTGCGCTCAGTGATATCGTTGTGGGCAACTACTGCGCCTCCTTCTCGTCGCTTCAAAGGTGTCACCAACATTAAAAACCAGCGTTGCCTGACGGGAGAATGGCAGGGATATTCCAATCGAAAAGATTCTGAAGTTCCTTCGCAGACTGCTTTAATACCCGCAAGCGCTCTCTGAGCTAGCTGGTCACCTGCAGCTGCCGCTTTTCGACAAACTTCGAGATAGTTAAGACCGGCGCCGACGTGGTCTTCATGTATCACACCATTATTTCGTGCGAAGTCGTTCCACACTGAATTGACCGAGATGATCTTCCCGTGCCGATCCAGGACAGCCACGTGCGTGTCAAGCGAAGATAGGATGGCCCGGTTGAGATTCTCGCTTTCGAGCAGTGCTTCCTCCGCCGGTTTTCTCTCAATCAGATCGACGATGAAAGCTAAGAACCCGCACGCGACTCCACGTTCATCCAGATGCGGCACATAGTTGATTTGCACATGCCGCTTGCCTGCGCCCTTGTAGTCCACCCAACTGGCGAAAGAAACTTCTTTCCCTCTTAATACCTCTTCCACATGCGGGAGAATTTGTTCGTAAGCATCCTGGCCGAGGATCGCCTGCAAGTGTTTGCCCTGTACCTCCTGGCAAGAATGACCAAACCATTCCTCGTACTTTTTATTTGTAAACTGGTAGCGCTGCTCAGAATCAACATAGGAAATGAGCGCCGGCACCGTATCGATAACCAGGCGGAGTTTTTCTTCCTGTAAGCGGGGTGCATCTTCGGCGCCGCCGCAGCCAGTGTGATTTGAGCCTCGGAAAATTGAATCAGTCGACATAATTGTTCCTAATATTTAATTGATAACGACTCAGAACCAAGTGAATCTGCCTACGATTATGACCGCGCTATGTTGGAGTGTACAAAGAGGGAAGTCTACTCAGCCTGGGACGACAAGCATGCACCGTTCGTAGGATCGCGGGGGTCTAACAGGGGACCCATAGAATTCAGGGTTACAGCCGTCTTGGATCTACGCAACTTCCACTATAACGGAGATGTATGTGTCACACCAACCAACGGAGTCTGTTCGTCGACGATCATGAAGACATGCACCAAACGCTCGTCGCGATGATGGGGAGATCGGGCAATGTGGTGGTGGGCTTAAGTCATTTGATACCGCATTGGTGGAACCAATTGACTTTTTGGCGCGTGAGGGTAAAGAAGTTGATAGAAGGTTCGGACAAATTCACGCATCTCAAGCCACTGGTTTGCTCATCGTCAGCCATTTGACTGCAATGCCTATCAAAGCAATAAACCGACTTGTTTTCGTGACTTTATTCGTAGCGTGTCTTCCGCTCGCTTCAAACTCGGAACTCTTCGGGCAGCCGAGCAGGCGCTTGTACAAAATAACTAGAAAAGATAACAGGGTAGGTTTTATCGATAAGACTGGGAAAATCGTTATTGATTTCGACCGTTTGCCTGTTGAAGCATGGGTTGGAAATTTCTCAGAGGGATTTGCTCCAATTTGCTTTGCGGATAAGCCTCCGAGTATCTATTCGAGTCACTGCGGGTTTATTGATGAAAGCGGTAAGATCGCTATTCCGCCGCGTTTCGTATTGAGTAGTCAATTCAGTGAAGGTCTGGCTTGGGTCAGAACCGAAACATCAGTGGGTTTTATTGATCAGTCAGGAAAAGTCGTGATCGAATTACCAGACTCATTCTCAATCGGTTTTCAGGAGGGTTTGGCAGCAGTAACGACGCAGACCGGATCGGGGTTTATCGATAAGACCGGGAGGTTTATCAACACGAAACGTTATGACCAAGTCGAGAGTTTCTCGGATGGCTTAGCAGCAGTGGCCGAGGGACGATGGAAAGAAGCCAAATAT
>DATEPF010000071.1:0-7703 GCA_035273325.1 Pyrinomonadaceae bacterium | reverse complement strand
TGCATACGCGGTGACCCGCGCAATCCAATTCATCCAACCCACCTGAAATCCAACCGCCGGGCCGAAAGCTTCCTGAGCGTAAAGGTATGGACCACCAGTTCCGGTGAAGCGGCTGCTGACTTCGACGAAGCAGAGGATTATCAGCGCGCAGACGAAGGCACACAGGATGAAAGCAATCAAACTGTAGCTGCCAATCAGCTTGAATGATCTGGCCGGCAGCACAAAAATTCCGGCGCCGATAATACTGTTGATAACAACTCCGACCAGATCCCATTGACGAATACCTCGTACGAGGCCTTCCTCGGATACTTTTTGCATTTCGTGACTTATAATGTAATTCGCTTCCTTAGACAATCATTCAAACAGCAGGACGCTTCGTGTTATTTCGTGTGTTTCGTGTAATTCGTGGATTGTTTTTGAGGCTGCATAAGAGCGATCCATGAATTAAACGAAACACACGAATAATCCTAACCCAGTTATGAACAGAATAATCTTTCGCATTGCCGCCGCCACAGTTCTGGTTATCAGTTCCACCATCACGACCTTTGGGCAAATAGAGACTCATCCAAAAGCGTTGCAAGCGCTGGTTGACCATGCCGCCAGGACCACGATCGCAAAGTTTTCCGATAAGAATTTGAGCGAAAAGGATTTGGCTATCACACTCATAGATCTGCGCGATCCCGCGCGGCCGATTACCGCCAGCTTCCGGGGAGACGAAAGAATCTATCCGGCGAGTGTCGTCAAACTGTTTTACCTGGTGGCCGCCCATCGTTGGTTGGAAGACAAGAAAATAGAAGACACTGACGAATTGCGCCGCGCGATCAAAGACATGATTGTCGATTCATACAACGAAGCTACGCATTACGTAGTAGACGTGATCACTCAAACGACCTCTGGTTACGAGTTGCCGGCCAAAGAAATGGAGAAGTGGCAGTACAAAAGGAACGCTGTTAATCGCTACTTTTCGTCGCTAGGCTACAAAAACATCAATGTAAATCAGAAGACGCATTGCGAAGATGCGTATGGACGCGAGAAAGTGTCGCGAGCCGGCGGCGAGAATCGCAACAAGTTAACTACGGATGCGACTGCTCGTTTGATGATGGAAGTCGTCACGGGCAAGGCGGTTACACCGGCGAGAAGTTTGCAGATGATGGAACTCTTAAAGCGAGATCTGTCGAGAAAGACTGTTGACCCGGACAGTCAGGACTCCGGATTTACGGGCCCCGCACTGCCGACGGGAACTAAGTATTGGGCGAAGGCCGGCTGGACCAGCACCACGCGACACGACGCCGCCTACGTTGAGTTGCCGACCGGCGAGAAGTTTGTCCTGGTGACTTTTACTGAGCGCCACTCGAATGACCGCGACGTAATCCCAACTGTCGCCCGAGTTATTGTCGAAAATTTAAAAAACGTTAAGTAACAATGGCTGCAGTGAACGATCTTTCTACCGTCCATGAACCTTTGACGGATTTGTTTGAACGCGCGACTGCCGGCGATTGGCAACGTTTTAGACTGAGTGAGCAACAAGTCGACTTTTACAATCGCGAAGGTTATTTAGCGGGGATTAAGGTTCTAACTGACGCTCAAGTTGACCTGTTGCGAGGAGAACTGGAGGAGCTCATCAACGCTGATCACACAGCGCGTGAGTTGTTTTATGAATACAACTCAAACGAGTCGGCAGATCCGTTTCGCGTTTTGTTTCATGCGTTGGGTGCCTGGCGAGTCTCGCCACGATTCCACGATCTGCTCTGGCACGCACCCTTCATTGTGGCAGCTGCACAACTCCTCAATGGCCCCGTGCGATTTTGGCACGATCAGATTTTTTACAAGCCCGCCCACCATGGCGGGGTCGTTGCATGGCATCAGGACTATTCATACTGGACCCGAACTACGCCGATGGCCCATCTATCGTGTTGGATTGGCCTCGACGATTCCACCCGCGAGAATGGGTGCGTTCATTACATTCCCCGAAGTCATCATTGGAGCCTCTTGCCGGTTACTGGATTGGCAGCGAACATGAACTCAATTCAAGCTGTGTTAACAGATGATCAAAAAAGTGAATTCCAGCCTGTCGCAATTGAGCTCAGGAAAGGGTACGCGTCGTTTCATCACCCGCTGATGGTCCATGGATCATTTGAAAACAGCACTGACGCACCACGCCGTGCGGCGGTTCTGAACGTATTCCGGGATGGAGTCAAATCAGACTCTGACTTTCCTCCACTGGAAGGGGTGCCCACCGTTCCCAAAGGTCAGCCGATGCAAGGACAGTTTTTCCCACTCTTATTTGATCCTTCTTCAGTATCCTGAGAGCGCCCGGGAACATCAGGAGCCCTGTGGCGTCTAACTCAGAAATGTCTGAGGGAGAATCGCCATGACCCGTTCTGACGGACGAAACAACAGACCGAACATAAACGTCACACCGCTCATCGATGTTTTGCTGGTAGTGTTAATTATCTTCATGATAGCTGCGCCGTTGCGCCCGGCGAGTTTTAAAGCGCAGCTGCCCTCACAACGCGACCCGGATCCTCCGGTTACGCTTAACGAACGCACATTGGTGGTTACGATAGAACCGGACCGTTCGCTGAGATTGAATTCGTTGACCGATATGGGAAGCGTCGACGATCCTGCCAAGCTGAGTGCCAGGTTGAGCAGTCTATTCGCTGAACGCACGGTTAATCGGGCATACCGCGACGACATGCTCTCGCGTTTCGACGTGCCTGATGCTGATCGCGTTGAGAAGACAGTGTTCATCAAGGCTGCACGCGCCCTACCTTACGGAGAAGTCACGAAGGTTATCGATGCCTTGAAAGGCGCGGGAGCAAACCCGGTGGGATTGCAGCTAGACGATCTGAATTGAATCTTCACATTACTCTTTCGCGTTTATCCGTTTGCCGCGCGATGATATATTCCCCGGCGAAGGAGTTTGAAAAAAAGTATGGAAAAGCATCCCCTCGCCGTGAGAAATCTAATCATCGCTTTCATTCTGGTCCTGTCGTTTTCTGCTGCTGCCTATAGTCAATCGGGTGGCGGCACTGTGGGGGCGGATCCGGTTGGTGGAGCAGCTCTAATTTTCCGTAAGCCCAGGGATCCTGACGTGCGCCCGAGTAGTGCATCTGTTGGCGGTAGCGCAACAACCGGCCGCCGGACCCGAACACCCGTTCAAGGCAAGTCAGCGGCCCAGGACCGGATCATTGCCAAAGGAAACGCTGCGCGCAGCGCGGCAACACCGCGCTATTCAGAGGCAGAACTTCACTACAAGGAGGCGGCTCGCGAGGATCCGAACGATCCTCGCGCACATGCGGGTCTCGGTAACGTGTATCTGGACCAGGGTCGTTTCAATAACGCAATCGAATCTTACCGGGAAGCCCTAAAGGCGCGGGCTGACTACCTCGACGCTTACCAACCTCTCGGGTATTCACTCGCAAGACTAAACCGCCATAACGAAGCTACTGACGTCTTCAAACAGGCGCTGCAATACGATTCAGACAACGCGGAGATTTATAACAACCTCGCGTTTACTCTGGTCCACGCTGAGCGTTATCCGGAAGCTGTTGAAGCCGCAGAAAAGGCGATTGTTTTGTTAGGGCAAACCGGACAGGCGTTTAAGCAGGGGCTTCAGAATCGAAACGAAGTTTTATCCCACGCCTATAAAAACATTGGCAATGCTTATAATGGGATGAAGAAGTATAACGAAGCGGCAGACGCTTTGAAGCAGGCGGCGGGCATTGAGCCGAATAACGCAGCAGCACACTTCAATCTCGGATTGGCTTTGTACAATGGCGGGCGTTTTTCGGAAGCCATCGAAGCATACCAGGCAGTTTTAAAGTTGAGACCGCAGTTGGCGGCTGCCCATTACAACCTCGGACTCACCTACGTTGCGATTAATGATAAGCAGGCAGCACGCCGGCAATACGAAATTCTCAAACCGTTGAACGCGAACATGGCGGATCAACTGCAAAAAGTTATTCGCTAAAAATTACTTGATGGCGGAAGCGTCCGCCGCCGTTTTTAATTCGCTAAACAGACGTGCTAGTTGATCTGCCTGATAGTGTGCATTCAGTCCGCTGGGATTGGGCAGCACCCAAACTTTAGTCTGACCGATTGTCTGATCTTGTAGTCCTACCTGTGCTTTCGGTTGTCCAAATCCTGCCCGGTACGCGCCCACGCCCAATACCGCAAGGAACTGCGGCTTATATCGCTTCACCTTTGCCGTCAGTTTCGCGCCGCCTTCCCGCATCTCTTCGAGGGACAGTTCATTGGCAGTCGGAGTAGTACGCATTACGAGATTAGTAATGCCGTATCGACTTTTAAGTAGCTCGCGTTCTTCAAACGGGGAAAGCAAACGGTCGGTGAAACCGCCGGCAAACAGTGCCGGCCAGAAGCGATTGCCCGGGCGCGCAAAATGATGGCCCACGGCCGCGGTGTATAAACCCGGATTAATCCCGCAGAAAAGAATACGCAGTCCCGGAGCGATGAGGTCAGGTACTGTTTTATCTCGCGCGGCGATCAGTTGTTCTTTGGTAGGTTTCCAGGGTTTTGGCAAAACTGTTTGGCTATTCGATGTCGAATCGCGTCTGTCGCGTCGCGCTGGTTTTGGATAGGCGATCCACGATCGACACCTGGAGCATATAACGTCCGGGAGGCAGGCCTGCGAGAGATAGTTCCGCGGCGTATGGAATCCTCTTCAAATCGTTCGCACCTTCCAATGAAACCTTTTTCAATGGCGCCGTGACGACGGGTTGATCATCTCGTACGACTTGTACCTGTATTGCGACGTCCGGTGGCACTCCGGTAACAGAAGTTGCGTTGTAAATGATCGCTACGAAACGCAATGAGTCTCGCTGCGAAAAACGGTTACCTGCTCGTAGTTGAGTTCCGGGGTCGGCCGGCGAGTTTGTTGAAGTACTGCTGATTGGCAACTCTGACCGAGCTCCGATTAAAATACTGCTCATCGCAAGCTGACCCGAGGTCGTGTCTGGCACCTCAATCCACTCATGCGCAGTCCCGATGCGGCCGGTTCGTTCGTCACGCGCCGCCACGCGCGTTTGGTAAAGTCCCGGTTTCAGATAGACAGGGAAGTTGTACACCATGTTTTCGTCCCCTTGAATGGCCTCGAGGGATTTCGTCGTAATGGTGACTTTCTTATTGAAATTGGCGCCGGGTTCCCCATTAGCGTTGTAGACGACACCTAGCAGATCCACGACAGCCGTGTGCTTTCCTTCCAATGACGTGAAAGAAAGCACGTTGGTGGGCACCTGCACTGTTGCATATAGCAAATCGCCTTTGTCCGGACTGTTAACGTAGCTCAGATGCAACGACAAAGGGATCTGAACCTTTGGATAAGCCGATGTGAGCGATCGCCGAAGTTCTGCAGCGATATTGTTGGACGGCGTTGTGTTAGGTTGCTCTTTCGCAACCTCAGGCTCATTCGGTAGATCAAAAAATCCGCGCCGCACCTGAACACTTAAGTCCGGACGACCGGCGATCTTTACTTCAATCCGCCGAAACTTATTTGAGCGTGATAATTCTGAATCCGGTCTCCAAGCTAGCAGGTAGTAAGTCGCAGTTTCTTCGACGGCGCGTTTGACGGCGGTCTCCATCACATTAGAGTTGAAAAAAGCGCGCCCCCCCGTGTCCAGGGCCAGCGCATTTAAACCGTCCTGCGACGCACTCAACTCCTGCCCCGCCGCCATCAGGAGCCGTCCCGAAGGATCCGACACGGAATCCACTGCGGAGTGGAGGCCTCCAACGCTCAGGCCCCGCGCGTCAATAGAATAGATGACGACGCCGCTGCGAGCCGCAGTATTGGTGATTCTTCTAACTCGATCTCTCGCGTTGCCATTTTGATCGTCGAGGAAGAAGCCTTGAGAGATAAAGAAAACCAACTTCCGACCCGCAATTTCGTTTGATGATCGAATCAGGCTTTCCAATCCCGCTAGTGTGTTAGTCGTAATATTTGCCGCCTGCCTCAAAATGGTACCGGCGCGACTGCGCACCATCGTTTCCGCCGTTTCGCGGCTCAGCCCCGGGTTATTCCGCAGGATTTGTTCGACGAAAAAATCGGTGACGTCGCGATCGTAGTTTCCAATGAGCAAGGCCTGATGTTCGGTCATCGATGGCGACTCGAAGTCCCTGACCGAATAAGGCCGGTACTTTAGACGCTCTAGAGCAGAACGCAGCACCGTTTTGTTGTCTGTGAGTTGGGAAAGAAATCCTATTTGACCCGAAGCGGAG
Source organism: Pyrinomonadaceae bacterium (assembly GCA_035273325.1). GTDB lineage: Bacteria > Acidobacteriota > Blastocatellia > Pyrinomonadales > Pyrinomonadaceae > PSRF01. The sequence goes on along the minus strand of DATEPF010000071.1, from coordinate 1,469 downwards.
GCAATTGCGGCTTCATCGTTTTGCCTCATGTGCGTATTGATAAAAGTAAGGATGAGTTTTCTTATGTCGTTTAAACCGGCGACATCCATGTGAAGATCGTCAATGTAGAAGTAAACGGGACGTCCGCGGTCAAGTGGCCGTGGTCCAGTGGTGGGCATGCCGTTTGACGTCGTCCGCGCGCGCCCACGTGCGGCGGCTATTTGTTGTTCTTCATTGACACTGCCTGCCTGGATCTTTTCGAAGAATTGGACTGGCTTTGGTTTCCCATCTACTCGTAGCTCAAAGTCCTCCCGCTTTAGGCCGTTGACGAAGTTGCCGTTTTTATCGAAGACCATCACATCGGTTTGGACGACTTCGGTGTTAACGACCAGAACGTCCGGCTTGTCCTGACTCGTTTTGCGTTCCGGGGTTTGCCCCGATGCTTGCTGTAGGCACACAGAAACACACGCTAAAACAATCACTCCATAGCAGTAGTTTACAAAGCGACTGAAAGTCATCGCGAAATCGTTTTAAGCAAGTTCTGGGGAGACGCTTGCGCAGAGCAGTCAGAAGGGACTCGTAGAGCCATCATATACAGAATTGCGTCGTAAGTTAACTGTCGGCGTCGATGACTGCCTTCTTTCGTGTCCACGCCAGTTGCCTTACAATCGGCAGCCAATCGTCCATCGTTGCTTATGCCTGTCGAGATCGAAAAAAAATACCGCCTGACGCAAGCACAACGCGAAGAGATCCTCGTGCGCCTCCCTAAAATCGGCGCTCGCCTTGAGCGGTTAGATTTTGAAGTCAATACACTTTATGCCGGAGACTCGATCGACACAGATCGGGCAGTGTTGCGATTGCGGCGCGTCGGTTCACGAGCGCTTCTCACGTTCAAAGAACGGCTGCCGGGCAGTTCACCCATCAAGCATCAGTTGGAGGATGAAACGACGGTGGGCGATGCCGATGCGATGGACGCAATTCTCGACTCACTGGGATTTAATCCGACCTTGATCTACGAGAAACGTCGCCAGATATGGAAACTTCAAGACACAGAAATCGTCATCGACGAGTTGCCGTTTGGCCTCTTTATGGAGATTGAAGGCGAGGAGGACGCGATAAACGATATAGAAAAAGCGCTGGCCATTAAGCGCCTGAAAGCTGAGACGGCCACCTATCCGTCCTTAACTCGAGATCATGGCGTTGAGAATAACGGGGTGATCGAAGCGCGATTTCCGGAACAAAAATAAAAGCGGCTCCGGCGGGGACGCCGAAGCCGCTCTCGGAATTACGGAAAGGTGTTGACCTACATTCCCATTCCGCTCATGCCGCCCATGCCACCTGGCATTGCCGGCGATCCCTTATCTTCTTCCGGGAATTCAGCGACCATCGCTTCGGTGGTAAGCATTAAACCTGCAATCGACGCAGCATTCTGAAGCGCGGTACGGGTTACCTTCGCCGGATCGATAACGCCCGCCTTGACAAGGTCTTCG
>DATEPF010000070.1:0-39486 GCA_035273325.1 Pyrinomonadaceae bacterium | reverse complement strand
AAACTCTCGGCACGAATGCAATTTTCACGACCTGGCCTTCTCAAATAATGAGTTGAACAAGGGTGAACGATTCGTGCGCGTCGGAATTCAGCGGGCCGCGCGGCGACGGGTTATATCTGCGATGGTCAATTTTGCGCCGGGTTGAGCGGCGCTCACGCGTTTCGTAAACGACGCGTGATGAAAATGACAGATGGCGACGGCGAGCGCGTCCGCGGCGTCATGCGGTTCGGGTATTTCTGCCAGCGACAGCAGTGTCTTGACCATTTGCTGCACCTGAAATTTTTCAGCGTTGCCATGACCCACGACAGTCTGCTTAACCAGGCGTGGGGAATACTCAAAAATATCCAGCGCAGCACGTTCCGCCACCAGCATAGCAACGCCACGCACCTGACCGAGCTTGAGCGTGACTTTTACGTTGGTTGCGAGGAATCCATCTTCAATCGCACAAGCCTCAGGTTGATGGAGGTGAATGATCTCTTCAATTGCGCTCGAAATTTTAAGCAGTCGAGCCGGAAATTTTTGGGACGCAGAGGAACGAATAATTCCGCATTCCAACATACGGCAACGGGCGCCATCTCCTTCGATGACGCCCCAACCGGTCGTCTCGCTGCCTGGGTCGATTCCTAGGATACGCATAGAAACATGAGGCATGCGGCCGCGTCGCTTAAAAACTTCACGAGGACGGCGGCAGTATACTACACAGCTTACTTCGTCCAATGACTTTTGTCGGGAAACTTCGCGGGAGAAACCTACAAGAAGTTTTGTATCGAGCCGGAGTTTGACTGACGCGTGGCGAAGAGATCGGACATCGCTTTGCGCGCGCGAACCAACCACTCGTCACTACGCGGGGCCCAATCAAAGTTTTCATAGTGAAGCTTGCCCTCCTGAGGTGGAGCGCTGAAATCGTATTGGGGAGGCAGACGAAATCTTTCGTAGCCAAGTGGCGAGGCTTGGATACTTTGCTGCTGCGACTTCAAAAGTTCGAGCATACGTCGTTTTAGTTCGATGGCGTGCCGGTCCAGCACCAGAGTGGTGGTCTCACCTTCCGCACCCGGCAGAAATTCTGTGACCTTCGAGATTTCGTCATCGCCTGGATGCAATGCCATCTCAAACAACGTCGGTGGTTTACACCCGTGTTGTTTCAGTAATTGCAGTGCGGCGTGCGTAGCAAACGCAGTGGCGTCGTGATCGGGGTGACCGCCTTCGTACGGGTGAGTAACAACAATCTCTGCTCCTGATTCCTGCAAGTGATGTGCGATACGTTTGGTTAGATCCGGAAGACGTTCGGAAGCAGAGGTGTCCGGAAGTGAAAAATCGACAACGCGATCTTCGGAAACGCTCGCCAGGGACAGGGCCTCCAGGCATTCTTGCTTCCGTGCCGCAGCATAAGAGATGAGGTCTTCGAACCCAGCCGAGGTTGCTACCTGAAGATCGCGAGCACCGTCCGTAACGTGCACGACGTTAACTTCAGTCAGTCTTGAAATTAGACACGCGGCGCCGACGATTTCATCGCCGGGATGAGCGGCGATCACAGTGCAGTGCGTGTGCGAATTTGACTCTCTGCTACCGAAGAGCCGGGCGTGGGCGGAGAGACTAGGGAGGGAACGTGGGTGCTTTAATGGTTGCGTGGTCATTCCGCCGAATCGTCCCCCTGGGCCCGTTAAATTCCGACACGTCCACCCTGTAACACGCATGTAATTGGAACATGCGTATGGTCTGTGCCAATACGAAAGGGTCTGTGCCGGAGACCACAGTCCAACCCGTAACGAGAGGATAAGCGTGGAGTATTGAGTAAACTGCAGTATTTCGACTGGTCATCAATACCTCTGCGCATCCCGCAACAACCATCTAACTCAACCGCTGTACCAAGGGAAAGACTCTAGTCGCACGTCCAAAGATCCAAGGTCCGTGTATTAATGTCCAATGTCCCACGTCCGTGATTTAAGCGCAGAGCCCGTATCTAATGAACAAGCCTCCAACGAGAGCCAGACATTGGACATTGGACTTTGGACTTTGGACTTTGGACTTATCGAACCTGGTCGAAGGTACATTGTTTAGGTTTCTTATCGGGGCGCCAGCGGAGGAATTTGGTACCGTGGCGAAAGCGTCCGCCGGTGAAATGGTCGAATTGAACTTCAACCACCAGTTTGGTTTTTAATGGTTTCCATTCACCACTTCGTTCGGTGCTCCAGCGACTCGGACCACCCGGCGCGTTTCCGGTAAATCCTGGCGGCGCGATGAGCGGCTCGAGTTTCGCCGTCAATTCTTTTTTCTGCACCTCATTAAAACTGGACGTGAAGCCGCAGTGATGCAGCAACCCATCAGCGTCGTACAAACCCAGCAGCAGCGAACCAACCACATTTCCTTTTGACGCGTACCTGAACCCACCGACGACACAATCAGCGGTGCGCATCTTTTTTACTTTCTGCATGCCATCCCGCTCGCCGGAGCGATAAGGCAGATCGAGACGCTTGGCAATGATTCCGTCGAGCCGCAGCCCGGCTGTCGAAAGCCACGCACGAGCTTGCTGAATATCGCGGGTGCACGGCGACAGCTCAATGCTCTTGTTCTTCGCCAGGAATTTTTTCGCGAACGTCTCAAGCTTCTTTCGTCGCTCGGCGAGCATGAGCGTGTGGACCGCTTTGCCGGAATCATCAACCAGCAGATCAAACACGATGAAGTGCGCAGGTGTTTCCCGTGACAGCTTAAGGACGCGACTTGCGGCGGGATGTATGCGTTGCAGTAAGTCGTCGAACGACAAACCCCCTTCGACTGGAATAACCAACTCGCCATCAAGGACAAACTTCGCCGGCTTTAGTTTCAATAACAGCTCGACTACTTCCGGAAAGTAGCGCTCCAATGGTTGGCCCGACTTTGATTGCAACTGCACTTTCTCGCCGTCACGAAACGCGAGGCAGCGAAAGCCATCCCACTTGGGTTCGTATTCCCAAATCTTGCCTGCAGGGATCTCCTTCACCAGTAAAGCTTCCATCGGTGGAAACGGTGGTTTGATTGGCAGCGTCATGCGCGCAAGATTAACAACTGATTCGGCCTTCGGTCGATTCAGAACGCGTTCCTGTTATTTCGTGTGATTCGGGGATCGATTGCCTGATGAGGTCGTTACGGTCCACAAATTACACAAACAACACGAAATAAAGCTGGGCATTCTAGTTGCCATAAATCAAAACCGAGATTATTTAACCGAATCCTGGTGGATGCGAGGTGCGAAACAAGACACGTACGACGGCGCCTTGTACCGTATAGCTACAACTCTCTCTCGAAGCAGGTACCTATGAGTAAACCGATTTCGGAACCGGAAGTTTACGAACCTGAAGATCACGAACATCGCGAAGCGACTGAATCCGTTTGGATGAGCACCGTCGAGCCTTTGCGCGAGACGCCGCTTACGGAACGAACCAGCGCGGACGTTTGTATTGTCGGTGCGGGCATCGCTGGAATGACCACTGCTTACCTGCTGGCCCGCGAGGGAAAATCGGTGGTGGTTTTGGATGACGGAGCCATCGGCGGGGGCATGACCGGTCGCACAACTGCTCATCTCGTCAACGCTTTGGATGATCGTTACTTCGAGCTGGAGCGACTCCACGGCGAGGAAGGCGCGAGGCTGGCGGCGCAGAGTCATACGGCTGCGATCGACCAAGTAGAAGCCATTTGCAACGACGAAGGAATCGAGTGTGAATTTGAACGGCTGGACGGTTATCTGTTCGTGCCACCGCGTGATTCTAAAAAAATTCTTGACGATGAACTGGAGGCTGCGCATCGCGCAGGACTCGTGGACATTGAAAAGGTGGAACGCGTGCCGTGGGATTCTTTCGACACTGGGCCGGCATTACGTTTTCCGCGCCAGGCGCAGTTTCATCCGCTGAAATATCTCGCCGGCTTGACTGAAGCAATCAAGAAGAAGGGTGGGCGGATTTACACCGACAGTCACGCCAAAGAAATCGAAGGTGGCAGAAGCGGTCGTGTCGAAACGACGAACCATGCATCAGTCACCGCCGGTGCGATAGTGGTAGCCACCAACACTCCCGTTAACGATCTGGTGGCGATTCACACAAAACAGGCGCCCTACCAAACCTATGTGATTGGGGCGCGTGTTCCGCGCGGTTCGGTAACGCGCGGACTTTACTGGGACACGCCGGATCCATATCACTACATTCGCATTGAAACTGTCGGTAAGGGGTCAAGCGCCTACGACGTGTTAATTGTGGGTGGTGAAGATCATAAGACAGGACAGAAGGACGATGCCGGCCGTCGCTTCGCTGCTCTGGAGCGCTGGACGCGACATCGTTTTCCGATGGTGGAATCTATCGAGTACCGGTGGTCCGGTGAAGTCATGGAACCCGTCGACGGGCTGGCGTTTATCGGTCGCAATCCGATGGACAGTAATGTGTTTATCGCAACCGGTGACTCCGGTAACGGTATGACGCATGGGACGATTGCCGGAATGCTCCTGACCGACCTGATTGTGGGTCGTAAAAACGTGTGGGAGAAGATCTACGATCCGTCGCGTATCACTCTGCGCGCACTCGGGGAATTCGCGAAGGAAAACTTGAATGTGGCAGCGCAGTATACCGACCTGGTGCTGGCGGGCGACGTTGATTCGGTTGACAAGATCAAACCAGACACAGGCGCGATTCTGTCTCGGGGCTTGCAGAAGGTCGCTGTCTATCGAGATCCGCAGGGCGGGATTCATGAGTTCTCGGCGGTTTGCCGTCACCTTGGATGCATCGTCAATTGGAACTCGCTCGAGAAGAGTTGGGATTGTCCATGTCACGGTTCACGTTATGACGCGTTGGGCCACGTGACACAGGGACCGGCGAACAGTGATCTACCGCCGATGGAACAGTGAAACTCGAAACTTTTTCGTGTGTTTCGTGGAGTTCGTGGATCTCTTTTTAACGGATAGAACGATCCACGAAATACACGAAATACGACGAGCCTAAGGAGGGACTTATGTCAGATAAAGATCGGAATAAAAAAGACGGTGGCAGGAAAGACAAGAAGAACGAGCGGATGCGTGAGGCAGTCAGCGCGCGCAAGGATTTTGTGCCAACCGAACGGCAGCGTCAAAAACACGAAGCGAAACTAACTAACACCGAACCAGAAGGCGCGGCACGCATGCGCAAACGCAACGATTAACAGATTCAACAGTTTCGTGTAATTCGTGGAACGCTTTTTAAGCGTTAAAAAGCGATCCACGAAATACACGAAATCATGCTATCCGGCGGCAGCCATATCTGCTTCACTGATGTCGAAGTTGGCAGAAACTTTCTGCACATCGTCGTGATCTTCGAGTGCTTCCATCAGTTTCACCATCTGCTTGGCTTCCGCACCCTCGAGTTTCTTGTACTCTTTCGGCACCATCTCAACCTCGGCAACCTGCGGTTCAACCCCAGCTCCCTTCACTGCTTCGAGCACCGTATCAAACGCGGCTGGCGACGTGATGATCTCAAAATTGTCTTCATCATCACGTAAGTCTTCGGCGCCTGCGTCAGTTACGACTTCAAACAATTCGTCCTCAGACTTGGCGCTTTTCGGAACGACGATGTAACCCTTCTTCTCAAACATCCAACTCACCGCGCCGGCGGCCGCCAGGTTGCCGCCATTCTTTGAGAAGATGTGACGAACTTCGGCAACGGTCCGGTTACGATTGTCTGTCATCGACTCGATCAGCAGGGCCACCCCGCCTGGTCCATATCCTTCGTAGGTGATCTCCTCGTAAGTTACGCCTTCTTCTTCGCCAGTTCCGCGTCGAATTGCGCGGTCGATCGTCTCGTTGGGCATGTTGCCGGCTTTGGCATCGAGTATTGCTTTTCGCAGGCGTGCGTTGCCATCCGGATCGCCACCGCCGGTGCGCGCCGCGACGGTTATCTCTTTAATAAACTTTGTAAACAGCTTGCCGCGCTTGGCATCGAGCGCGCCTTTTTTGTGCTTAATACTATGCCACTTGGAATGTCCGGACATTTAAGTTTTGGTCCTTCTGGAATTGAACTAGCGGAAGATTTTGAAGGCAAAATATATCACAGGAATAGCGTCAACTTCTCGCAGCGCTGAGACGTTTAATCACTTCGTGTTATTTCGTGGATCGTTCTTAGGCCTGCGCTAAATACGGACCCACGAAACACACGAAATAACACGAAACCTCTTCACTCTTCACTTCAGTTGTTCGTATTCCTTCTTTGCCTCGATGAGCACCGGCAAATCAGGGTCGGCATTCTTCCACATGGCAAAGAAGTTCTGATAAGCCGTCCGACTCTTTCCGGTGTCGCCTGATATGGCCGCCGCGCGTGCTAACCCCAGGTGCGCAAGTGGTCGCAGCTCGGAACCCATGTCGATGGTGGGCCGGTCAATAATCTTTTGAAACTCTGCTGCCGCTTCATTTCCTCGGCGCTGCTCCAGATACGCTGATCCCCGGTAATAATTATTGGTAAACCCTACCAGGAACCCGAGGTCGTAGCGCCGAACAGATTCGAGCAGCGTCAGAGCTTGATCGGGATTATTACGCTTCAGTTCAACAATTGCGCGAACGAGCGGAGCCAACGTCGCGACCGTAGGAGTGTCTGTAGGGTAAAGTTTTACCGCTTCGTCTAACAATGCCAGGCTGCGACTGGGATCACTGCATGCTGCATAAATTAGAGCACCACCTCCGAGCGTAACTCGGCCTTTATGAAGGTCGAGGGCTCTCGCCGCCGTGGCTGTCCCATCCTTGCATTTTTCGTACGAAGCCTGCCTCATTCCCAGACCTATCAGAACCTGGGCGGCCGTATCCTTACGATTTCCGCTCAAAAAAAGGTCGACTGCACGCTTTCTAAAATCTTCGCCTTTCTTAAACTGGCCTTGGATTATGGCGTACGATCCCTCCAGTGTCAGGAAGTCGGGCTCAACTTCTTTGCCCTCGCCCCACTGGACTTCCCGTTCCATCGCCGCCCGGTCACCGCGGGCATACCCCAGGAAGTAGTTATTGAAATGGACGATCGGCGTATCTGGAAACTGCGACCTCATTTGAGCCAGCGCAGCCTCCGCTTCATCCAAACGGCCCAGGCTCATGAAGCTCCCAATCAAATTCTCTCTGGCCGTGATCGTATTTGGGCTTAATCTCACTGCCTCCAAAGATTCCTTGAGCGCTTCGTCGTAGCGGGCGAAATACATGTAACGCAGTGCCAAATTGTTGTGAGGTGTGAAATCGTTCGGGTAGAGTCGCGCCCAGGTTTGTAAAACCTCCATCCCCTTGTCGATGTCGCCAGTGACATAGTTTTCGTACTTTTCAGAAATATAAAAGCGTTCGCGTTCGCTGACCCGGTCGCGTAAATCGTAGGCCTTCTGCGCGTAAGGTTGAGCCTGTTCCAGTTCCTCCCTATTGCCGTGAAACACAGCCATGCGGGCGTAAGCCATCGCGAAATTCGGATCCAACTCGATCGCACGTTTGTATAGGTTCGCAGCTTCCAGGGGCCTCCCCTTGGCTCGCTCCTGGTTCGCCATCGCATAAGCTTTGAGCGCTTCCAGCGATGAAGTAGTGGCTTGCTCGATGGGAACGTAGTGCTTATTTATTGAACTGAGTGACTCGCCCAGCTTTTCACGCAGCTCGGACGCAGCTTTGCCAAGCGACGCAAGCACCTGCTCTTTACTCGCAGCTTCCACGTGCTCACGTGCAAGGGATTCACCCGTCTGTGCGTTCTGCGCTTCCAGCGTGATCACGTAGTTACTACCGAGACTTGAAATCGTTCCCAGAAGTAACGCCTTTAATCCCTGGCGCTGACAGATTTCCCTGGCGACGTCTTTAGTTAGTCTCTCATCTTCCGAACGTCCCATGAACCGGAGCGTTTCGCGAACTCTTTCGTCGGGGAAGATGTTGAGAAACGGCGACTGGCCCAGTTGAACTGCCAACGCCTGTTTAAGAGTTCCGTCAAATACGTTGTCTCCGGTGGTGTTAACGAAATCTGCAATCAGGATGGTGTCTTTCTCTGTCAGCGCTTGCGCGCGGTTGAAGTAAAAGAACACAGCCGCAGCCACCAACAATACGAAGGCAACACCGGTAATGGCCGCGCCCGTTTTGTGACGCTTGATCTCGGTGACAATGTATTCAGCGCTGGACGGCACGTGGGCTGCCGTATCAGAAGCAGTCGGAGAAACGCGATCTGAAATTGTTCGATTCGCGGGCGCAGCACCGATTGTGGAACCCGTAACACTTTCGGGTGACACCGAGCGCTCGAGCTCGGCCTCGAACTCAACTTTCTGTTTGAGGCGACGCAGGTCGGTCAGTAATTCTTTAATGGTTTGATAACGTTCGTCCCTGTCTTTGCGCAGGGCTTTGGAAATAATCAATTCGAGTTCCGCCGGAACGTTGGGAGCGAAGCGGGCTAGCGGCGGGGCCTCCTTCTGGTTGATGGCTACGATCACGTCGGTCGAGGTTTCGCCATCAAACGGCGTTCGGCCGGCGACCATCTCATACATGACCACGCCCAAACTCCAGATATCACTACGCGCGTCTACCGGCTTGCCGCGAGTTTGTTCCGGCGACATGTAGTGCGACGTTCCCATTACCACGCCGGCGTCGGTATGGACCAGCACGCGGGTGGAAGCTTCACCATCTGATTGACTTCTATCAGCAGAACTTTCGGTGAGTTTTGCTAAACCGAAATCAAGCACCTTCACATACCCATTCCGGCGAACCATGATGTTGTCCGGCTTGATGTCGCGATGCACGATTCCGGCGGCATGTGCCTCTTCGAGAGCGCTGGCCACTTGCACCGAAATGTCCAGAATCCTGGGAGTATCGAGTGTGGAGCGGCCCAGGCTGCGGCGCAGCGTGTGTCCGTCGATGTACTCAGTAGCAATAAAGTGGCGGTCGTTGTCCTGGCCCACCTCGTAGATCGTCAGAATGTTGGGGTGGTTTAACGCGGAAGCTGCGCATGCTTCCTGTTCGAACCGATTGAGCCGGTCGCGATTGGTTGTGTATTCCTCGCCCAGTATCTTTAGAGCTACTTTGCGACCGAGCTTCATGTCTTCCGCGAGGTAGACTTCGCCCATACCGCCGGCCCCAAGCTTTTCCAGTATTCGATAGTGGGAGATTTTTTCGTCGTTCATTTCGAAACGAGATCGTTACGAGGGCCACTAACCGTTATGGGTGTTGATTATACAGAATTACTCGTCAGGAACACGGTGTGCACTTCCTGTTACTTCGTGTAATTCGTGGATGGTTTTTCGGGTCGCAGAAATACGATCCACGAAACACACGAACACTAAAAAAACTTGAGCGGCATGCCTTGAAGCAAAGTTCCCGCAATCGCGATGTGCAAAATCCAAAGAATCACAAAAGCCACGAGTGGTGAGATATCAAACATCCCCACCGTGGGCACCATGCGCCTTAATGGTCCCAGCAGCGGTTCCGTGACGTTAATCAGAAAACGCATGAACCGGTTTCCATAGCCGAGCGTGGTATAAGCCAGAATTATCCTGACGAATACCAGCATGATGTAGATGGTGACTAACCCGTAAATTATGTAGCCGAGCAAAGCCACCACCCGTCCGCTGGTCAACCCAAACAGCACGCCCGCAATTGTGTTGGCCAGTCCATTCAAGAGTTGCAGCGAGAACCACCCCAGCAGAATCGTCAAAAGGATCAAGACGAGCGGCGCATACTTGGCATCAGCACCGTAACGCGCCAGCGTACGGCGCATTGGTCCAATAAAAGGATCTGTCAGACGGCGGATGGTGAGTGCACTCCAGCTAAACGGGTTGAGATCCAGTTGATTGGCGATCAAACGTAACACCATCAGAACTACCATCGTCACGATGGTCGTGATAACGATCCAACTGGTAAACCAATACAACCGTTCGATGATGATCATGTCTAACTACGCTCTCCGAAAATCGCCGTGCCCACGCGCACCATGGTCGCGCCTTCTTCAATCGCCACTTCAAAATCGTGACTCATTCCCATAGACAGTTCACCCGCACCACGGAAGTGTCCCTCCATATTTAACTGGTCACGCAGATCGCGCAGAGCCTTGAAAAACGGACGAGTACATTCGGGGTCTTCAAAAAAAGGAGGCAGCGTCATTAATCCGATTAACTTGACCCGCTCGCATCGCTTGAACCCCTCCAATAATGTTGGCAGCGATGGCGAATCAACTCCGGACTTATTTTGTTCACCGGCCAGGTCCACTTGCACAAGCACAGGAAGCTCCTGTCTCTCTGTCTCCTGGCACAACCGCTCTAGTCTTGCCACCAAGCCGGCGGAATCAACAGAATGGATTACATCGAATAGTTCCACCGCGCGTCGGGCCTTGTTCGCTTGCAGGTGACCAACCAGATGCCACCGCCCGGCTGCGCGACCAATCTCATTTATTTTAATGTCCGCTTCCTGCACGCGGTTCTCGCCCAGGTCGGTTGCACCTGCCGCCAGCGCTTCACGGACCACTGCCGCGCTATGCGTCTTACTAATGGCAATCAGGTTTACGTCGTCTGCGGCACGGCCGGCTCTCGCAGCGGCAGCTTTTATGCGATCACGAACGTTCTCGAATCGTTCGCTGACGGTCTGTAATGCGGATGGTTTCGCTTCCATCGCAGGCAATTGAATCGCAATAAAACGCTAAGAATTATAGTGGTTGCTAAAACTTGCGAGTTACATTATCAGATTGATTCTGCCGTTGCATTGTAATAGGCTGCGCGCATTGCCACCCCCATTTGAATGGCAGGTGGCACGTCGGTTGTTCAGTTTCTTGAAGACTCTCCTCAGACAATTAAGTGCTGGAAGAAGGAGGAGGAGTTTGTATGAAGCGTTCGGTTAGTAAAAATTTAGTTGGCATGCTCACCGTAGTCCTGTTGTTGATAATTGCGGTGCCCGCAACTTCGTTTGGGAAGGACCGCGGAAGGCGTGGACGCGGCCGTGACTGGAACGACCGAAAATGTGGCAAATTTGTGAACTGCCACGACGCACGCGATGGGCGTTGGGACAATCGTGGCCCACGACGTGATTCATCACGCTGGAGGTGGCGCGACGACCGACGCGACGATGACTGGCGGCGCGATCGCTGGCGCGATAATCGGTTCCGCGATACTCGTTGGTGGTCCCGCGACAATCGTTGGAGCGACAACGACTGGCGCAATCGATGGAGCGACAACCGTTGGCGTGATCGACGCGACCGTCGCGATCGATTTGTGCGTCGTGTCCATAATTGGGATCGCTGGCGCTAAGCCGTCCCAGTCGCGGGACATAAATGCCGGTCCAACTTACGAGGGTGTCGAGCAACTTTCGGTTTCTTGACACCCTCTAACCTCGTTCGCATAATGAATTCATTCGCGGATGTGGCGGAACTGGCAGACGCGCAGGTCTCAGAAGCCTGTGATGGCGACATCGTGGAGGTTCAAGTCCTCTCATCCGCACCAGGTAATAAATAATGCGAGCCCTTCATGGGCTCGTTTTGTTTCTATTGTTAAATTTTTTGTGGGCGATGAAATTTTGGAACAACGGAACGCGGTGTGCGTATTTGAAGATGTCTCCAAGTGAACATACCCCAGATGTTCCTGCATCCAACCGGGTCCGAAAGATACAATGTGGGGGTAACCATGAGTGCTGAACGAGCTGAATCGATCGCCGCACAACAATCGCAGGAACCAGTAAGTGCCGGTCCGTCTCTTCCATTCAGAATCGCGAAGCAGCCGGAGCGACACCGTATCCAGCGACTAATCGATCTAACCCATAGCCTTCTCCGGGAAGCTGAAATGTTGGTCGGCGAAAAGGTTTTTGTCGACGAGTCCAGGCGTTTACAGGAGCTGAATATCTCTGAAGGTATCGATTTCTTTAATGAGCTGAAGCAGTTTGAGATTAGCTTGATTAAGCTGGCGCTGGCACAGACCAGTGGTCATCAGGCGCGGGCTGCCAAGCTGCTCAATATCAAGCCGACCACGCTGAATACGAAGATCAAGCAGTACAAGATCGAATACTAACGGCGGGTATCAGTTAACAGCCTGGGAAGCGTCGTCGGCCATCGCCTCACGACCGTCTGACACGATGAGTTGTTGTTCGTCGAAGAGGTTTGAATCGACGAGCGTCTGGACCCAGTACGTTCCTGCGGCCGGGAACGTTACATTCACAAAAAAACTAATGTTGTCGGCGAAACCGCCGGGCGCGATCTCGAAGCTCGTCGGTTGCGATACAACCACGGGATGTTGTCGATCCGGTGTCAGTATTCTCACCTCCGATAGATGCGTGCCGTCACCGCGCCAGTGATTAACCACCGCAAATTTAATTAGCGACACCGGCACCTGCTGCACCATGATGTTTTGGAAAACTCCCATGAAGGAGAGTTTATTACCGGCTTCAAGGCGCACGTCGTCACAAAACAACGTGTAGAGCAGCTCGAGCTTTAGATCTTTATTCTCAGGCGTCATCTTTATCTCCCATGATTTCGTTTAGTTCGTGGATCGTCTTGTGGCCGGTATCAAATACGGTCCACCAAACACACGAAATGTGGACTCCTCTAATCCAACATCGCCTTAAACGTTGATTCGTCGACTACTGTAACACCGAGAGCCGTGGCCTTATCAAGTTTGGAGCCTGCTTCACTGCCGGCGACAACGTAATCGGTCTTCTTACTAACGGACGAAGCAACTCGTCCACCGTGCGCTTCGATAGCCGCACGTGCCTCGTCTCGACTAAAGCTCTTCAACGTTCCTGTCAGCACAAACTGTTTACCGCCGAACTTATCGCTACCCGCGACTGCCTTCCTTTCCATCCTGGTGCGTACGCCGGCGGCCTCGAGGCGGCTGCACAAGGTCTGGTTCCCTTCGTCGTCAAACCAATCGCGGACACTTTGAGCAACAGTCAATCCAATCTCCGGAACGTCGTCCAGCTCCTCGACTGACGCTTTACTCAACGCATCAAGTGAACCAAAGTGACGCGCCAAAGTTGTCGCCGTCCGATCACCTACGTGCCGTATGCCTAGCGCATAGACCAGGTTCGACAGATCGCGTTGTTTACTCGCCTCGATCTGCGACAACAAATTTGTGGCTGACTTCTTCCCCATTCGCTCCAGGCTGGTGACGTCTTCGAGCGTTAAGTTGTAAAGGTCGCCTGCATCCCGCACGCGGCCACTTTCCACAAACTGATCTGCCAGTGATTCACCAAGACCCTCGATGCGCATGGCCCGGCGCGAAACAAAATGGAGCAGCCGTCCTTTCAACTGCGCGGGACAATCGGCAGCGACACACCGCGACACGACTTCTCCCTCTGGCCGCGAAACTTCGCCTCCGCACACGGGACATTTCTTCGGCATGCGAAACGGCTTTTCGTTACCGGTGCGTTTCGACTCAATAACTTTAAGGACCTTAGGTATTACGTCTCCGCCTTTTTCAATCAGGACCCAATCGCCAATTCGTATTCCCAACCGTTTTAGTTCGTCAGGATTGTGCAGCGTCGCGCGGGCCACGGTGGTGCCCGCCAGCACTACGGGCTCAAGGTTCGCGACCGGCGTGAGTGCCCCTGTTCGTCCAACTTGTACGCTGATGGAAATTACTTGAGTCGTAGCCTGTCGCGCGGCGTACTTATAAGCCACGGCCCACCGCGGTGCTTTGTTCGTTGTTCCAAACTCATCCTGCAAGGTAGTCGAATTAACTTTGACGACCAATCCGTCGATTTCGTAGTCAAGTTCGTCACGCTTAGCTTCCATTTGCGTGGCAAACTCGATTACCTCTTCGATCGATTCGCACAAAGCACGATGCGGATTAATTCGGAGACCTGCTTTCTCCATCCAGTTGAGAGCTTCCCAGTGAGTCGGGAAGGGCTTTCGTTCTCCCGCGAGCAAGTCATACGCAAACATATCGAGCTTTCGCGACGCGACGATTCTGGAATCAAGTTGCCGGATGGCGCCAGCGGCTGCGTTACGGGGATTGGCAAACAGTGTCTCGCCTTGTTCTTCGCGTTCGGCGTTGGTGCGTTCAAACACTTTCCGCGGAATAAATACCTCGCCGCGCACTTCAAACTCGTTCACTACCGGCTTTGCGGCTTTGAGTTTCAAAGGCACGCTCCGGATTGTTCGTACGTTCTGAGTTACATCTTCGCCGATGCGGCCGTCGCCACGAGTTACGCCGCGCAACAGTACGCCGTTTTCGTAATGAACGGAGATTGAGAGCCCATCTATCTTCAATTCAGCTACATACTCCGGGGCTCGGCCGTCCGCCAGTTTTTGACAACGCTGGTCAAACGCGCGGAGCTCATCGATGTTGTAACTATTGTCGAGTGACAGCATGGGCCGGCGATGTACTATCTCTGCGAACCCTTCAGCGGGTCTGCCGCCAACTCGTTGTGTCGGACTATCGGGAGTGAGGTATTCGGGGTGTTCCTGTTCTAACTTTTGAAGGCGTTCGATAAGCTGATCGTATTCGCGATCAGAAATCTCAGGACTGTCGTGGACGTAATAAAGTTCTTCGTGGTGGCGAATCTCTTCTCGCAGTTTCTCAATTTCACGCGCCACCGCACCCGCATTAGCCAAACTCTATTTCCTCCAGCACTACGCTCGCGAGTTAGTAGTCTTACGTTCGCGAATTCCACTTGTCCTGGGCACGGCCCCCGGTTCCGCCTTGCCGCCGCCCAGCCGATGAAATACCCGGCCGATGTATTTAATACTCTGCAGAAAATCGTCGATACGAATATTCTCATCCGGTCCATGTGGATTTGAACCGGAGTAACTGACGCCAAAAGATGCAACCGGAGTAGGCGGAGTCGACACTCCGCAAACGGCCCCGACGGGGCCACTCGAGGGATCCATCGGGTACACCAGCGGCGGCATCCCATAGACTTCCTGTGCAGCGTCTATCGCCGCGCGTGCGACTGAGGACGTGGAAGACGACTTCGCCAGCGGTGCATTACCAAGTTCGATAAGTTCGATGTCCTTAAACCCGCGAACATCCAAATGTTCGCGTAACAGTTCGAGCACCAGTGCGGGCGTTAAATCGGGGACGAGGCGAAAGTCGAGCCGGGCAATGGCGACACTTGGTAAGACAGTCTTGACCCCCGCTTCGGTGTGGCCTGTTTGAATTCCACAGATTGTGCACGTTGGTCCAAAGATGTGTTCTTTGACCAAGCTTGAACCCTTCATCGATCTCACCCAGCCGCCGATGCGAAATTCCCGTTTGAGGCCCACTTCATCCAGCTCAATGCTTTTCAGCGCGTCGGTGTCTTCCTCACTAATGGGTGCAATCTTCGACGAGAAGCCGTCGATAGTAATCACTCCCTTGGGCGAGGTAACCGTCGCCAAAGCCTGAACCAATCGCCACGCAGGATTGGGAACGATTCCTCCCCACTTGGAATGAAGATCGGAACGCGCGCCGTGCGCCCGCAGCTCGACAAACTGAATGCCTTTAAAGCCGAGACTGATAACCGGGCGCTCTTTCGTGTCTTTATAACCTTCGTCCCAAAGACAGCCCTGGGCAGTCATAAGATCTGTGTGATCGACAGCAAAACGATAAAGGCTGGGACTTCCTAAACCGTCCTCACCATCCACGATAAATCGCAGCGTTACCGGTAGTTTGCCAAACGTTTTTTGATACGCCTCGATCGCAGCCAGCCGGGCCAGCAGATCACCTTTACTATTAGACGCCCCCCGCGCATATAGTTTCCCGTCAGTGATCGTGGCGGAAAATGGTCCCACGGACCATTCGCTGAGATGTCCAACCGGTTGCACGTCGTAATGGCCGTAAACAACGTAACTTTCAGGGCCATCGCCACACTCGCCGTAGACAATCGGATAACCGTTACCGACGCGAAACGACTTCGTGCCGATGCCGACGCGCTGCATCATCTGCTCGACCGTTTCAGCCATCGCTCGCATGCCGGTGCCGCGCGCTGCGACCGAAGGCATGCGGCACACGGACTGAAGACGCTCCACAAAGCTGCGGGCGTGGCGGTCGACGTATCGATCAAATCGCGCAAACGGCATCGGTTCTGCTGTGGGGGCGGTCATCGCCCTTCCTTTTCGTTCACCTCATTTATTACATCCGCCCGGTACAAAAGATACTGCGGTTCACTGCTTTTACCGTCACCTCGCTGAAACCCGGCGCAAACTAGTCCTTTACCAAAATTCTCGTGAAACTCACCACGGGCGCGCAACAACTCTCTCTTCGCCCCATGCGGATCACTTTTCAGTAGCCCCGTCCAATCGGACGGAATCTTAATCGTTGCTTCCGGCGCGGCGGTAATCGGCACGCTCTCTCCCTGCCCTAACCGTTCGACACGATTAGACCTTATTTGCCAACCGGCAAATAAGCGATCGCTGTCGATCCCCGGGAGTTCGGGGACGGGACTGACTGGATAGTCAGTGCCATAGAAATTCTCGCCATAACTGCTCACGACCACACCCAGCCGGTTTAAGTTGAAGTGGGCATTGCGCGCTTGCATCGGGTCCCAGGTCCACTTAATAAAGCTGCGCCCTTCCTCAAGAGCACGCGCGCGCTGGCTCCACTTCAAGCGCGCTCCCACTCCCTTGTTTTGATACTCGCGGTCCACAGCCATCATGTGGGAATAACCAAACACTTCATTGCCGTTTCTGACGCCGGTGAGGTGATGGACAAATCCCACCAGACGATTTTCCGCGAAGGCGCCAAGCGTCCAGCCGCCAGCTTGTCGCGATACGATCAAATGACGACGCGGCGAAATCTCCAGGTCGGGAAGTCCGAACACATCTCGCTGCAGCAAAACGCAATGATCTAACTCTTGAATGGAGCTGCATTCTCTGATTGTGATTTCTGCCATCTTTCGTGTGGTTCGTGTAATTCGTGGATAGGTTTTATTGACGGGGAAAGAAGCGATCCACGAATAACACGAATAGATCGCAAGCGAACCTACGATTTAGAATGACTCGCGGGGATCTGAAGCATTGTGCGCAATCCGCCGGATGGGCGGTTCTCAAGACTGACGGTGCCTTTCATTACTTCCAGCAAACGCCGCCCAATGATTATTCCCATCTCGTTCAAATCTGTTCTACCGGCATGGGCAGATTCGTCAGGCTCAAACACGCGCGCGAAGTCAGTTACCGGCTCGCCTTCGTCGTCTATGCGAATGTGCAGCGCCTTGTTGCTTTGAAACTGGGCGTAAGCGACCACCGCCTGGCCTTCTTTACTACGACTGACGGCCCACGCTAGAAACGTGTAAAGGATCTGCCTCAACCGCCCCTGGTCAGACACAATCGTGGTTATCTCCGGATCCACATCGCATTCGACTCGCACTTCGAGTTTGTGTGCGACCCGATCAACCGCGGCACAGGCTTCACGCAGCGTATCGCGCAAAGAGAACTCGTGCAAAAAAAGTTCAGCCGGCCCGACCTCCAGCCGCGAAAGATCGACCAGTTGATTAAGGCTGGTTAATAGTTGCAACCCGGAATTACGTATCTTCTGGCAGAAACCACGCTGGGCGTCAGTGAGTTGTTCCTGATCCAACAGAATCTCGGTGAACCCCAGGATGGATGTCAGCGGCGTGCGCAGTTCATGCGACATCCGAGCGAGAAATAGCGACCGGTAACGCGATACATGTTCGAGTTCGCGGTTTGCGGCTTCAAGCTCGACCTTGCGCTGTTTCAACTGCTCGATTAGATGAGCAATGCGCTCATCTTCGACCGGTTCTGGTGCAATGTTCTTCTGCTCGATCACGGCTTGACGGACTGTTTTCTCAACCATCTGGATGGATGGATCGTGGATGCGGAAGCTCCAAACTTCCCTTTGTACTTACCTGTTTTGTTTCGGTAACTTAAATATAAGGCTGCATCAATCGAGTGTCAAAGCCTTGCTTCTTTTTTAGCTAAATCGTGCGTTATGATGCAGCTTCGAAGACGTTACTGCGCTGAGCCAGGACTACATGAAGGGAAAACTAAGCGACCACCCGTTAGCCGAACTCATTCGCGAGATCTCCACCAAGCGATTATCGGGCACTCTTCGCCTCGAAAATGCGCAGGCGCGCGCGGCCATTTACTTCGAGCGGGGCACGGTCGTTTTCGCTGCCTCAAACATTCGCAGCCTCCGTCTGGGCCAGTATCTTTCCAAGAATAATTTGGTTTCGAAAAAAGAATTAGGCTCGTTTGGCGCCAATGGTTCCGATATCGCTCTGGCAAAAGCACTCAGCGCGAAAGGTGCGCTCACACAAACGCAAGCGGACGGGCTGCTCG
Source organism: Pyrinomonadaceae bacterium (assembly GCA_035273325.1). Taxonomy (GTDB): domain Bacteria; phylum Acidobacteriota; class Blastocatellia; order Pyrinomonadales; family Pyrinomonadaceae; genus PSRF01. The sequence goes on along the minus strand of DATEPF010000070.1, from coordinate 21,313 downwards.
CGAATCTCGTCGCTGACGTGCTTCGTGTGGCGCTATTGTGGACCGACGGTAACTGGGAGTTTGATCAGCGGGCGCACCTGGGTGAGGACGTGCGCATCAATATCGACGTCCGGACGTTAATGCGCGAGGCGGCCTATCGATTGCCATTGAAATTCGTGAGTATGCGCTTCCGGAATCCCGCGGAAACACTGTCGCGCGCCCCACACACGGACGAAGACCAAACCTTGCTTCCAGCCGAGAGTTTTCTATTGTCACGTCTCGATTCTCCAACGCCGCTTGAGCAATTGGTGGCGGTGAGCGGGCTCCGTGAACTCGATGCGTTGCGCACAATTTATGGACTGGCACTGGGCGGCGCGGTCAACGGCCACTTCTGGCAGCCGGCTTTTCGAGAGGTTGCGAGAGGCGTTGATGAACCTGAGGACGCCGAACCCTCGGCTGCCGAGCCGGCTGCAGCCGTGCCCTGGACCCTTGAAAAAGACGACACGGACCTGCTTCAGTTTCTCGAGCGGGTTGAAGCGGCGGAGGACCACTATGACGTCCTTGATCTCACATCAAATGTAGGCGCGGATCAGATTAAGGAAGTCTATTACACGTTGGCGCGGCGTTATCACCCGGACCGGTTCCATCTGAAATCCGGCACACCTCTTCACGTAAGACTGAGTGCCGCATTCGCCAACGTGACGCAGGCTTATGAGACACTAAGTGATCAAACGGCCCGAGCATCATACGATGCGACTCTCGAACGTAAGCGAAAGTTCAGCGGTTCTCCGTCCAGGCCGTCAAAGCCCGCGAGGCAAAAAGATTCCGCCGCCGCCGCCGGCGTCAGCGATTTGGATACCAACGTGGGTGACGCCGAACAGGAGTTTCAGGACGGTCTCGCCGCGTTGCAGGAAGATCGCGCCGATGTTGCGCTTCCGCATTTCGCGGCGGCTGCGCGGATGAATCCGTCAGACGCGCGTTACCGCGCCTACTATGGCCGGGCACTGGCAGCAAGTGAGCGCACGCGCCGGCTGGCAGAAAATGAAATCCTGGCAGCCGTTAGGATTGATCCGTCCAATGCGCTCTTTCATACGATGCTGGCTGAGTTATATTTTGATCTAAAATTTCTAAAACGCGCACAAACGGAATTGGAACGAGCACTACAGCTCGACCCCAACAGCGCGACCGCCAATCAACTGCGGCGGAAGATGCAGCGCAGTCGCCGATAGAGTTATGTCTGGATTACCAGTCGACAACGAGCGAGATCGGATAGCCCGTGAGGCTTATGTGCAACTATCGGCAGCCGCCGACAAGTTTGAGCAATACGCACATCCCCATGCGGAGCGAATAGCCGCCATCGCGGACGCGATTGCCGCTGTTCTCCACATGGCGCCACAGGACCGCCGCTCTCTGCGTAATGCGGCGCGTATGCATGACCTGGGCGAGGTCGCGATGGAACGTGACTACATCAAAAAGTCCGGACCATTGACGGCGGAGGAGCGACTCGATCTGGCGCGACACCCTGTGATCGGTGAACAGGAAGCCGCGCGCGCGAGTGCTGATCGTGCCGTTCAACTTCTGGTGCGTTGGCACCACGAATGGTGGAACGGCGCCGGTTATCCCGATGCCCTCAGACAGACAGAAATACCATTAGGCGCGCGCATCCTGCGGGTCGCCGATTCTTATGCAGCTATGACCGACGACCGGCCGTATCGTCGCGCGTTCACTGAGAGCCAGGCTCGCGAACAGATGATCGAAGGTTCGGCAATTGAATTCGATCCGGATGTGGTAGCCGTCCTGCTTTCTTTGGAAGGTCTCGAACAACTGCGATCTCATGCCCCACGTGCTTCACAAGAGGTCGATGCACCAACCGATAACGCAATTGATAACGAAATAAAACTGTTCTCTTCTTACAACGGATAGTATCGCTAGCGTGCCCATGGCCCCACTGACTTTCCCAAACGGCTGGTTAAACTTCGAACTCAGTGTTTTGCGACGCCTGAAGTTTGCTTCCATTGCCTTGCCGTTTACCGGCGAGCCCGATTTGGGTCTCCATTTGAAGCGTTGGCAAATCCGCGTGGCTGCAAACGATTACATGAACTGGGCCTACACGAAGGCCACCGCGATTGTGGAAAACGATTCAGAGAAATTAACTTCAGAAGACATCGATGTTCTGACGGACGATGCTTATGTGCCGCGTGACCGTCTGGACAATCCGGCAATGTCCAAATGGTTCAACGAAACCGATGCCTGGTGGTTCGACAATGTGCGCTTCAACTGCGAGCGACTCGAGTCTCCTCATAAACGCGCTGTGGCCTTAACTGCCGGGATGATGGTGGGCGACTACGTACTATCTTTCGGCGAGGAAAGCAGGCACTTACGCGAACCACTCTCACTGTCGCGCCTGTTTCGTCGCTTTGCGGAAAACTTCCCTCAACCCGTGGACAACAATCTGCGCAGCAAAGCCACCCGCCAAGACATTCGTACGTTTGTGGCCGAGCGGCGTCACACGGACTTGATGTTCCTCCGGCTGCCGGCGCCGGGGCAATCCACGTCACTACAGGAGAGTCCGTTCGCCTGGCGCGAGGAATGGATGTTGGGGAGTGATGATTTCTGGGAGGACCTGGAAAGAACCCGGGCGGGCAAACTGGGCTCGCGCGTTCAAAGCAAGAAACAATACCTGGGCTTCGTTGAAGACCTGCTTCAAACAGCCGCCCATATTCCTTCGTGGGCCATCTCGCATACCGAAAACGGTTTCATCTCCGGCTATGAGCTAACTGACATCGTCAGTGGGATTCGCAAGATAGACGCCATCTACTCAAAAGATTTTTCAGATTTGTTGGGAGTGCGCGCTTCAATCATCAGCGCCTCAGGTTAATTTTCGTCCACAAAGCGATAGCCGACCCCGCGAACCGTCAGTAAACGAGTAGGCTTAGCCGGGTCGTCTTCAATGTACTTCCGCAGCCGCACGATAAAATTGTCGATGGCCCGCGTGTCTGTCTCTTCGTGCAGCCCCCAAACATCTTCCAGAATCGACTTTCGCGAGACTACTTTTCCTTTGTGCACCACCAGATATCTTAGAAGCGCCATCTCCATCAGCGTCAAACGAATTGTTTGATCGCCGGTGCGCAGTTCCAGGTTTTCAAAATCGATCACGCGACCGTCAAACGTGTACCGGTCCAGTTGGGTTGCGGGTTTTGCCGACTGAGTTTCCGCTTCATTGGTCCGGTCTTGATGAAACCATTCTCGCCGGCGCAGTAATGCTTTGATGCGCGCGAGCAGAACCGTCAGGTCGAAAGGTTTAGTCAGATAATCGTCCGCGCCGGCTTCGAAGCCGTGCAGCACATCTTCAGGACGACCGCGGGCAGTCAGCATCAAAATAGGAATGTAACGCTGGGCCGCCCGCAACTCGGAAGCGACCGTAAAGCCGCTCTTCCCCGGCAACATCACGTCCAGCACAAGCGCGTCGTAACGCTTGTCTTGATCGACCAGTAGCGCGAGGGCACTCTCGCCATCACCGACGGTACTCACGGTGTAGCCTTCGGCTTCCAGGTTAAAGCGTAAGCCGTCGGCCAGATGTTGCTCATCTTCGACAACCAGTACTGCGCTCATCGTTTGCTGCCTTCGTTCACGCTCGCGGAAGTTGGATAGTAAAGGTACTTCCCTGTCCGGGGCCGGCGCTCTCCGCAAAAACTTTGCCGCCGTGCTTTTCAACCACCGATCGCACAATGAAAAGGCCCAGTCCCGTTCCCTTGAATCGTGCCATCACCCGGCCTGGCACTCGATAGAATCTTTTGAAGATCCGTTTCAACTGCGTCGCCGGAATTCCGATTCCCTGGTCCGCAATACTTACTGCTATGTTTTTCTCATCCAGAGCCGATAGCTCGACAGACAAATGCACTTTCTTGTCCGAGTACTTGACCGCGTTGTCGAGCAGGTTGGAAACGGCGCCCCGCAATTCATCCGCATCGCCGGTGACGCGCGCCTTATCTCCGTTTAAATTTTTCGTGTAGGTCAACGAGTCGGGCGTGAGGTTATACCGGGTACGCGCCACGTTTAGACAGTCTTCCACAATCTCGCCGACATCAACGAGGGTGACGTTGAGCTGTCGTTTACGTTGGCCGACACTGCCCGCTCGCAGCACCAGTTCAACCGTCTGTAGCAAACGATCGCTGTCCGCGAGCATTACGTCGTAGAAACTTTTACGTTGTGCTTCGTCAAGGTCTCGTGTTTTTAAAGTTTCGAGGTAGAGACGGATCGAAGCCAGCGGAGTCTTTAATTCGTGGGTGACAGCGTTAATGAAAGCGTCGTGCTGTTCATTGCGGCGTATTTCGCGGATGAGGAAGGTCGTATTCAAAACCAGGCCGACGATGATCAACAGGAAAAAGATGATGCCAAAGACTAACAGTGCCACCTCGCGCCAGTTGAGAATGATCCAACCAACGTTCAGCGCGATCGCAACCGCCACCAGACTTGCGCCCAGTGTTATAAAAAATGCGATGGAACCACTGCGGGCACTAACAGCCATGAAGCGATTCTACGGGATGAATTGACAGAAACGTAGTCGGGGAAGAGACGATTTTCCATATATCATTTCACATTTTTCATTTGCTATTGTTGCCGCACGTTCGTCTTAATTCGTGGATTGTATTCCCACCGGGGCGTCGCGCCGTCTGGCATGCACCAACAAACACAGGGCGTAATGGCAAATGAAAGATCTTAAATGATATATGGGAAATCTATACCGCTCGTAACGGATGAACCTCGTAACTATGCCGCTTTCTGAAGCTCCTCGTAAGCCGGCCGTCCCGGAATCTTGTCGTCGGCAATCAACCTGATATTTCTTGCCAGACCGAGGAATTTCAAAGCTCTGATTCCATACCAGTTCACGTCAATTTCATACCAACGAAGTCCGTGCTTTGCTGCACGTGGATGCGCGTGATGGTTATTGTGCCAGCCTTCGCCAAACGTGAGCAGCGCCACCCACCAGCTATTCTTGGAATCGTCTGTGGTTTCAAATCGGCGTTTTCCCCACATGTGCGTCGCAGAATTAACCAACCAGGTAGCATGGAGGCCCACAGTCACGCGCAGAAAAGTTCCAACGAAGAACATGGACCACCCACCCAGCGCGAGCAACACTACTCCCGAAAGAACTAGTGGGACGAAATACAAACGATTCATCCAGACGTGCACCGGATCTTTCATCAGGTCGGGCGCATACCGTTGCATCACGTGGTCTTCATGTTGTTGACCAGTGCCGCGGAGGATCCAGCCAATGTGCGCCCACCAGGCACCGTCTCGCGGTGTGTGTGGATCGCCATGCGAGTCCGTGTTCGCATGATGAATACGGTGAGTGACTACCCAGTTGATCGCGCCGCCTTCCAGCGATAGCAATCCACAGAAAGTCAGGAAGTATTCGACGGCCTTCGGTGTTTTATAGCCACGATGCGTCAACAAACGATGGAAGCCCATGCCCACACCCAGGCTGCCCGATATCCACCAGAGCAGAAGGGCTACCGGGATAGCGCGCCAGCTCATCATGAACAGGGCCGCAATGGCCCCCAGATGGAAAAGAATCATGAAGATGGTTGTGTTCCAACTGATGGCCCCGGTCTTATTAGGATTGCTTGATATGTATGTCATTCTACCCCTCGCGTTATTGTCTAAAACTCAGATGTCATCCTAGCAATTACGGAAGATGCAGCCTGTAACAGTTGTGTAATGCGACTGTTGGGGCCTGTAATAGTTCTGTAAGCCATTTGTTCCGAATTCGTTCCGAAATGATGGTCCAACCGTACCTTCGCAACTTGAAACTATGCCGCGTATGAGGCATTATTAAAGGGTCAATCCTTCTCTCCTGCATCAACGGTGATCCGCCAACGGCACAAGTCGGCTTCGGCGTTTGGATGGTCGAGAGCGGGCAATAAAAACATGTAGAAGCTGCTCCCGTGAGCGCCCGAACGCGGGCCTTCGCTGAGACCGTTACTCCGAAGTTACCTTTGATTCGAAGCTTCTCTTTAGGCTCCTAGCGAGCAAGGAACACACCAGTTATGGCTATGAAACTTTATGTGGGGAACCTCTCGTTCCAGACCTCGAGCGAGGAGCTCCAACAACTGTTTGCTCAGGCGGGTACGGTGGAGTCGGCGACGGTGGTGGAAGACAGGGACACTGGACGTTCGCGAGGCTTCGGCTTTGTCGAGATGGCTTCCAAGGAGGAAGGCGAGAAGGCGATTCAACAATTCAACGGAACAGATTTGAACGGCCGTAACCTTACCGTCAACGAGGCGCGACCGCGCGAAGATCGTGGCAATCGCGGCGGCGGCGGTGGCGGTCGTGGCGGTTATGGCGGCAACCGCGGCGGTGGTGGTGGTGGTCGCGGTGGCTACGGTGGCGGCGGTGGTGGTGGTGGTCGCAACGACCGGACGCCTCGCTGGTAAGAAAAGGGGTAAATGGTGAATGGTAAATTCAAATAGACCATTCACCATTTCACCGTAAGCGATCGAGGTGACGCGGAACGGGTTTCCAGGACAACGAGTTTAATTACTATTTACTATTTACCATTTACGATTTACCAGAAAGGGATTTATGGAAAAGCAGACTGTTGCAAAACCAATTTACGCGATCGGAGACCGGGTCGAAAAACTCTGCGCGGTTTGTCAGGAAGAGCGCGGACACGTGGTGGCTTCGATCACGAAGAGAGGATTGATTTCACGAGTAACCTGCCCCAAGTGTGGCACACGTGGTTCATATTCGAATGGCGCCAAGATCACCCGTTCACGCTCGAAATCGGAAAACAGTGAACCATACGACATGAAACGCACTTATCGGACAGGCCAAACAATGAGCCATCCGATCTGGGGTGCAGGAGAAGTCACGGCCTTGATCGAGCCGCGAAAGATTGACGTACTGTTTGCGGACCGCATCCGGCGATTGATTCACTCGCGTTCGGACGCGTAAATAGTTTTCAACAACCACAAAGGGCGCACCGCTTCGGGGGGTGCGCCCTTTTTTTGTTTACTCCCGTTCATTGCCTTAATTCCTTCACAGAACGAGGCTCCTATTTTACTGGGATCGCGGGCGTCCCCGCCCGCACTGAGCGAAGCGAAAAACTACCGTGAACTAACACTGGTGAGCATGGACCACGCTCCCGAAAGCGAGTTCCCTTGAAAATAGGTCGCTTATGAAAGAATTTTCGCTTCGCTCAGTGCGGGCGTGGACGCCCGCGATCCCAGTGAAACAGGCGCCTCCTGCTTTGGACGTATTAAGGCAATGAACGAGACTCTTTCGGTTCGCGGACGCCGACGCCTCCAATCATGCGCTTCCCGCAGTGACTTCAGCGTTTTCAACTGCCGTCACCTTCCTCGGCAGTCTTACTCGCCGGGTTGCAAACAAGATTAACCACACAAGTCCCGCCGTTCCCGAAAGTAATCCGCAGATCACCGTCAAGGTTCTTGGCGTGATGAAGTTCAGAGACCAACCTGCCACCGCGGTGGAAAAACTCCAGATCAGAAATTCTGCAGCGCGATCACTGGTTCCGATGCGACCCCGCAGCCGATCCGGAACCAGTCTCATCAGCAATGTTTCCTGCACTGCGAACTCGGCGCCGAGAAGTATCCGACTTACCAGCAACAATAAACACGCCAGCCACAGGTTTGGCATGAATCCAATAAGCGCGAACAAAACCCCCTGAAAAATCAGGCTCCAGCCAATAAAACCCACGGTCCTTCCGGTCACGTGAAAATATGTGCCCACCCGTCGCGCGACCATCATGCCGATGAACAAACCAATTCCGGCCACAAAGAAGAACCAGGCTACCGCCGCATCACCACTGATGCCGGAACGTTCCGCGAACACGATTCCACCGAGCCGATCGACGATTAAGTTGCCGGCGCCGCCACCGCTGGCCCATAGAATATTAATGCCAATGATCGCTGCTACCGGTGCATGCACAACGATGTACGCCCAACCCTCGCGGATGTCAGCCCAGTAACCACGTTTCTTGATCTCCACCGTCGGAACCGTCACAGATGCTTCGCGCGTTTCCCGCTCGGGGATTAGCCAAACAGAGATAGCCGACCCAAAAAAGGAAATGGCATTGACAATGAACGCAGCCCGGTAACCGACAGTCGCCGCAGTCCAACCTCCTAACGCGGCGCCAAACGACATCAGCAGAAAGCGCGACGAGAACATCAACGCGTTGCCGGCCAGCAGGTCGCGCTCTCCAGTGATGTTTGGTACTGACGCGTTCTTGGCCGCTTCAAAAAACACACCAAAGAAGGACAACAACGCCGTGCATAGGTAAGCGATCCAAAGGTCTTCAGAGGTCTGGACCAGCAGGAAACCGAAAGCCACGCCGACCCGCGCGATATCGCTAACTATCATCACCATGCGTCGCGACCATCTATCCACAAAGGCGCCGGCAAGCGGCGCAAAGACGGTGAATGGAACCAGCCGCGATAACAACATGATTGTGGTCACTTCCGGATCACCGTTTGAGATCAGGCGCACGATGCCCAGCCCGGCGATGAAGTTAAACCAGTTGCCGAGCTCGGAAATAACCTGGCCCCACCACAACCGGCGGAATGACCGATTGGTTCGGAGTAGCTGGAAGTAAGTTAACGAATCCATAACCGAATTAATCCGGAGATTACACAGATTACACAGATTTCTTCAGGAGAATTACACTCGGATGCGTTCAATCTCCAAGTCGTAAGTGACTCCCTCCTTATCTGTCCGTCCTAATCTGCGTAATCTGTGTATCTGCGGATAAAAAAAGAGCCGCCAGTCAGACCGGCGGCTCGCATTCCTGAACAAATTTCGAACAGCTCACCCGCCTACAAACTTTGCCGGTCGTTTTTCTATAAACGCGGTGACCCCTTCTCTAAAGTCACTTGTCTTCCCTGCCTCAATCTGCGTGGTCCTCTCGAGCTCAAGTTGTTGCGCGTAATCGTTTGTGGCACTCGCCTCCAACAGTTTCTTGATGTAACCGATTGCTACCGTGGGCGCTTGGGCTAATCGTTCCGCCATGGCCATAGCTCGAGCAATTAGTTCTGAGTCCGGAACTACAGCGTTAATCATCCCCATCTGAAACGCCGATCTGGCGTCCACTACATCACCAGTCATCAACAACTCAGTTGCCCGTCTCGACCCCACGAGTCGGGGCAGGATAAACGTGCCGCCGCAATCCGGAACCAGTCCGATCTTAATAAATGCCTGATTGAACCTTGCACCTTCGCCGGCGATGACGATGTCACATGCCAAGGCGAGGTTACACCCTCCGCCGGATGCCGCCCCATTTACCGCCGCGATGAATGGCATGGGCGTGTTCCGAATTAGCAGGATGCATTCGTTCAGCATTCGCAACGGTTCATCAAAGAACGCTTCCACTCTTCCATCACGTTCAGCGATCTTCTGCATCTCTCGCAGGTCGCCGCCGGCGCAGAAAGCGCGACCCGCGCCGGTAAGGACTACAGCGCGGGCGCCGCTTTGTCGGATCTGATCAACGGCAGTCTGAAACTCCTGGCCCACCTGAGTATTCAAAGCGTTCAACGCGTCAGGCCGGTTTAGTGTAATAACGGCAATACTGCCGAGCATTTCGAGTTGGATAGTTTCAAAAGTCATCTTCAATTGCAGGGCGCTGTTCTTCAATACGCGCCGAGGCCTGCGTCTTATCGTGTGAGCAGAATTTCCGGGTGTAACCGTTTTCAGACTCGGCTTTAGGTTCGCGGCTGCGCGGCCCGATTGGCACTAAAGCACTCGCCACATAAAACCGGCCGGCCACTCGAAGGCTTGAATGGGACCGAATCGTTCTTGCCGCATTGATCGCACGTTATTTCGAAGCGTTGGCGATCGCCACTTCCGCGCGGTCCGCCAAAGTTTGAACGGCGCGCATCCCGGCAGGGCTTACAACGTTTGGGGTGCGTCAGGTTGCGTTCCTGGTAATACTCCTGCTCGCGTTCGGTGAAAGGAAAGCTGTTACTACACTCGGCGCACGTAATCTCGATATCTGGCATGTCTCTGATCTCCCAAGAAGGATGTTGAGGCATTTCCCTCTTTCGCCACTTCGGAACGAGCGATTGAACAAGTCCGCATCTGCTGGCTGCGACCACGAAAACAGTTGAGAAGAGCTGGCGCTCAACCTGTCGCCGGCGGAGCTCGCATCCGAAACCATTAGTTGGGCGGAGTTTACTCCAGTGAGATGCTGCGTTCAAAGGATATTTGAGGAAAGGTGAATAGCGCCAGCAAACCATTTGTCATTTGTCATTGATTTTTGTTCGATACTTCGGATCGTCCCCACAACTTTCCGATTGATACAACGCCCTATTTCAGGCAAGCCAGATTTCGCGCTTTAGACAAATCCAATGACAAATGACAAATTTGAAATCACAAATGATAAATCGCTCTTTTCGCTACCCGTCAGCAAGCTCCCAAACATGCGCGCGAACCGTTTCACCCAGGGTCGAAAGGTTATAGCCGCCTTCAAGGCAGGAAACGAGACGGCCGTTGCAAGCCTGCTTTGCCCACTCTTTCATTGTCCGCGTCATGCTGATGAAGTGCTCGTCCTCCAGGAGCAACTGCCCGAGCGGGTCGCCGTTGTGTGAGTCAAACCCCGCCGACACGATGATTAGATCAGGCTTGAACTTTCCGGAGATGTCACCAATTGCTGCTTCAAACATCCTGACGTGCTCGGCCGATGGCGTATGTGCGCGCAATGGCACGTTCAATGTGTAACCAACTCCGCGCGATACGCCGTTCTCGCCGCGAGAACCGGTGCCCGGATACCACGGGTACTGGTGAGCTGAAAAAAAGAAAACCGTGGGATCGTCATAAAAAACTCCCTGCGTACCATTCCCGTGGTGAACGTCCCAATCGATGATCGCGACGCGTTCAATCTCTGCGTAGTTGTTCTGTGCATAACGGGCAGCCACTGCAACGTTGTTGAAGAGACAGAAACCCATAGCTCGTTCAGCTGTAGCGTGGTGACCCGGCGGCCGAACCGGCACAAAGGCGTTGGCGACTTCACCCGACATGATCAAATCGATGGCCTGACAGGCGCCTCCCGCTGCGCGCAAAGCGGCATCCATCGACTTCATTGAAACGACTGTATCCTGGTCCAGATAACCGGTCCCGTCCTTAACAACGCGCTCTACTTGTTTGTAAAGCTGCGGTGTGTGACACGCCTGGATGTCGCCGCGCGGAGCTTCCCTCGCCTGAATCTCCGCCAGCTCTGACCAAAGGAGCTGATCGTTTTGCAACGCAGACATCACCACGCTGTAACGCGACGGCGATTCTGGATGGCCTGGGCCAGTGTCATGTTCTTTGAAAACCGGATGATGGATGATGGCTGTTGTCATAAGCCGAAACAGTAAACAGCGTCTCAGGTACAGTCAAATCAGGGATTCTAGTTTCGCGTGTTGGGGTAATTCGGGGATCGCTTTTTTGTCGGTTGAAATCGGATCCACCAACCGCCCTAAAAGTAAGGGGTCCGTACTGTCTTGATCTAAACGTGTGGGAACGTGGCTAGAATCAAAAGCATACGTTCATTCCGACTGCGCGGTCGGGTCATTTGAAAATGTCGCGTTTTACTAAAGATTTAGTGGCGCTAGTCGAAACTCGAATGAGGAATGGCAGTTGCACTTCTCACCTGCAAGTTCAAATAAGAGAACCTATCATTGAGTTAAATATTAGGAGGCAAACATGGCATACGATGATGAGCAGGCTCGACGAAGCCGGGTGGTCGTGGAGACCCCAACTGCGAGACGGGAAGTAACACACACAGAGGCCGTTCGTAATGATCGAGGAGGTATTTCGAGCGCGACAGTTGGCGTTATTGTCGTCGTGGCAATCGCTTTAATTACAATTGTTGTTCTATTCCTGATGAATGGACCAACCGACACAACCAATGCGAACCTGGCTGAAACCCAACCGGCTACGCAGCAGCCGCCCGTCATCGTTCAGCAACCAGCTCCGCAACAACAGCCGCCTGTGATAATTCAGCAGCCCGCTCCTGCCGGTCAGGCGCCGGTGATTATCCAGCAAGCGCCCAGTGGTGGTAGTTCCGCACCCGCTATTTCGCAGGATGGCGCCATTCAGGCTGCCATCGACAAAAAACTTGCGGATGATCCAACGCTGTCATCACTTGGCATCATCGCGACTGTGCTTGATGGCAGGGTAACTATTACCGGGACCGTAAAAAGCGATGCCCTGAAATCACAGGTAGAACGCGCGATTCGTTCTATTAGTGGAGTCAAGCAAGTTGATAATCAAATCGTAGCGATGGGCTAATAAGAGCCAGGGGCAGGAGGCAGGAGCAGGCGGCAGCGGCAGGTGGCAGGAGCAGGAACACGAAAAGCGCCGTGGCTATTGCGCGGCGCTTTTTTTTTAATGAACACCACTTCTGACGTTTGACGTCTGCTCCTGCCTCCTGCCTCCTGCCTTCTGCCTCCTGCCTTCTGCCTTCTGCCCCGCTAATATCCCTCTGTATGTTGCCGCAGCCACTCGTCTAATTCTTCTTCCGTCGGCTCCCTGCCTAGCTCGTCTCTAAGACGCTGATGAAGATATTCGTGCTCCGTCTCAGCCACCCGCTCGAGTTCGTTTTCACCGCCCGCTTCTTTTCTATCGTCTGTACTCATCGACCAGGATCTGCGCATTCAATATCGACAGTTGAATATTTACACTGGCATGTTGACCGTGGACCAACAAGCGGCGATCATCGCCGGATTCGAAAAACTCCACGCTGGTAATGCGACACGCGTCACTCTGGCAATGCAGAGGCGGCGGCTTAACGTGCGAAAGTTTCTCAGCTTCGCCATTATCGCCCAACAATAGATCGATGTCAGCTTTGATGGCGTCCCTCACGTCCTCCGCGGCATCAAGCTCGCTCAATGCTACCGGATGGGGCAACAGAGTCATCTGTCCATCGAGAAAAACGATCCACACAAAACCAATGTCGAGCAGAAGGTACAAGACTTCGTCGCATACCCAATAGCCAAGCACAGTCGCACCGACTACATGAGCAATTACATGGTCCTGATGAGTGGAGGTATCTCTAGGTTGCCAACTTTGCGCCATCAAGTGAGAGTGTACCAAGGCTGGGCGGAGCTGGCATCGCGGCGTCAACCGCCGTTATTCCAGGTAGTGGTCGGTAAGGCGTGATTGCAGAGTTTCGGGAACGGTCTTCCAGGTAGCAAGTGACAGATGATGCGCATCAAAACCTTGAGAAATGACGCGGGAGACCTTCCATCGTTGATTCACTTCTTCATACGACCAGCAGTAATACGGGCCGTTGCCACGCCGGCTGTAAAAGACGTGGCTGTTGTTGGAAGCCGTCACGCCAGGAGATGGCACGTACATACGTAAACCGTTCACGCGGCGGCCTGAGCTTTACTGATCTGATCAGTCGGAGTCTTGACTACGGTTGTGAATGCAACCAGGCCTCGCTTCACTTCTTCCAGGGCAATGCTCGTGTTTCTTCGCCGGCCTTTATCAACTTCAATGCGTGGCTTTGAGCCTTGCGTCAGTTGTTTGCTCCTCAAACTGGCAACGATGATCAATCGGAAACGGGAATCGATCCCAGGCCAGGTTCCCTCGTAAGCAGCGCCGGCAGGTCGATGTCCGTTGTGATTATTTTGTTCTGTCATAACTTCCCTTACTAACGCGCACGGGCCTTAAAGACTCCGTAACACGTAAATGAGGATCGGGACTCCCACGATCGCAATTACGCCCATCTGTAGCCAACTCATTGATGAATTTCGGCAATTCGGGCATCGCACTACCCACAGACGAAGCACAGTTCCGCATTGGCGGCAGTACCAAACCATTTTTGGCGGCACTTAAGCCACCACTCTTTCACGCTCTCGCAGCAGTGCTCCCAGCTCGTGATGGTCCAACGAGCGGCCCTTGCTGAGTTTTAGCAACGGATCTGAAATGAGCCAAAAGGATCCTTTACCATCGTCCGTGGTCGAAAGATCTGTGAACGCCGCCGCGTCGATGATTACTGGCCTAAAACATTCCATCCCCGTATCCTGCATTCGCGCAGCCATTGCTGCACTACTGCTAAAGAACACCGGCACCCGAAAACCTCCGTTATCGTCGAGTGCAAACCAATCACCATTAGCGCGTCGCATCGCGAATAAACTTTTAATTGCTTCATACCTCGCTTTGAGTCAATTTAAGACGAAATTAATCGTGGCGCTCGCCTGACCATTGCCTGTACATCCGCTGATGGCTTCGCCTGGCGGTCGATCGATCAGCAGAGGCATAACCACTAAGCTGTGGGGCCACCACCAGCGCGGGCGTCCGGTCGTCGTGCTGGGGCATAACCTGCCAGTCGTTCAGAAAAGATCGGCCCGTGCCGGACCTTTTGAGGATGGTCAATTCAGCGGGGAGCGAAGCTACGTGGTTAACTGAAGGTGCGGTAGCAACCCGGCGTCGCAAAAGCCAGAGCGAAAGAAATGAAACAATCATGAGGAGAATTGCCATCATCAGAACTGTTTTCATTTGGCCCTCCGGTGTCTAAACAAAGAAATGTTGGGGTTGCTTGACCCTCAGCGGGTGCTTCGCAAAACTTGCCAGCGCATCTCGTTCGTTTTCATAGACATCGAAAACGCTCAAGAGGTTAGTCATTGACATTAATTCGCGGAGACTATCGGTGACTTGCAAGAGCTTGATATCGCCGCCCCTGGCGCGCGCGGTAACAAAACTTGCGACTATTTCTCCGAGGCCACAGGAATCAACATAAGTGACTCCAAACAAGTTCAAAAGAATGAGCGTCTTCTCTTCACTAAGCAGGGCATGAATTGATCGATGCAACCCGACCGTAGTGCCGCCCACACGCGCGCGTCCTTTGAGATCGAGGATCGTAACGTCTCCCACGCGACGCTCATTAATGTAGAGATTAATCACTGCTTGACCTTACGTGAATGGATAGTATATGTCAAATACAGGATATATCACGGATAGACAATATTTGCCGCATGTGGTAAATATGTCTCATAGTGCTCAATTCAATGATTGTCATCAACCTCGACGAACTTCTAAAACGACAGCAGCGAACGTTCTATTGGCTCGCTAAAGAGACAGGTATCAGTCACACCACGCTCTGGCGTCTCAAGAAGGACAAGGCACTGGGCATCAATTTTGAAACTCTGGAGAAGATTTGCCAGGCGCTCGGCTGCAAACCGGGTGACGTGTTAACGCGAGTAGACGACAAAAAGCTGACTGCGAAACGAAGCAGGACGCGGGACCGGAAATAATGAAGACTTTTCAGTGTACATTCGTCGAGGCAGACTCGACCTTATCTTTGCAACTAAAGAACTCGACCAGCGAAACCCTGCGTTCCGTGGAGATTCTGACGGTGTTCTTAAAAGATGAGTCCACCGCGGGTGGTCCATCGCAGGCACATATTCGATTTGAGCCGGTCACCACTGTTCGGCCGCTTGAGAATGTGGTGATATCTCATACCACCTGGATCGATGGCAAGCCTGTCCCCGGTGAACGTGATCAGCTATCGCGCTTGACGTCAACGAATGGCGGCGTCAAGCCCTACGTCCTTGATATTTCATGGCAGGAACCGGGAGGCAAGACATGCTTTCAAAGAATCCCGGTAGGTCACTAAACAACAATGTCCGACATGCTTTCAGCTTGTCGGTTTGTGTATGGAGAGGACCGGCAAGCATGTCGGACAAATAACCAGTGAGCATTTGCGACTTCTGTTTGGAATATGAGGGTGGCGAAAAGTGCCGGTTGGGTTTGAAGGTGCCGAAGCGAATGAGCTGCCGCGCATTCGGGCCGGCCATGGACAAGTTCTGTTCGAACCCCGCCGATTTCGTAGATCCCAGGCAACTGGTCCAAATGGCCAGCTACTTTGGGATGAAAGGTGGGGAACTAAAAAAGGTTCAGGCGATGGCCGCCCTCGCCCAGTCCGACCGATCCTAATCAATCTCCGTAGGCCTCATTCAGCTTCCGGAAATGATAACCAAACGCCGCCAGCCTCATTGCCTCCACAAACTTACGGCGATCACCCATAGCCCGCGCGAAGTAACGCCAGAACTCTTTTCGGTCGCGATCCGTAATCCCAAGCTTAACCACGATGCGTGTGAACGCGGTCAGACCCGACACAATGTTATAACGCAGCGGTTCTGACATTTTTTGAGGTGTGCGTTTCAGCGAATCCAGCGCGCGCTGGTAAAACTCGGGAGAGGTGTAGATCGTGCGCATGATCGACTTATAGCCCTCGACCAAACGAGTCTGGTCCATGCGCGGGATAAAGTTCAATGCGATATTCGTGTTGTTCCCGGTGCTCTCGCCCAGCAGTCGTCCCTCTTTTGCCAGGCGCCGCCACAGCTGGGTGTCCGGCAAGGCAGTCAACAATCCCACCATCGCTAATGGAATAGCGCTCTCGCGGATAAAGTCGATCTGGCGTTGGAATATGTCTTCCGGATCGTTATCAAAACCCACGATGAAACCTGCCATCACTTCCATCCCATAACTCTGTATCCTTTTCACCGATTCCAGCAGGTCTCCGCGGTTCTGCGACTTCTGTGCTTCCTTCAAACTTTCTTCCACGGGCGTTTCAATACCGAGGAACACTTTACGAAAACCGGCCCGCCGCATTTCACTCAGCAACTCCTCGTCATCCGCAAGATTCACGCTGGCTTCCGTCAGCAAAGAGAACGGCTGTCCATGCTGTTCCTGCCAATCAGCCAGTGCTGGCATGAACTTACGCACGTTCTTTTTGTTGCCAATGAAGTTGTCGTCAACGATGAAGACAGTCCCACGCCAACCAAGTTCCAGCAACGCGTCCAATTCAGCCAACATCTGCTCGTTACTTTTTGTACGCGGTACGCGTCCGTAGATTTCTATGATGTCGCAGAACTCACAGTTGAAAGGACAGCCGCGCGAATATTGCAGAGACATCGAGCTGTAGTGCTTTCGATCTGCAATTTTGAAGTCGGGCACCGGGCTTAACGAAAGTGGCGGGCGTTCAGACGCCTGGTACGTGCGTTTGGCGTTTCCCGCTTCCAGGTCCGCGACAAATTCAGACAACGTGGTTTCTGCTTCGCCGATGAAAATGTGATCGGCGTTTGGAAGATTCTCAATGGTAGTTGTTACGTAGGGACCACCCAGGACAACTCTCTTTCCCATGGCTTTACATCTGTTAACCACCTGATGCAACGACTCCTTTTGCACCAGCATGCCGGTGACAAACACCATGTCGGCCCATTCGATTTCTGAGTCTTTGATAGCCTTGACGTTCAGATCCACCAGCCGCCGTTCCCAAGATTCAGGCAGGAGCGAGGAGACCGTCAGCAGGCCGAGTGGCGGAAAGGCACAACGTTTCCGTTCGAAAGGTAGTGCGTGCCGAAAGCTCCAGTAAGTATCGGGAAATTCCGGATTCACCATGAGCACTTTCATCGTGTTCTCCTCCGTTGCCTGAGGCATTGAGCTTCGAATAGTTGCGGCTTTGTCGGGAATATTCATCCTAATCCAGCGGTGGGGATCGGCGGGTAATAGTTACGTAAAACCCGCGGCTGCTACGACACAGATTTGTCATAGTTTTGAAAGGCGATTTGCGACAGGCATTGGCTAATAGTGAGTTAAAATACCGGGTCATTTTCACACTGGCTTGCGTCCACCGCGCAGCCGGCATTCATACAGGAGAATTTGCTTTGAGCAGCAATCAGGAAAGTAACGGCAATCCATCGATTCATCTCGACTCTAGAGATTTTCAGCTGCATCTCGCGCCGCGTTCCGATTGGTCGGTAACGAACGACGACGACCACTTCGTTCAGTTTTACGAGTCTGATGGGTTTCTGTTGAACTCACTAAGCGGGTTCATCGGGTCAGCGATCACGACTGGCGTCCCGGCCATTGTGATAGCAACTAAAGCACATCGTGATGGCCTTGACGAATTGATGCGCGCGAATTCCATCGACGTTACTAATGCGCTCGCGTCGGGTAAGTATGTTGCTCTCGATGCCGCCGAAACTCTTTCGAAGTTCATGAGGAACGGCATTCCCGAACCGGGGCGTTTCCAGGAGGTCATGGGGGGCGTCATCTCAAGCCTAACTGATGGTCGCTCGCGTGTTCGCGCGTTTGGTGAGATGGTCGCACTGTTGTGGGCCGAGGGAAACCACGAGGCCGCGATTCGTGTCGAGGAACTTTGGAACGACTTGCAGAAGGCCCACGCGTTCTCTCTTTTCTGTGCCTATCCGATGAACGGCTTCGGCAGCGAAAAGTTTACAAAGCCGCACGACGGTGTGTGCACCGTTCATTCTCGCGTCTTGCCGTCTGAGAGTTATGCAGACTTAAAAAACTACGATGATCGTTTGCGTGAGATAGCGCGGCTGCAGCAAAAAGCTCTGGCGCTCGAGGGAGAAATCAACGACCGCAAGGTAGCCGAAGAAAAACTGCGGCTAGCCCTCGTAGGAGAACAGATGGCCCGCGCCGAAGCCGAGACTGCCAATCGCATGAAGGACCAGTTCCTGGCGACGGTCTCTCACGAATTGCGCACACCTCTAAACGCAATCATCGGCTGGTCACACCTGTTAAAGAGCGGCAAGCTGGATGGGAACACTTCTCAAAAAGCACTCGAAACAATTGATCGCAATGCCAGGTCGCAGGCGCAGTTAATCGAAGACATTCTCGACGTTTCGCGGATGATTACCGGCAAGTTGCGTTTGCAGAAAGAAGTAGTGGACATCGCTTCGGTCATCAACGCGGCAATCGATTCGGTGCAGTTGGCCATTGACTCGAAAGACTTGAACCTCAATGTCACGCTCGACCCGGCAGCGCGGCATACGTTGGGAGATAGTAGCCGCCTGCAACAGGTGGTTTGGAACCTGCTTTCAAACGCGATTAAGTTCACGCCTAGCGGAGGCAGTATTGAAGTTAAGGTGCAGCGTGCCAATTCCAACCTGCAAATTTGTGTGAAGGATTCCGGTCAGGGGATCAGCTGTGAATTCCTGCCGCATATATTTGAACACTTCAGGCAAGCTGATGGGACGACCACGCGCCTGCACGGTGGTCTGGGCCTCGGTCTCGCGATCGTTCGT
Source organism: Pyrinomonadaceae bacterium (assembly GCA_035273325.1). Taxonomy (GTDB): domain Bacteria; phylum Acidobacteriota; class Blastocatellia; order Pyrinomonadales; family Pyrinomonadaceae; genus PSRF01. The sequence continues at coordinate 2,279 of DATEPF010000070.1, read as the reverse complement.
CAAATAGTGGAGCTCCACGGCGGGTCGGTTGCGGCCCACAGTGCAGGCGAAGGTTTAGGCTGCACGTTCACCATCGAATTGCCGATGGCGCCGGCAAAGCGGCAGAGGGCCCACTCTACAGCGGGCGTGCCGATTCCCGATGAGATTACGCCGACAGTTGGCGCCGATGGGTTGTCACTCGAGGATGTGCGCGTCCTGCTGATTGACGACGATGTGGATACCCTGCAGGTTCTTGGCTTAATGCTTACCGAATCGAAGGCGCAAATACACACTTGCACAACGGTCAGCGAGGGTTTGGAGGCGTTGGAATGGTTTAAGCCAGACGTGGTCGTGTCTGATCTGGCGATGCCGGGCGAAGACGGTTACACATTGATCAGCAAACTCCGCACTTCCGGTCCGGAAACTTCTCAGGTCCCAGCGGTCGCTCTGACGTCTTATGTGCGGGTGGAAGACCGGACCCGGGCCTTATCGGCCGGCTTCAACATGTTCGTAGCGAAGCCTGTGCAACCAGACGAACTGGTAGCGGCCATCGCCAATCTCGCGGAGATCGAACACTGAAAAATTCGCCTCTCCTTTGGGAGGGGCTAGGGGAGGGTCTGACGACAACGCGTTTTAGAACTTGGAGGAGGCGTCAACTACACTTTGATAGGGCCGGTTAAATGTTCTCTTGTGCTCAACGTTAAACGGTTCCTTCAAAACAAAACATAAACGCACCGCACCCTCCCCTAACCCTTCCCAGAGAGAGGGGAATTTTTCTAATCTGTCACTTCTCCTCCGGCTCAAACTTCAGCGCCACCCCGTTCATGCAGTAACGCAAACCAGTCGGTCGTGGTCCATCCGGAAAGACATGACCGAGGTGGGCATCGCAACTGGCGCACAACACTTCAGTGCGCTTTTGCCACAGACTGCCATCCTCTTCCTCACGGACATTCTCTTCTGAAATTGGCTTCCAGAAGCTGGGCCAACCAGAGCCCGACTCATACTTAGCTTCGGAGCTGAACAACGGTGATCCGCAAGCGGCGCATACGAACGTGCCTGGATCCTTCTCTTCGTTGAGCGGGCTGCTGAACGGTCTTTCCGTTCCCTTCTCCCGCATTACCTGGTACTGCTCCGGCGTCAGTGTCTGTTTCCATTCGTCGTTTGTCTTCGTCACTTTCTGCACTCCATTTGGTCGTGTTTTCTCATTACGCTTGTTTCCCTGCTGGCTGAGCGGAAAGCGGAGGGGCAACGCCGTAACCATTATTACGGCACCAAGCGCGACCGCGAATGCGAGAAACACGAGTCTATTCATGATGATTATTACCTCTCTTTACCATAGCGCAGTGTGGGCGGCAAATGCGGACCTGGGCCTGTATTGACGGGTTAGCTTTTTGCTTCTACCCGTTAGCTTGGGTCTCAAATCGAATTCGCTTTTTCGTGTATTTCGTGTAATTCGTGGCTCGTTTTTGGGCCGGGTAGAATACGATCCACAAATTCCACAAATTCCACGAAATAACACCAAGTGACGCTTCGGAATCGCGGAAGGCTCATTCCTGCAAACTAACAAAAAAGCCCCCGGCGTGATTAACGCCAGGGGCCCTTCGGAAGTATTAACTTCGGATTAGTAGCGTGAGCCACCATTGCCGCCGCCGCGATTTTCGCGTGGCTTGGCTTCGTTGACCTTCAACGTGCGGCCGTCAACGTCTTTACCGTTGAACTGTGCCATTGCCGCCTCGCCCTCTTCTTTGGTCGACATCTCGACGAACCCGAAGCCGCGTGAGCGACCGGTTTCGCGGTCTTCAATTAACGATACGCTTTCGACCGTGCCTGCTTGCGCAAACATGGTTTGCAGATCGTTGCTTGAGGTTTCGAACGCGAGATTACCGACATAAAGTTTCATAGACATTGTTTCTTTTACCTTTCCCCTGCGGGATTAAACAGAAGCTTCCAAAGCTTCCCAATTACCAAGGCTTCGAACTGAACCAGAAAAAGAGAAGCCTTGACTTTCTAACTGGGGTAGCTTTGAGATTCAGATTAATCGGCAGTAGCCAAAAGGACTGAGAAGGGAGTTAAGCTGGACTCGATTCGGGAACTACCTTACGCGCACCCCGGTCTATATGTCAAATGCAGGATATAGTCGGTGCCGCCATGTCCAGTGTTTGCTGTTTTGGTCAACTCTTCGTGTCATTTCGTGTAATTCGTGGACCGCTTTGCTCAACGATAATACGATCCACGAATTACACGAAATTAAGACCGTGCCCCGGGCTTTAACAGATTCGTCGTGCGCTCGGTGACACTTG
>DATEPF010000069.1:0-2915 GCA_035273325.1 Pyrinomonadaceae bacterium | reverse complement strand
GAAACAATATAACGTGACGCCCGCCGCGGCAAATCGGACGAACTAACGGCTTTGCCGTCTGATGTGCGGAAGGTCTCTGACCTTCCGTAAGCTTCCGCCCGGCTTTGGGGGCTTTGCCCTGATTCCTGGATCGATAGAGGGCGTAGCCCTGATTCCCTGGAAGATTGTGCGGAAGGTCAGAGACCTTCCGCACATCAGACGGCAAGCCGTAGCGGCGTCCCCGGTCCCGGGCTTTTAACGGATGTGCGTCATTAACGGTTGGTCTGATGGAGACTGTAGAATGAACCAAACGCATGAGTCAGGTTACGCAATCGATTGACAGCAAAGCTCTGGCCGTCAAACGCCTGGGCCGCGTCGAGTATTCTGCGGCCCTTGCGATCCAAAAAGAGACCGAGCTCGCCGTTAAGGCTGGAACGCAGCCGGACACGCTTCTGCTGCTTGAACATCCGCACACGTTGACGGTGGGCCGGCGGGGAAACACTTCCGCCATTCTCTCGTCTGCCGAACTGTTGGACGCGCGCGGTGTCACGGTTTTTGAAACTAACCGGGGCGGAAAAATCACTTATCACGGGTTGGGCCAGGTTGTTGGTTATCCCATCATCAATCTCACCCCGCATCGTGAAGATGTTCATCGCTACGTACGCGATCTGGAAGAAGTCCTGATTAAAACGATGTCTGACTTTGGCATCGAGGCTTTTAGAATTGATGGTTTAACCGGCGTGCACACATCGCGGGGAAAGGTTGCGGCAATCGGTGTTCACATTGCCCGTTGGGTGACTACCCACGGTTTTGCGCTGAACGTAAATACAGATCTCAGTTACTTCAATTTGATCATCGCGTGTGATGGTGAGCAAGTAACGTCGATGCAGGACCTTCTGGGCCACGAGATTGAGATGCGCGAAGTTGAAGATCGAATTGTCCAGCGCTTCGGCGAGGTGTTTGAACTAACTCCAGCAAAGGACAATTGATTTGTTGGTGTTGTTTCGTGTATTTCGTGGATCGTTTTAACCCGCCTAAAACGCGATCCACGAATTACACGAAATAACACGAAGGTAATAGTCGAATGCTGACTCTCCAACAAATTCAGGAAGCCGCGGAGCGCATCAATGGCCACGTTCACCACACACCGGTGATGACGTCGCGAACGTTCAACGAACGGGCCGGTTGCGAAGTGTTTTTTAAGTGCGAGAACCTGCAGCGGGCGGGCGCGTTTAAGATTCGAGGTGCTACCAACAAAATACTGTCGTTAACGGACGAAGAGAAAAAACGAGGCGTGGCGGCCTTTTCGTCAGGCAATCACGCGCAAGCCGTGGCTCTCGCTTCGCAAGAGGCGGGAGTCAGCGCCGTTATTGCGATGCCGGAAGATGCGCCGAAAGCCAAGGTCGCGGGGACTAAAGGCTATGGCGCGGAGATCGTTTTTTATGATCGTCACAAACAGGATCGCGAAGCTGTGGCAATCGAGATTGCACAACGCGACGGCCGTGTTTTGGTGCCTCCCTATGACGACTTCATGATCCTCGCGGGTCAGGCCACGTGCGGGCTTGAGTTTGTTTCGGAGCAGCCGGATCTCGATGCGTTGCTCGCTCCCTGCAGCGGCGGCGGACTTTTCGCCGGTGTCAGCACTGCGGCAAAGGCTTTGAAGACCAGGATCCGTTGTTTTCCGGTTGAACCCGACACCGCCGACGACACTCGACAATCGTTCTTGAAGGGGGAACGGGTTTCGATTTCCCCACCGTCCACCATCGCCGACGGACTGCGCGTCCAGTCACCGGGGACTTTGACCTTTCCAATCCTGCAACAAACTGCCGAAGACGTGCTGACGGTTACTGATGAAGAGATTATCGACACCATAAAGTTTTTTCTTTTTCGCATGAAGCTGCTGGTTGAACCTTCTGGGGCAGCTGCTGCGGCCGCGGTGCTGCATGGAAAATTACCGAAGGACGTAAAGAAAGCCGGCGTGATTTTGTCAGGTGGTAATATCGACGCCTACCTGCTAGCGAAGATTTTGAAAGAAGATTTAGGTGAGAAGAAATGATCCTGATGCTAATGGATGTAGCGCCCGGGCCCAGTGCCAGCGACTTGGCCATGTTGCCGATTTTGATCGTGCTGGGTGTGATACTTGTTTTGTCCGTGACATTTCTGGCGTTGCTGGTGTTTTTCTTAATCCGTTACAAACGGCGCAAATTAACTTCAGCCATACAACCCGAACCAGCGCCAGGCGTTGAGTAATTCGCCCACTCCGAACGACGCCAGGTTGGCGACGATGATCGCGGCGAAATCGCGCCACATCGAACGACTGCCGAGAAGTTGTTCGCGTCCAAAAGCTATCCAAAAAATAACGCACTCTGCGACCGGGGCGAATGTTTCCGCGACCAGGAGGTAAGCTGTGCGCGAATCCGGTGCGAACAATAACGGCAACACTAAGGTGACGATTGGGTAAGTACAGGCTGTTAACCAGACGCCTGCGAGCAGTTTGCGCTTGATCGTGTGACGGGAAGAAAGACCAATGAGCAGGATTGGTGTTTCAATCAGAATTGTGACGAGATAACCGAGTGGCAGGAATATCCAGAGTTCGTTGGGAGACATTTGTAAAAAGAGGGCGCGTAACGTCATGAAGTCAGTACCACCTGCGGTAGCGGGTGGGTTCCTTCTGAACCGACAACCCACCCGCTACCGCAGGTGGTACTGACTTCACGGCACGCGTCGTTTTAGATCATCCTCAGCAGAAATGGTGCTTCCGCTAAAACGTGTGCGATGGCCAGGGTGAAATAAATGTCGCGCGTGGTTGAGTAGTCCATCGAGAATCCAAACCACAGAATCACCACCACAACCGCGCCGATCAGCAACGCCAGCGTTACCAGGTTCGGGAAGCCGCGCGGATGGCGCGCGAGTGGGACTGACTTGACGTCCCAAAT
>DATEPF010000068.1:0-3299 GCA_035273325.1 Pyrinomonadaceae bacterium | reverse complement strand
AAGCGGGAACGCGCCGCCCGCGCCGAAGCAGAAAAAGCCAACCGTCTGAAGGATGAATTCCTGGCCACACTGTCGCATGAGTTACGCACCCCGTTGAATGCCGTTATCGGATGGTCGCGCATGCTTAGCTCGGGACGATTGGATCGGGAAGACTCGCAGCACGCGCTGGAGGTAATTGAGCGAAACGCCTGGGCCCAAAAACAGATCATTGAAGACATCCTCGATGTTTCGAGAGTAATTACCGGCAAGCTTCAATTGAACTTAAGTCCGGTGGATCTGGTCTCTATCGTTGATGGGGCGCTCGACGCGGTGCGGCCGGCGACCGAAGCCAAAGACATCAAGATCGAAACCGTTATCGACAGCAGTTTGAGAATGATTTCCGGCGATGGCGACCGTCTTCAACAAGTGGTTTGGAACATTCTTTCAAACGCGGCCAAATTTACTCCGGCCGGTGGTAAGGTAAAAATACTCGTAAACCAAACTCCCACTCACGTTCAGATTCAGGTTACAGACAGTGGGCCGGGTATCGATCCGGCGTTTCTGCCGCACGTGTTCGAGCGGTTCCGGCAAGCTGATGGCTCTACCACTCGTACACACGGTGGGTTGGGGCTCGGTCTGGCAATAGTGCGTCACCTGGTTGAACTTCATGGCGGCACAATTGGGGCACAGAACAATACGGAGGGCCCCGGCGCAATCTTCACAGTGTTACTACCGTTGCCGAGTGGTGAATTGCGTTTGGAAAACGCAGCGGCCGCAGCCGTCGCGTTCGGAGACCACGAGGCGCCGAGTTTGGATGGACTAAGAATTCTGCTGGTGGACGACGAGCCTGACACATTGGATCTAATCAAGGTTGAGTTGGCGCAACATGGGGGCGCCGTCACCGCCGTGACCAGGGCAACCGAAGCCCTTTCACTGCTGACGGAGTCTCAATTCGATGTCCTGATCAGTGATATAGGAATGCCGGACATGGATGGGTACGAGTTAATACGCGAATTGCGAAAGCGGGAGAGCGGCACTGAGGTGCGTTTGCCTGCGATAGCTCTTACCGCATACGCCCGCATCCAGGACCGCATGCGCGCGGTGCTTGCCGGCTACAGTACACACATTGCGAAGCCGGTTGAAGCAAATGAACTGATTACGGTGGTTGCCAGTTTAGCAGGTCGATTGGGTAAGAATTAACCAAAAGCGATCCACGAACTACACGAAATAACACGAACGACTTTTCGTTTTGTTTCGTGTAATTCGTGGATCGTTTTTATCTTGAAGTTCCCTGCTAGAATGCCTCGCATGGCGAAACGATGCGCGTGGGCCAAAACCGATCTCTCTATCGCTTACCATGATCGTGAGTGGGGTGTGCCCGTTCACGACGACCGCACACTGTTTGAGTTTCTAATTCTTGAAGGCGCGCAGGCAGGACTCAGTTGGGAGATTATCCTGCGAAAACGTGAGGCTTATCGACGTGCGTTCGACAATTTTGATCCTAAGAAGGTCGCAAAATATAACGACAAGAAAGTTAAAGCCCTGCTGTCGAACGAAGGTATCGTTCGCAACCGTCTAAAGATCAACGCGGCCATCGGGAACGCAAAATCATTTCTTGACGTACAGAAAGAATTTGGCAGCTTTGACGCGTACATCTGGCAGTTCGTCAATGGGACTCCGAAAAGACGAAAGCGAGGAACACCGGTTCCGGTCGTTACTGCAGACTCAGACGCCATGAGTAGAGATCTGCTGCGCCGCGGGTTCAAATTTGTAGGCTCCACTATCTGTTACTCAATGATGCAGGCGGTCGGGCTGGTGAACGACCACGATCACGATTGTTTTCGTTATCGCGAGGTAGCGAGGGAGACTAATTCATCGTGAATCCCTGGCGCGGCCTTGGCTCCTTACCGCGCGAGGTTTGGTATTTGTGTCTGGCGATCCTCATCAATCGTGCCGGCACAATGGTGCTGCCGTTCCTCACCTTGTATCTGACAATCGATCGCGGTTTTCAACCGGGTACTGCCGGGCTCGCCCTTACCGTCTACGGAATTTGTGCCATTGTCACAGCGCCGCTGGCCGGACGCTTTTCTGACAAATTCGGCGGGCTGCGCATCATGAAGTTGTCCCTCGTTCTGAGCGGACTAATTCTCTTCGCCTTTCCCTTTGTCACATCGCTCACAGGAATATTTATCGTGTGTGGATTGTGGGCTCTGGCCAGCGAAGCATTTCGCCCACCCAGCATGGCAATTATCGGCGATTTGGCCGGACCCGAACGCCGTAAAGCTGCGTTTGCGCTCAGCCGCCTGGCAATAAATCTCGGCATGAGCATTGGACCAGTCATCGGCGGGTTTCTGGCCATGCGTTCGTATCAACTGTTGTTTTTTGTCGACGGTACGACGTCACTGTTCGCGGGTCTGCTCCTGGCAGTGTTGCCCTGGAGGGCGCTGCATCGTGACAACAAGGAGCTCTTTGCGGCGGCGGAAACTGAAACAGCCTCAGCCAAACCCGCACTTCGTTACTCAGATGTTTTAAAGAACGGACGCTTCACTTACTTTCTGATCGCGATGCTGCCGATTGAGATGGTTTTCTTTCAGCCATTGGCGGCGATGCCATTGTTTCTCGTTCGCGACCTACACATGACGGAAGCGGGTATAGGACTTCTATTTGCTATAAATACGGTGATCATCATCATCGTCGAGGTTCCTCTGAACATGGCAATGATTGATTGGCGACATCGTCACTCACTCGCCTTGGGCGCCGTCCTTATCGGCGTGGGATTCGGCGCGTTAATCTTCGTCGACGGCGTGGTGGGCGCCGCAATTACAGTAGTGGTCTGGACGTTTGGGGAAATGATCTTCCTGCCGGCGAGCGCCGCTTTCGTTTCTGACATCGCGCCGCGGGAACAGGCCGGCGCGTATATGGGCCTTTATACGATGGGATTCAGTGTGGCGTTGGCTGTGGGTCCATGGCTGGGAACAGCCGTGATGGAGAGTTATGGACCATCAGCAGTGTGGGTGGGAACGTTCGCCTGTAGCTTCATTACCGCGGTGATGATTTGGCACCTGCGCGTTGAAGAGCACTACGAAGTCAGGCCTTCGGAACAGTAACATCCGCAGATTACACAGATTACGCTGATTCAGGGACCTGCAGTTAAGATTCGTGTCTTAACTGTATCTCACCTAATCAGCGTAATCTGTGTAATCTGTGGATTACTAAGGAATGATTTCCAGGCCGCCCTCGGCCTCTCGCCTCAGCTGATCGATGATTGAACGGATGGCGGGTGCCAGGCTTCCGTTCGGCGCTAACGCCAGATACTTTTC